>NZ_CP096147.1:2500-302500 GCF_026016445.1 Cognatishimia activa | reverse complement strand
TTTTCCGCAGCAACCAGTTCTGCCGCAACAACGGTGCCCCAGCAGACCCCCATTGCAACCCGTGCACCGGTAAAGATTTCCGGAAGTGAATTCGGGATGATCACGTGACGCATGATCTGCGCTTTGGAAGCGCCAAGTGAATAGGCCGCGTGGACCTTAGAGATATTCACGCCTGACACACCTGACCGTGCTGCGATCGCCATGATCCAGAGCGCTGCAAGGAACAGCAAGATGATCTTTCCAGCCTCGCCAATCCCAGCCCAGATGATCACAAGCGGGATCAATGCCAGCGGTGGAACAGGACGCATAAATTCTACGATTGGGTCAAACCAGCCGCGGAACCAATTGGACAGACCCATAGCGTAGCCCAGTGGAATGCCCGCCAATGCGCCAAGGACAAAGCCCGCAATAACGCGGAAGAGCGAGTATCCAAGGTGTTCACCCAAAGTGTAGTTGCGGAAACCTTCGCTGATGATTTCACCGAAGCGACTAAAAACTGCTTCGGGAGCAGGCAACCAAATGGGTTCCATCTGCCAACCAGTGTCAGGCACAATGTTCAGGGTCCCGCGTTGTGACATTGTTACGCGACCAAAGTCGGTTTGAATGTCATCACCCGGGGCGATGGATTGACCGTTCACGGCAGTGATTTTGGCCCCTTCATCTCTACCTTGCTCATCATTGCGATCCAGTCGAGCCAATTGGCTACGGTAAGCCGCGATAATAAGAGAGTCATTCTTGGCGAAACCATCACCCGCTTCCACTTCAGGAACGTCGGGTTTCAGGGTGCCCTCATAGACCAGGACGGTTACATCCGCGTCGTCCTGAGCGCCGTCGGAGGCTTCGACGGTGTAGGAAAAAGTCGCCTCACCTACAAAAGGACCTGGAGCGTGCAGGAAGCCTGGCAGGATTTTGGACCCGGTGAAGGCGCCCCAAATCACAAAGATAGTCAGGATAGAAATAACGGAGGCCGTGCGATCAGAAGTGACCGCGCTTTCGTCTCCGAAGGTGACGGTTTTCAGTGAGTTGAAACCACTTTTTGTCGCCTGACCGGCAATGGCTTTCACAATGAAAAAAGAGGCAATGAAGATACCTGCATAAATCAGAATAGGAATCATGCTGCATCCTCCGAGCGGCCCATAATTTCTTCTTCCATATCCCAGATCATGCTGAGGATTTCGTCGCGCTTTACTGCAAAGTCAGGATGTTTTTTCACTTCACGTAAATCTTGCCCAACTCCAAGATCAGCAAAGGGCAGCCGGTATTCGGTATGAATGCGACCCGGCCTTGGGGCCATCACCAAGAGACGTTCACCCAGCAAGAGAGCTTCTTCCACAGAGTGGGTAATCAAGATGATGGTCTTACCAGTTTCTTTCCAGAGCTTCAGAACCAAGGACTGCATCTTTTCACGCGTAAGCGCGTCCAATGCACCTAGAGGTTCATCCATCAAGATCACATCAGGATGGTTGGCCAGGCAGCGTGCGAGGGCCACGCGTTGCTGCATCCCGCCGGAAAGTTCGTAAATCGCTTTCTCTTTGAAGTCTTTAAGGCCGACGACCTCCAACAAATGATCAACTTCTGCGCCGTAATCGCTTTCGGATTTTCCAGCCATACGTGGACCGAAGCTGACGTTGTCACGCACGCTCATCCACTCAAACAGCGCGCCTTTCTGAAAGACCATGCCGCGTTCAGCGTCGGGTCCATCGACGCGATGCCCGTTCAGCGAAATTTGACCTGAAGTTGCGCCGAGAAACCCGGCAACGATATTGAGGAGCGTGGTTTTGCCACAACCTGACGGGCCAAGCACGCTCATGAGCTCGCCCTGTTTCAAGTCTAGGCTGACATCTTGAAGCGCTTGGACATGACCGCCATCGGGCAAATCAAAACGCATCGAGATGTTCTCGATTGATAGTCCTGTCATATTCCCTCCTGGAAAGGATGGATGGAGGTCTTAAAAATTGACCTCGAAATAAAAGATGGGAGTGAGGGGTAGCGGAGCCGGGGGAGACGGCTCCGCTTGAGTGTCAAATCAGCCTTCGTTGGCGATTTGCATTGTCTCGATGTTGACGTTGGTCTCGTAGCTAGGCTGAGAAGCACCGATGCTGCCCGCATTTACGAAAACGTCTGCCACACCTTTCATGAAGGTCTGGATACCGCCATCCATCCATTTTGCGGACAGCTGTTCATCAAGGCTTGGGAAACCCATTGTCGCAATCGCGCCGCGTGCCGCCTCAAGATCCATACCAGCTTCTTTCGCAAGAACCGCCAGCATTTCTTCGCCACCTTCACCGGAGGTCCAGCGTGTGTTTGCGTCTGCTGTTACCTTTAGGAAGGTCGCAACCAGGTCTGGATTTTCCGCTGCAAAGGCTGCCGGAGTGGATGTGACGTCAAACACCAGAATGCCGAGGTCTTCCTTCTCTGCACCTGTCAGCAATACGTTGCCATGTTCTTTCATGCGGGTCAGACCACCGCCGTAACCGCAAGCGAAATCAATCGAGCCTTGCGCCAGTGCCGCAGCACCTTCAGGTGGGGCCATATCGACGACGTCCAAGCTGGAAAGCTCCACACCGAAGTGATCCATCTGACGCAGGAAGCCGTAGTGTGCCGCTGTGCCCAGAGGCACTGCCACTTTCTTACCCGCCAGCTCGGAAGCATTGGTCTTGTCGATTTCCAGATCAGTGGAAACAACGCAGTTGTCGTTCTCAGAGTAAGTCACCGCAACGTCAACAATCTGAAGGTCCTGACCGGCAGAAGCCGCAACAACGAAAGGTGGGAGACCTTGGCTTACCGCGATCTGAACGTCACCAGATGCCATCGCTGCGCTCATTGCAGTACCGGTTTCAAAGCTTACCCAGTTCACCTTCATGCCAAGGGCTTCATCATATGCGCCTGAAGCTTTCGCTTCCATCATCGGCAATGGCCACTCAAGGAAATAAGCAACGGTAATCTCGTCGAGCGCCTGTGCAGGCACCATGGATGCGCTCAGTGCGGTTCCCGCGACAAGTGCTGTCATCAGCTTTTTCATTTTTGTCTCCTGTTGGATCAACTCTGCGGTGTGCAGCTCTTTCTATTTGTCTTGCATTGCGGAACTTTGGTCCCGCAAATCGATAGTAGTCAGGCATGGGAAGCTGCGTCAATATTTTTATTTTTGCTCAGAAAAGCAGCGCGGTTGCCAAGGCGCAGGCGTGTCGCTAGTTCTACATTGCAGTAGATGGAGTAAGAGAATTATGGGCAGATCAACTGAAAGTTCCATTGTCACAAAGTGTGCGACGGTCATGGATATACTGTCCGAGGCACGCCAACCCCTTGCTTTTTCAGAGATTGTAGAACGCACAGGGTTTGTGAAAAGCTCCTGCCATCGCATTCTCGCAGTGTTGCAAGGTGAAGAGCTGATTTCATACGACAAGCCATCTCGAACTTACCGGACCGGTTCTCGGTTACATCAATGGGCGCGTTCTGCTTGGCGAAGAATCGATCTACAACAAGTCGCTGCAGAACCGATGAATCGCTTGAGCGAAGCAACAAAGATGAATGCTGCCTTATCCATTCTTGATGGTCAGACGATTCTTTATTTGCGTACAGCGGACTATGTTCCTGTCCGATATGCGGCGCATTCCGGTGACCATGCCCCGTTGCATTGCACTGCTGCAGGTAAAGTGTTTCTTGCGTTTATGTCAGAAAATAGAAAGCAAGAACTGCTCGAAAGCCTTGAATACGAAAAATTCACGGAATTCACACTGACGTCCGCGGAGGAACTTAATCGGTCACTCTGGGAAACAAAAGCAAATGGCTATGGCCGCGCTGTTAAAGAAGAAGTGCTTCAGGTTACGGGTATTGCCGCGCCGATTTTCAACGAACAGGACGATGTGGTCGCCTGCATGTCTCTCTGGTCACTTGAGCAGGCAGCCGGTTCCGCCGATGTCATCGCGCAATCTGAAAAAGTGAAAGCAGCGGCTGAAGAAGTTTCCAAGATCATTGGTTGGCGATCGAGTTAAACTGTGGCTTGACCAATTAGCATATTGTCTCACATATTGATAGGCGTGTTCTGCAATATGAGATTCCGATGATTCAAAATACTCCGCCTGTACCACCGGTTCAGCAATCGTTGTGGCAGGCCACGGCACCGCCCGATACGCCACATGCATCCTTGGAAGATCAAATATCAGCGGATGTCACCATTATTGGAGCGGGCTTCACCGGATTACGAACTGCACTGAACTTGGTGGCAGCTGGGACAAAGGTAGTTGTTTTAGATGCTGCGGATGTGGCTTGGGGAGCGTCGGGACGTACCGGGGGACAGGTCAACCCGCTTCTTCCCTTCAACTCGCCAAAACAACTGCACCAGTTGCTTGGTGACACCTATTTTGAGCGAGTAACAGAGGCGTCCCTAAACTCTGCTGACGAGCTTTTTGAACTCGTGCGCACCTACCAGATTGAATGCCAGGCGCGCCAAAAGGGTTGGCTACGGGTCAACCATAGTTCCAAAGCACATCGCGCCTCACTGAGAGACATTGAGAACTGGCGTGCGTATGGGTCAACCGCAGAGGTGGTTGAAGGAGACGAGCTAAATCGCTTGTCTGGAACCAAATCATACTTGTCAGGTGTAATCACCCACAAGGGCGGCGCGGTGCATCCAAAGATGTTCGCACAGGGATTGGCGAAAGCCGCAACGGAACGCGGAGCGCAGTTTTTTGGAAAAAGCCCTGTGCTGTCACTGGCTAAGAACGGTCAAAAGTGGATCGCCAAGACACCTAAAGGATCCGTTCAATCCGATTGGGTCGTTGTGGCAACAAATGCCTATTCAGATGATCTGTTACCGGGATTGTCAAAAAGCATCGTGCCATTGACCCCTATCCAGATATCGACCGCCCCGCTTCCCGATGCGGTGATTAATTCGATCCTACCGGAAGGCCACACAATCTCTGACAGCCGGCGCGTCATCATGTATGCACGCCGTGAGCCAGATAATCGACTGGTTTACGGAGGGCTGGGGCGTCCGGGACCAGGCGAAACCCTGTCGGGATTTGACTGGCTTCAAAAAGATTCGGAGCGTGTCTATCCTCAGTTGAAAGGCGTGGAGTGGACCCACCAATGGGGTGGTCGAATAGCCATCACCGATGATCACTTGCCTCATCTTCACGAACCGCAACCCGGATTGCTTGCTGGTCTTGGCTACAACGGCCGTGGCGTCGCGATGTCGATGGTGATGGGGCGCGTCTTGTCAGAACGCGTTTTGGGTGCGGATGCTAACTCATTGTCCCTTCCCATTTCAAAAATCAAAACCGTCCCATTCAGGCGTAGTAAAATGTTTGGCATGGGTACGGCTATCTGGTTCATGCGAATATTGGATTACCTCGAGACCAGATGAGTGGTCTTGGATCTTGATTAAGGCGCGGCTTTACCGCGCCTTTTTTGTTGCGGTTCGTTCACGGTTGACAGAATCAAAATTGGAATCGAGTATTGCATTGCAATAGATTAGTTCTGCATAATAGAACTATGTATGGATCGGGAGGAAAGAATGACGATTCAACACCGTAATTTCATCAACGGCGGATTTGTCGATGCAAAGGCGCAGGGCGTAATCCCCGTGCTCAATCCAGCGACCGGTGCGGTCTTGTCTGAAATTCCAGAAACTTCACCTGAGGCAGTTGCCGATGCGATCGCAGCAGCTAAATCCGCCCAGAGGAGCTGGGAGGCAAAGGCACCAATCGAGCGCGCCGGATATCTGCGCCAAATCTCAGCAAAAATTCGTCAAAACGTGCCGGCGCTTGCTAAGGCCATCGTGGCTGAGCAAGGCAAAACCATGGGTTTGGCGGAAGTCGAAGTGAACTTCACTGCTGACTACATTGACTACATGGCAGAATGGGCGCGCCGTCTTGAAGGTGAGATCGTCACTTCCGATAACCCTAACGAAAGCATCTTCCTGTTCCGCCAGGCCATCGGGGTTGTTGGTGGCATTCTGCCGTGGAATTTCCCGTTCTTCCTGATCGCACGCAAGCTTGCGCCTGCCCTTTTGACAGGCAACACCATCGTGTTGAAACCGTCGGAAGAAACACCAAACAACGCGGCCATGTTTATGGATCTGTTAGCAGAAACCGACATGCCTGAAGGTGTGGTGAACATGGTTTATGGCCGTGGCGCCGTTGCGGGTGCTGCGCTTTGTGAAAACCCTGACGTAGGCCTTCTGAGCTTCACCGGTTCCGTAGAAACCGGCTCTCGGATCATGGGTGCAGCTGCCAAAAACATCACCAAAGTGAATTTGGAACTGGGTGGCAAAGCTCCTGCGATTGTCTTGAAGGACGCTGATCTGGATCTGGCTGCAGAAGCGATTGTTGCGTCTCGCGTCATTAACTCCGGTCAGGTCTGCAATTGCGCAGAACGTGTCTACGTGGAAGCCAGTGTCGAAGACGAATTCGTCGCAAAACTGTCTCAGAAAATGTCCGAACAAAAGTTCGGCAACCCAGCAGAAGACTTCAGCGTTGCCTACGGACCAATGATTAACAAAGCCGGTTTGGATAAGGTCGCAGGAATGGTCGAGCGCGCAAAAGCGGCTGGAGCATCGATTGTTACAGGTGGCGAAGTGGCTGACTTGGGTCAGGGCAACTACTACCAACCTACCGTTCTGACCGATTGCGCTCAAGACAGCGAGATTATGCAGAAAGAGGTCTTTGGCCCTGTTTTGCCAATCAACACTGTGAAAGATATCGACGAAGCAATCACACGCGCTAACGACAGTGAATATGGCCTGACTTCATCGATCTACACGCGTGACATCAACTCTGCGATGCAGGCCTGCCGCGAGTTGAAATTCGGTGAGACCTACATCAATCGCAACAACTTTGAAGCCATGCAGGGTTACCACGCAGGTGTTCGCAAGTCCGGCATCGGAGGTGCCGATGGCAAGCACGGCCTCTATGAGTTCACTCAAACTCATATGGTCTACATACAAAGCTGATCTCCCGTGTAATGGATTAGCTTTAACTAGGCCGGGCTTTTCAAAAAGCCCGGTCCTTTTCCTAAACAATTCGGAGTGGTCCTCATGAATGCTCAGAACTTCACCCACACAACGGCACAGCCTAAATTCATCTTATTTGATGCTCCAAAGGTGGCGCGCACCATTAAAGATGATAGCGCCAATTTGATCTCTGGAAAGGCAGAGCAAGGCGTTTGGCTTTACAGCAATGATACCCAAAGCGGATCCAAATTTGGCATTTGGGAATGCAATGCTGGCCGGTTTCGAGCAACAATGGATGGCATCACGGAATTCTGCCATATTCTTGAGGGCGAGGCGGAAGTCACCAACTTAGATGACCGGTCAACCCGGATTATTCGGGCTGGGGACTCCTTTGTGATGGAAGCGGGACTTCGCACCGAATGGTATGTACCGATTTACATCAAAAAGTGCTTTGCGATTAGCGAAACTCGTTTCTAACTGCGCTCGGCAGCTTCTGGCGAACACTGTCCTCCAGAAATGAGATCACAACAGATAACCTGAAAAGAAAGCCTAAATTGGATCCAAAACTACACAGTCGCAACGTACTGGTGACTGGCGCATCGGGAGATATTGGGGCTGCGATTGCGCGGCAATTGGCTTCTGGGGGCGCACATGTTTTGTTGCACTATCACTCTTCAAGAGATCGAGTTGAGGCACTCGCCGGCGAACAGGTATTCCAAACACATGGTGCCACCATCCTTCGGGCTGATCTGACAGTCGAGGAAGAGGTGCAAGACATGTTTTCCCGCGTGGCTGCGGATCGGGTCATCCACGATTTTGTCTGCAATGCCGGATATTTAAAAGAGGAACAAGTTGCTCTTTCCGACATGTCGCTTGAACAGTGGAACACGACCATTGAGCGCAACTTGACGTCGGCATTCCTAAGTCTGCGTGGATACCTCAATCAGCTTAAAAACGCGTCAACTCCACCACGGGATCCTTCGGTTGTCCTTATCGGTTCCATGTCAGGTGTTTGGGGGCAACCAGGGCATTCGGACTACTCTGCTGCCAAAGCCTCATTCACCAGCGGACTGCTGCCCACCCTTAAGGATGAAATCATTCGAATTGCACCGCAGGGGCGCGTCAACTTGGTTGCCCCGGGATTTGTGCGCACTCGGATGATCGAAGCCAAGCTGACAGCAAAGGATGAAATGATCAAAGTCCTTCAAACGGCGAGCCTACGGAAGTTCGCCACTCCTGAAGACGTCGCAAACGCCGTGACCTATCTGGTTTCAAGTCATCTGAGCGGGCATGTAACCGGAGAAACTCTGCGACTGGTTGGTGGCAAGGAGGGGCGCGTGTTGTTTGACCCCAGTGAAATTCAGCTTTGAGGGCTTTAAAATGAGAATGAACGGACGATCCGTTTTCATAACCGGTGGTGCTTCGGGCTTGGGCGCGATGACTGCGCGTCGCCTCGCGGAAGAAGGCGCTCAGGTTGTTGTCGCGGATATTAATCTTGATGCCGCACAAAGAGTCGCAGACGCGTTGAACGCCGATGGATACGCTGCAAGTGCCCAACAGGTTGATGTCACCTCTGGTGAAAGTGTTCTTGCAGCAGCGGAAAACGCCCAAGACCAGATTGGAAAAATAGACGGTGTGTTCGCATGCGCCGGTATCACAACAAACGGAACAGCTGTAGACATGGCTGAAGACGACTGGGACAAGGTGATGCAGGTCAACTTAAAAGGCGTCTTTCTGACCTGCAAACATACCATCCCATTTTTGGAAAAAGCGGGAGGTGGTTCCATTGTCCTTGCTGGATCAATTACGTCGTTCACCGGTGAGACCAAAAGCTGTGCATATGCGGCCTCAAAGGCGGCGCTTGTCAGCTTCTCACGGAACATGGCGTTGGACTATGCGAAGTCGTCAATTCGAGTGAACCTCGTATACCCAGGGCATTGTGAAACGCCATTGGTGCAGGAGTTATTCAGCAAGATCAAAGGCTTACGAGAAATCCTGTTGACGCGGTATCCAATGGGACGGCTGGCGGAGGAACGTGAAATTGCCAACGCGGTGCTATTCCTATAGTCAAATGAAAGCTCATTTGTAACGGGAACAGAGCTTGTTGTAGATGGGGGATTCCTAGCCGCCTAACGCAGGTCAGAAACGTCTAATCAGTTACGTTTTGCCCGCTCATCCCGGTTTCGATTGCGATTGGTCGAAGGTTGTGGGGGCAAATTGACCAATGCTGCGATGGCTATGAATATCTGCGCCGCGCAAAATAAACGGACTCTGCAAAAGTTAAGCGAACAGCCCTTAAAAGTCATTTACGCGGAGACGCTGTCTCCGCGTTGAGACGTGGCAAAGTTGCCCGTCGTGGAACTGCCGAAACTAGATTCATCGGCACCCGAAGCATCATGCAGAAGTCCCAAAGCTGTAACAATAGCTAAGGTACTAGTCCGACCCTCGCCCAAACGAGGTCATGGTCTGACAATGGTTTTTCGTCTTTTCCAAGCGAAACTTTGATGCCCTTATCCAAACAGTTGAATCCGCGGCCGGCTATCCAATCCAGCTTCATAACCCGATCTGGATGTGGCGAGATCAGGCTCGCGCGGGTCGAGTATCCCGGTGCTGTAAAATCCCAGGAATACCCTTGCTTTTCGGAGAGGGCGAAAAGCCCTTCCTGCCGCCAGTCGAAATCTGGAGGGACGTGATTGCCCGTATTCAAATCTCCGCCGATCAGCACTGGACCACTCGGCGCAAAGTCGTCAATTGCGTTCAGCAGAATTTCAAACTGCCGCTCTCGGTAAGGACCATCAGCATTGCTTTCCAGATGTGTCGACACCACTGTAATCGTGCCGTTTTGAACCGGCAGCTCAGCTAGCAAAGCCATCCGCCCGCCAATGCGCGGCTGCTCTGTATCATCTGCGCCGCTCGCTTCGCAAAACCAATGTCCTGTTTGGTCAAGACGGACCATTGCGGTACGAAGCATTGGAACCGACGACAGAATGGCATTGCCATGCCACCCTAGCTCGTTGAAGTCGTCTCTACAGAATTCACGTTCCGTCGGACCGCCAAGACCCATTTCAAAGAATTCCACACCATAAGCATATTGCATCCCCATATGTGAGGCGAATTCGCGCGTGGTGTGGACCTGGCTTGTACGTGACATGCCATGATCCATTTCAGACAATAGAACCAAATCCGGCGCGATGTCTTGCAGGTGTTCAGCGCTTTCTTCTGGAAAAAGGCAACGCTCGACGTTCCATGCCGCAATGCTAAAAGTCTCTGGGAGCGCCCTACTCTTGGGTTGACCGCCCAGTTCTACAGTATTCATAGCAGGAAGAGTGTTTAAAAACTCTCGGTGCGCCGCTTGCGTCCGCGGGGCGGCCAAAATCTGGTCCCGCTGAGACGTAGTCACCGCCGGCAACTCCGCTATTGTTTCAGTGATCATAGTGCGCGCCCTGTTTCCTTGCTAAAGAGCCGCATTGCGCCCGGTTTGAACCCGACTTGCTGTTGCCCACGCTCGACGCCAATTTCTTTTGGAACATGAATTGAGAAGTCTTGGCCGCTGAGCTGACCATGCAGCAGGCGCTGCGCGCCGAGTTCTTCAACAATCTCAATATTCAAAGGGATGCCTTCGCCCGAGAGGTCGACGTCTTCAGGGCGAATACCAAAGGTCACTGGTCCATTTTCATTGGTCTCAGTCTGACCAAGGGTCACACCATCGGCCATGCGAACGACACCATTTTCGACCTGTGCATCTACAAGGTTCATTGGAGGAGCCCCCATAAACGAGGCTACAAAAGTGGATGCCGGGCGGTGATAGATCTCAGCAGGCGTGCCGATCTGCTCGATACGACCCGCGTTCAAAACCACAATTCGATCAGCCATTGTCATCGCCTCGACCTGGTCATGGGTCACATAGATAGAAGTCACTCCCAGTTCGCGTTGGAGGCGGCGGATCTCGATGCGCATCTGTCCGCGCAGTTTTGCGTCGAGGTTGGACAGAGGTTCGTCAAACAGAAACAGTTCTGGGCTGCGCACGATTGCGCGCCCCATCGCCACGCGCTGACGCTGACCACCAGACAATTGGCTGGGTTTGCGATCCATCAGCTCACTCAGGTTCAAGACCTTTGCTGCTTTTGCAACAGATCGATCAATCTCCTCCTGTGAGATTTTGCGGTTTTTCAAGCCATAGCCCATGTTTTTGGCCACAGTCATATGGGGGTAAAGCGCATAGTTTTGAAAGACCATCGCAATGTCGCGATCTGCAGGGTCCACATCGTTTACAACGCGGCCCCCAATATGCAGAGCGCCTTCGGTGATGTCTTCAAGCCCAGCGATCATACGCAATAGCGTGGATTTTCCGCAGCCAGACGGGCCTACAAGCACGATGAACTCACCGTCTTGAATTGTGAAATCTGCGCCATGTACGGCTTTGAACCCGTTTGGGTAAGTTTTCTTAATATTATCCAGAATGACATTTGCCATTTTCTGATTTCCTTATTTATCGGATTCCGTCAGGCCCTTAACGAACCAGCTTTGGAAGAAGACCACGATGGCAACCGGGGGCAGCACCGCGATGATGGCCAATAGATTTGCACGTCCATATTCCGGAATGTTTGAGCCTTCAAAATCCTGAACGATCTGCTTAATCCCACGCACAAGGGTGAACATTCCCTCATCTGTGGTGATCATTGTCGGCCAAAGATATTGGTTCCAGCCAAAGACAAACATGATGATGAACATCGCTGCGATCATGGTCTGGCTTAGCGGGACCAGAATATCGACGAAGAACTTGACCGGACCAGCTCCATCAATCCGCGCGGCTTCCACCAGCTCCTCGGGAACTGAGCGGAAGAATTGCCGGAAGAAGAAGGTTGCAGTTGCCGAAGCAATCAGAGGCACAATCAAGCCGGTATAGGTGTTCATCAGCCCAAGGCCTTGGATCACCTCGTAAGATGGCAGAATGCGCACTTCCAAAGGCAGTAAGAGCGTGGTGAAGATGATCCAGAATGCGAAGGTCGCGAATTTCAAACGGAAATAGACCAAGGCATAGGCCGCCATCATCCCCAGAACAATTTTCCCGACCGCAAAGCCAACCCCCAAAATCATGGAGTTTTTCAACATCACCATGCCGGTGTTTTCATTGGTGAAGCCACTGGACTCAAACATTGCCTTCTGGAAGTTCGGACCAAGCTGGTCGCCCAGTTTAAACTGAAGACCTTCTTTGATAATCTCTGTGTCAGGCAGTGAGGCCGTCAGGAACACCAAAACCAATGGAACTATCATCATCAATGATCCGGCGATCAGCACGAGGTGATCAAAGACGGTGTTCCATTTGATCTTCCGGTGACGCACATGTGTCGCGGCAGACTGTGCCGTTAACGTATCAGTCATTTTCAGTCCTCACGTATAATGTATGCGCCGCTCAACCAGGCGGAATTGGAAGATTGTCAGCGCCAGCACCAGCACCATCAGTACAACCGATTGAGCTGAAGAGCCGCCAAGGTCATTGCCGCGGAACCCATCCACATAGACTTTGTAGACGAGGCTCATCGGGTTGTTGCCAGGCTCGCCCTTTACCACCGTGTCGATCACGCCAAATGTGTCAAAGAGCGAATAGGTAATGTTCATGATCAACAGAAAGAAACCAGTCGGTGCAAGCAACGGGAAGGTCACATCCCAAAAGCGGCCAGAGGCGGATCGATTGTCGATCAGCGCGGCTTCACGCACAGATTTTGGGATCGACTGAAGACCAGATAGCAGGAATATGAAGTTGACTGGAATTTGCTTCCAAACAGAGACAACGACCATTGCAAAAGCTGTATCATTGTAGTTCACGCCAAGTTTGAACTCCCATCCGAGGGAATTAAAAAACTCGGTCAAAGGACCGTGGGATTGGTCAAACATCAAAATACCAATCACGCCTGCCACGGGCGGCGCAACAGCATAAACCCACATCAAAAGCGTGCGATACGTTTTCGCCCCACGCAGAACTGTGTCAGCCTTCACCGCCAACAAAAGCGCGATCGCCAACGAGAAAAATGTCACAAGAAGCGTGAAGACAACCGTGAAACCCGCAACCTTCATATATTGCGCATTCCCCAGAAGATCGGTGTAGTTATCCAACCCGACAAAGGTTGACCCAAAACCAAATGGATCTTGCAGAAAGAAAGAAGAATGGACCGCATGCGCTGCGGGCCAATAGAAGAACACGGCAATAATGCTGAGCTGCGGTAAAAGCAGCAACATGGGCAGCCAAGTGACCGCAAATCCTGCGCGTTTCATTAAAGTCTCCGAGTACAAAAGAACCGGCGGCCCACCAAAGTTCGGCGAGCCACCGGCCAGGAGTTAAGTCTTAGCCTTGGGTCTTGGCGAAACGTGCCAGCAGTTTGTTGGCTTCTGCCTCGATTGCTTCGAACGCAGTATCCACATCTGTTTCACCAGTCAGGATGCGGCCGTATTCACGGTTCATCACGTCGCGGATCTGTACGTAGAAGCCCATGCGGTAGCCCTTGGTAAACTCACCTGCTTCCAGAGACAGCTGTTCGATGCCAACTTCTGCCGCTGGGAAACGGTCATAGTGGCCGTCTTTCTTCGCAACGTCGTAAGCTGCTTCAGTGATCGGCACATAACCAGTTTGCTGGTGCCAGAAATACTGAGTGTTCTCAGATGTCAGGAAGCGGAAGAACTCAGCAGTTGCTTTGTTTTCTTCTGCAGATTTGCCTGCCATCGCAAACAGAGCTGCGCCGCCGATGAACGTTTGCTTAGGCTCTGTAGTCACAGCTTCCCAGTAAGGCAGTTTCGCCGCGGAGAATGGGAAGTCCACTTTTTTCAGCAGGCCACCGAAGGAACCGGAGGAACCAAGCCACATTGCAACTTCGCCGTTTTCAAACGGAGCCGCGTTGTCGCCCCAGCCAGTGCCATACCATTCAAAAAGACCCGCATCTTTCCAATCAACCAGCGCTTGGAAATGCGCTTTGATGGCTGGGTGATTTACTTTGATCTCGGTCGCTGGCGCGTCGTAACCGTTGTTGTTGTTAGCGAACTGAATGTCGTGACGAGAGAAGAAGTTCTCTGTGAAAATCCATGGCAGGTGAGACTGGGACAGAGGCACATAACCGGCTTCTTTCAGAGCTGGTGCTGTGACAGAAGCGAATTCTTCCCAAGTTGCAGGCGCCTCAACTCCGGCTTTCGCAAGCGCGTCTTCGTTGAAGTACATGATTGGCGTGGAAGAGTTGAACGGCATGCCGATCATTTTGCCGTCATTGTCGGCAAAGAAGTAACGCACACCTGCGATGTAGTCGTTGATGTCAAACTCAACACCATTGTCTTTCATCAGGTCTTCAACTGCCACTGTTGCGCCTTTCGCGCCGATCACAGTTGCTGCGCCTGCGTCAAACACCTGCATGATGTTTGGCTGCTCACCTGCACGGAAGGCCGCGATACCAGCTGTCAGGGTCTCTTCGTATGTACCCTTAAAGATAGGGGTGATGGTGTAGTCGTCTTGGGATGCGTTAAAATCCGCCGCAATCTGATTTACAGTTTCACCCAGGGCCCCGCCCATTGCGTGCCACCAAGTGATTTCTGTTTCAGCAAATGCTGGTGCGGACAGGCCGAAAGCGGCAGCCGCAGCGAGTGCGAAGTTGATTTTCATAGTAAGCTCCGAATACCAGAGGTGAAGACCGCAGCAGTTACGGCCTGTGGATTAATCTTGCTTGAGGACTGCGCGACTCACGCAAACCTGCACACGTGTTCACATAGCGGCGCTACGTTACAGGATTGTGACCCTTTATGAATGTTATGTGACATTCCAAGGCGCTTTACGGGTGAGACGATGTATGCGAAATCGTTTGTATGGGACGAAACGAAGACAGTGTGACACCGACTCGCCCGCGGCGTGTTACAGCGACAGATGTTGCCAAAGCCGCAGGTGTCTCCCGATCGGCAGTGTCGCGAGCTTTCACTGACGGCGCCTATCTTGACCAAGACAAAAAAACGCGAATTCTAAAAGTTTCACAGGACCTTGGCTATCGGCCAAATGCCTTTGCAGCGGGCTTGCAAAAGACTCAATCAAACATTGTAGCGGTCGTCGCAGGTGAAATGCGCAGCCATTATGATCACGAGTTGGTTGATCACCTGCTCAAAGAACTTGTGGCAATTGGAAAATGGCCGATCGTGCTCAGTGGCCAAGAAATTTCCGACACGCCAAATTTGCATGGAATATTTGGTTTCCCAGTCGATGCCATGATTGTGCGAGGTGGTAGTGTCGATGAATTCGTCGTCGAATCCTGTGCCAAATTACAAATCCCGCTAATTTTCTCCGGCTGCGTAGTGGATGCTGAACACGTCGATTCAGTGAGCTGTAGAAACTTTGAGGGCATGTACGCCTTGGCCAATTTGCTCGCTGAAACCGGTCGCAGAAAGATTGCTTACATCGATGGCCTACCTAATCGCGCCTCAAAGCAGGAACGCCCAGCTGGAGCGAGGGCGGGACTAGCGAACAATGGGCTCGCGTTTGTCGATACTGAAACTGCGGATTTTTCCTATGAAGGCGGCTATCGAGCTGCGATAGCACTTATGAAGAAGAATGACCTCGACGCCATTATGTGCGCGAACGATGAAACAGCCCTAGGCGCGATCACAGCAGTGAGGCAAGAGCTGGGCTTAAGAGTTCCAGAGGACGTAGCCATCACCGGGTTTGATGACCTAAGGATGTCCGATTGGCCAAATTTTCGCCTAACCACGGCGCGGAACCCGACAGAAGAAACCGTTGCAGCGATTGTGCGCCTATTGTCCGAACGTTTAGAAGACCCTAATAAAGTCGGTGAAACCGTCTTACTTGATGCCGACGTTGTGAAACGAGAAACGCACTAACCGTTGAATTCGAGGCCAGCGGATGAAATTACTATTTTCTCTGGCAGAACAATAAGTTGCACTTGGTCGTGCCGCTGTTTTTTTGTTTCTCACAAAATATCAGCACTGATTATTCGAAAAGAAAATCAGATCATTCGGAACAGTCTGCGGGAACATGAAATGGAAATGTTGGTTCTGCTTATGACGCAAAGGGCAAATTCGTCTGACCTTCAACAATCGGCATGAAGCGCCACATAGTTCTCCCTTCAAAGCAACAATAAGAATTTGATTTTGAACGAATATTATTCCGAGCGCGCACAAGCATTGCCTTTTGTGACGCAAAAGATTTCCAACTGATCGATAGCGTATTTTCAGGCTTCGAGTGTCAGTTTGGCAGCGACTGTCGATTTCAAAACCATAGAAGCTTTTGTTAGCTAGGTGACATTTCTTGATCGATTCCACTCGAGTTCTTTGCGCAGCGTGTTCTTGGTTGCTTCATGATCACCTTAAACCATTTACGTTCAAATAGACCGAATAGAGCGAGCTAGTCGCGGCAATAAAAAGCCGGTTGAGTTTGCTGCCGCCAAAGCAAACATTTCCCACGATTTCAGGTATATGGACCTTTCCGATCAGGTCTCCGCTTGCGTTCAAGCAGTGCACACCGTCAGCAGCGGAACTCCAGATCCGCCCAGCGCGGTCCAAGCGGAACCCATCAAAGAAACCATTACTGCAATCGGCAAAAACAGCCCCTTTCGTCAGCTGTTTGCCATCCTCAGTAAGCGGTATTTTGCGAATATGCGCTGGTCCATCTACTTCATGGGTCCCACCTGTGTCGGAGACGAACAGAAACTTTTCATCTGCGGAAAAGGCGAGACCATTTGGTTTTACAAAATCCGTAGCGACTGCCTTGATGCTCTTGGTCTCTGGATCCCAGCGATAGACATGGCAGGCACCAATTTCGCTCTCAGCACGTTCGCCTTCGTAATCCATCATGATCCCATAAGAGGGATCTGTGAACCAAATTGAGCCATCCGATTTCACCACCACATCATTCGGCGAGTTCAAACGTAAACCATCGACTGCATCGGCGATGACAGTGACAGTCCCATCAAAATCAGTCCGGGTAACGCGTCGCGTTAGATGTTCACAAGACACCAACCTCCCCTGCCCGTCTACCGTGTTGCCATTGGTGTTGTTCGAAGGCCTGCGGAATTCTGAAACGGAGCCGTCGGTTTCGTCCCATCGCATCAGGCGATTGTTAGGAATGTCAGACCAAACCAAATAACGTCCCGCAGGAAACCACGCTGGCCCTTCTGACCAGCGTGCGCCAGTCCAAAGGCGTTCGACGCGCGCGTGACCAATGAAGCATTCGTTGAATTCAGGCTCAATGGCTTCAAATCCTGTTCCCTCTATGACACCAAACATTAGTCAGCTCCTTCTTGAGAAATCGATTTGATTGGGTGGTCCTCGCGACGCGTCGCCCAACCGGTTTTGGGGATGCGATTGCCAGGCAGGTCAGGGTCCGGGCCCCAGATTGCCTGATAGGTATCAAACGCGTGTCCACGCCGTTGCAGGATCGTCGACAGGATGAGCAAAGCAACCCACCAATTGGCGATCACGATCCACATCCAACGTGGCGCGTTTACCGCCCAAAGACCTGAGACAATCGCCGCAGCTCCGATGACAAGTGCTATGTAGCCAAAGATGCGGTGCAGCAGCTCGAACTTCAGACGCCAAGGGGTCATATCGTAATGATCCCCCTTCAGACTTCCGTCAGCCGCACGCGCCGTTGGGCCGCCCTTGCTGCCCCTGAAGACACCCAACAAGACTTGAAGTGTTGCTAAGGCTAAAACCGAATATCCAAGCCATTGATGCAGCAACGCATTTACATTGCCCAAGGCCCCGCCCCCCAGGATCAGACCCAATCCAAGCAGCGACAACGCATAAGCCAGCACCTGCCCCACCCAGTGGCAATGCCACCACGTCTTGTTATCAAGCTCTCTTGGCCAGTCCTGCCCCGGCATCACTTTCAGATACCGTGCGGCGACCACCGCGCTTGGGGCAAGAACACCCCATGCTATGGTCATCAGCCGAGCGTGCCAAGAAACCGCAAAGCCAACCTCATGAGCGCGTGCTGGGTCAATGGGAGTGAGCAACCAGTCCAGCATCAGCCTTTGACCGCTCCGGCTGTCATGCCAGTGATGATCTGGCGGGATGCTGCGAAGGTGAAGATGATTGGAGGCACGGCCAGCAACATCCCGGTCGCCATGATCACACCCCAGTCGATGTCGTATTCGGTGATCGAGTTCACGATGGTGACTGGCACAGTCCGGGTCGAGCGACCAAGCAATGCATTGGCCAAGAGGAACTCGTTCCAGGCGATGCGGAAGGTAAAGATCGCTGCGGCTGCGAGGCCCGGTTTGATGATCGGCAAAACCACCATGAAGAAGACCTGGATCGGGTTCGCGCCATCCATGCGTGCAGCTTCTTCGAGCTGGATCGGCACCTGGACAATGAAACTCTGCAAAATCCAGATCACAAACGGTAGGTTCATCGCTGTGTAGACAAAGATGATCCCCATGTGAGACTGGTCAAGGCCGTATTGAAAGGTCCAGATGCCGAACACAGGCACAAGCAGGACCGCCGGGGGTACCATGCGCATCATGAGGGTGGTCATCGAAACCGTGCCACGGCCCATGAACTTAAAGCGCACCAGCGCGTAGGCTGCCATACAGCCGATCACCAGCGTCAATGCGGTCGAAACAATCGCAACGAAAAGCGAATTTCCTAAGGCGCGTCCGAAGGTCGGATCGCAATAATCTACATGTGCGGGTTCATACCACAGGACATTACACAACACGGTCTCGTAGTTACTGATCGTTGGCGTGAAGAAGAAAGCTGAAACGCTTTCATCATAGATATCGACGTTCATCTTGAACGAGGTCGCCAGCATCAAGGCAATTGGTCCGACGGACATGACCACAAGGGCCGCCAAAAGCGCATAAAACGCTGGATTTTGCTTTTCGGTGGAGGCAGCCATCTTATTCGTCCTCAGCTTGAGCCGCTTTCAGCATGCGTGCTGTGCGGGCTTCTTGAAATTTCGTGTACATGAACATGCCGATTGTCAGCGCCATGAGCATGATGAGCAGAAGGTTTGACATGGCCGCTGCTTCACCTAGCTCTTGGAATTCCTGAGCGGTGCGGAAGATGCGCAGGGCGACAATCTCGGTCGACAGACCCGGTCCGCCATTTGTGAGAACCATGATCACTTCGAGCACTTTGAAAGCATCGATCAGGCGCAGCAGAAGCGTCACAATTAGAACCGGCATCATCAGCGGGATTTTGATCAGAACGATCTTTTGCCACTCGGTGGCACCGTCGATCTCTGCAGCTTCCAGCGCGGAGCGTGGCAGAGATTGCATCGCGGCAAGCGCGAGGATGAAAATAAACGGGGTCCACTGCCAGACGTCTGCAATGACAACCGCGATGAATGACCAGGTGCTGTCAGACAGCCAAGGGATGCCCTGTTCAAAACCGAGATTTTTGATGGTCCGGTTAAAGATACCAACGGTCGGGTGATACATATACCGCCACATCAGACCCACAACGATCGGAGCGATCATCATTGGCAGGATGAAAATCGTACGTAGAAGCGACATGCCACGAATGTTGCGATCCAACAGCAGCGCGAGACCCACCCCGATGATCATCTCCAACGTCACCACGACGGCGGCAAATTTAATCGTGACCCAGAAGCTTTCCAAGAAAGCGGCGTCTGTAAGAAGGTTTGCGTAATTGCGCAGACCAATAAAGTCAGCTTCGCCAATACGTTGGCTTGGGCTCCAGTCAAGAAAGCTGGCGTAGACCATATACCCGATGGGGTAGAGCAGCGCGAAAACCAGCACGACGGCGGCAGGCGCAAGAAACATGTATGGGGTGAGCCGATTGGCCCTTGCTACAGCGCTCATGAATGAGGCCCTTCAATTCTTTGGTTGGCTTTTTGATTGGGTGCCGCAGAGCGTGCCACGGCACCCATTTTCCTGAGAGGGAGGAAGCTTAGTTCCAGGTGTAGTAGCCTGCGTCTTCCATGATGTCGCGCGCGCGCGCTGCCACGCCATCCAACGCCTCTTGGATGTCCGCATCTTCGGTCAGAACCTTAGACAGGGATGTACCGATGTCTGCGTTGATCTTGCCCCATACTGGGATAATCGGACGCCAGTCCGGATCTGCGTTTTTCAGCGCTTCACCGAAGACTTCGAGGTGTGGGTGCACGGCCAGAACCTCTGGATCGGCATGGGTTGAGAACCGAGATGGGTTACCACCGGCGATGGCGATCATCTTGTCGGCGTCCTTGCTGGTCAGCCACTGCATCAACAGGAAGGCTGCATCTTTGTTCTGCGCATTCGCTGGGATGCCGATGCCAAAGCCACCCGTTTGAGAGCCAGCACGTGTGCCAACTGGATGAGGCGCCCAAGCGACTTTGCCCACAACTTTGGATTTAGATGGGTTGTTCACCTGACCCGCGAAGACGGTGGAGTCGAGGAACATCGCGGAATTACCTTGCAAGAAGGATGCACCCGCCTCTGCAAAGCCAAAGGTTTCAGCACCCTCTGCTCCGCAATCGACGATGGATTTCAGCGCTTCAGCCGCTTTCACGCCAGCTTCGTTGTTCACAATTGGATTCCAGTTGTCGTCAAAGATACGACCACCCAGAGGTGCCAGATGCAGCAGGAATGCGTGGGATGCGTGGTGACCAGAGGCCGCACGCGAGGCGAGACCGCCCATGCCTGGCTCTAGCTCAGGAATTTTACACGCAACATCGAGCAGTTCGTCATAGTTGGTTGGAACTTCTAGACCATGCTTATCAAAGATGTCCTGACGATAGCCAAGGATCGATGTCTCGGAACCAAATGGGATACCAAACAGAGAGCCAGTTGGACCTGGCAGATAGCCTTTTGTACCGCCTGCGACACCGATGTTGCCGACATAGCCGTCAATCAAATCACCTGCGTCATAGCCCGGATCCGCCAGCTTTGGGTTCATGAAGTATTTCGCGAGGTTCTCGAGCTGGTCGGCATAGACATAATCTGCCTTTGAGAAAACCACGTAAGCGATCAGGTCATAGTCGCCTTTGTTTTTTGTCAATTCCAGCGTCTGCTTTTCACGCATTTTCAGGTACTGAAGCTGATCCACTTCAACCCGAATGCCTGTCTCTTTGGTGAATTCCGGCAGCACCTTCATCACCGCATCGAAATGCGGGTGTGCTGGGAAGTTCACAACCAGTGTTTCACCAGCGTATTCTTCGTAAGGATTGGCCAAGGCCAGAGTTGTCGACAAGGTCAAGGCTGTGACGCCCGCCCCTACCTTCTTGATAGTATTCAGCATATGCTCCTCCACTGCTGTTTTGTGCCGCTTAAAGTGCGGCCTCCGTTTCGCGATCGAATAGATGAATGGCGTCTGTGTTGACCTCAAACCGCAGCTGTTCTCCCAGCGCGATTGGCGTGTCAGACTTTAGCTCAACCTCAACTTTCTGGCCTGCGCAGTCGCAGATCAGAACCGATTGAGCGCCGATGTATTCAGAGACAACAACCTGAAGATCAAAGCTGTGATCGTCCGCTGCCTCTGGCGCGTATGTCAGGTCGGCTGGGCGAATGCCCACGGTGACTGGACCTTTTGCCGCTGCCGGCAGGTTATGTGCGCGCTCTTCAGGCAGAGCGATCTGGAACCCCGCGCCTTTGACGACCAGTTTGCCGTCTATCTCGGTCAGCTCGGCATCAAGGAAATTCATCGGCGGTGAGCCAAGGAACCCTGCAACGAACTTGTTGACTGGCCGTTTGTAGAGCTCTTCAGGTGTGCCCTGCTGCTGAATGTAGCCACCGTGCATCACGACGATCCGATCAGCCAAGGTCATGGCTTCGATCTGGTCGTGGGTCACGTAGATCATGTTCTTCTGAACCTGCTGGCGCATCAGCGCGAGTTCGGCCCGCATCTGGCCACGCAGTTTTGCGTCAAGGTTAGAGAGCGGTTCGTCAAACAGGAAAGTGCTGCTGTCGCGGGTCAGGGCGCGGCCCATGGCAACACGCTGGCGCTGGCCACCGGATAGTTCACCCGGTTTACGATGCAAGAAATCTGTCAAGCCAAGCATCTTGGCGACGTCTTTGACCTTGGCGTTGATCTCGGACTTTGGGGCTTTTTGCAGACGCAACGCAAAAGACATGTTCTGCGCCACATCCATATGCGGATAAAGCGCATAATCCTGGAACACCATCGCCAGATCACGCGCCTTTGGCTCAAGCCCGCTGACAGGTTTTCCATCAATGTAAATCTCACCACCTGAAACGGTCTCCAGACCGGCAATCATGCGCAGGGTTGTTGACTTACCGCAGCCTGACGGCCCGACGAAAACGGTGAACTCGTTTTCTTCCATCTCGAGATTGATTCCATGAAGAACCTCGAAGTCCCCGTACCGTTTTACGAGGTTATCCAGCTGAATTTTGGGCATTCTTCCTCCGCCTTGTTACCGGTCACACTAACACTTATGTGACCGGTCACATAGTAAATTAAAATTATGCAAATCAGAGGTTTAGCAAATTAATTTAAGAAGATTTCAGACTGTCGCGAAACTCGATCGTCGGAGGCAGAGTGATATGTTGCGCAGATTCGGGCGCATTCTCTTCAGGGCCAAGTAGTTCAACGATCAGATTTCCGGTCGCCTGACCAATGGCCGCCGGGTCCACAACGACCGTACTGATGGTCGGAGAGGCAAATCGCGACACCTCAAAGTTACCAAATCCAACCACAGAAATCTGCTCAGGCACCGACACTTTCATCGCCTTCAATCGGCTTTGCACACCAAAAGCAGCCATGTCTGAAACACAAAAAACACAGTCCGTATTAGGATATTCATTCAGTACCAGATCGACGGCAGCGGCACCGTTTTCAATAGACAATGGTGGCGCCCCAAACCGGATCTCTGCATCAGGGTTGCGCCCTGCTTCCAGCATCGCCTGCTTAAAGCCCTTGCGCCTTGCTGCACCACGGGTCCAGTCATCTTCGTTTTCGCCCAGGAAAACGATGTTCTTGAAGCCGCGCGCGAGCAGAGCCTGCGTCATATCGTAGGCAGCCTGCTCGTTTGAAAAGCCAACCGTATGTTCGATCGGCGCTTTGGGTTTTTCCCAGATCTCGATTACCGGGATTGAGGCGTCACGGAGAAGCTCAACGGTACGTTCTGTGTGACCGTCATAGGACAGCACCATGGCTTCGGGCCGCCTGCGCAGCATGGTCTCGACAATTTGTTCTTCCCGCTCGGGCTTGTATTCGGTGTGGCCCAAAAGCAGCTGCAAACCCTGCTCTTCAAGAACCTCAGTCAGCGACTGAACGGTCTGCGCAAAGTGAAGGTTGTTCAACGAGGGCAGAAGGACGCCAACAAACCCCGATTTCTTTGTTGTCAGTGACCCGGCCATCTGGTCGGGGACATAATTCATATCTTTGACAACTTTCAGGATATGTTCGCGCGTTTCCTTTGAAATCGGACTGTCTTTTTTCAACGCGCGGCTGACTGTCATCCGCGATACGCCTGCCGCTTTTGCAACGTCGCGCATCGTGACGGGTTTGTGACCGGGAGTTTTGCTGCCCATTGTTATTCTCCGATTTTCTCAGAGATTAGAGCAGTTTGTTCCCGGTCACAATCAGATCATTTAGCCCTGAAGTTCCGCAGGAAGCAGAGCTTCTGGGATGTTTTGATAGCTGACCGGACGCAGCCAACGGACGATTGCCAAAGTACCAACAGATGTTGCCCGCGTATCGGTGCTGGCCGGGTATGGGCCGCCGTGCATCATAGACGAACAGACCTCGACGCCAGTTGGGAACCCGTTCGCAAGGATGCGGCCTGCCTTTTCTTCCAAGATTGGCAGAAGACCCGCCGCCAAAGGCGTATCGCCTTCATCCAAATGCAACGTTGTTGTCAGCTGACCTTCCAAGGTTTCAGCCAAGGCCTGCATTTCGGCAACGTCTTCGCAAAGAACAATGATACCCGCCGCGCCAAAGACTTCTTCTTGCAGCTGATGGTTTGCCATCCACTCTTTCGCAGACACTTTGAAGAGCGCCGGCAAAGCAGAGCGTTTCGCTGCGGCCGTGCCACAGGAGCCGACTTCCA
The DNA here is from genome assembly GCF_026016445.1 of Cognatishimia activa. Classification (NCBI taxonomy): domain Bacteria; kingdom Pseudomonadati; phylum Pseudomonadota; class Alphaproteobacteria; order Rhodobacterales; family Paracoccaceae; genus Cognatishimia; species Cognatishimia activa. The sequence goes on along the minus strand of NZ_CP096147.1, from coordinate 278,552 downwards.
CCATGAGCTCTTTGAAGGTTTGAACACCTTTTTCAAAGGCATCATGGATACCATCGGTCAGCATCTTCTGCTCTGCAACGCCTTTCAGCGCACCAACACAAGCTTCTTCAAGCGCGGCGGCCTGAGGGCCTTTCACCATAACAGCAACACCAGGATTGGTGCAGAATTGCCCTGCCCCCATTGTCAGCGACGCCGCCCAACCTGATCCGATCTCAGCGGCACGGGTTTCCATCGCAACGGGCAGGCAGAACATTGGGTTCACGGAACCCAGTTCGCCATAAAACGGGATTGGGGATGGGCGCGCGTGGCACAGATCGTAAAGCGCCCGACCGCCAGCAAGCGAGCCGGTGAAGCCAACAGCAGTAATCTCTGGATGCTGAACCAGCGCACTGCCGACCTTGCGACCAGAGCCCTGCAACATCTGGAAGGTCCCCTTCGGCATGCCTGTCAGTTCAATTGCTTTAGCAATCGCCTGCGCGACCAGCTCAGCCGTGCCAGCATGAGCACCGTGGCCTTTCACGATCACCGGGCAGCCCGCCGCCAAAGCCGAGGCCGTATCGCCACCTGCTGTAGAAAACGCCAGCGGGAAGTTCGACGCACCAAATACGACCACTGGGCCGATTGCTTTGTGCGTCAGGCGCAGATCAGGACGGGGGAGAGGTGTCCGATCAGGGAGGGCGCCGTCTTTGCGGATATCGAGATACCCTGTTTCTTCGATCAAATCGGCGAACATGCGCAGCTGTCCAGTTGTGCGGCCACGCTCGCCCACAAGACGGGCTTCAGGCAGACCTGTTTCCGCCATGCCTGCTTGGGTGATCTCATCACCCAGAACGTCCATCTGTTCTGCAATTGCGCGCAAAAACGCTGCGCGATCCGCGCGTGATGTGCTGCTATACGCACGGAAGTCGCGGCGAGCTGCGAGACAGGCTTCATCCACCTGCGCGCTTGTCGCCTGAGCAAAACTTTGTCCCTCAAGATCAGGGGACGCGGCTAATTCGTCAGAGCCTACCCAGGCCCCATCGATCAAGTTTTTACCAAAAAGCATGTTATTTTCCCCAATTCAGGACCATCGGGTCCAGAGGTTTCAAAAGGTCAATCAGTCGTTTGCGGATGGCTGGATGCAGTGGCTCAATCGGGTGGCGGCTGGCTTCAGACCTAATCACGCCGCCTTCGACCATCGCCGCCTTACAGCTGAGCCAAGCGCATTGTCGGTTTTCGTGATTGATCGCCATTGCCACGCGTCCATAGGCGGCCGTCGCCTCTTCCTTGCGGCCTGCGTAGTAATGAGTCAGCACCGGCTTGATCTGATCCACGATCATGCCTGAGGTCATCGACCCAGTTGCACCGCCGTCCAGATCCGCCAGAAGCGTAATTGCCTCTTCACCATCAAAAGGTGCCTCTATGGCATCACCCCCCGCTGCGATCAGATCACGCAGTTTGTTGGCCGCCCGTGGGCACTCGATTTTGAAGAGCTTCACCATGTCGATTTCCTGCGCCATCTTCACGAGAAGTGGCACTGGCAGATCAACACCAGAGAGTGGCGCATCCTGCACCATGATCGGAATGCCAACCTCGCCGACAGCCTTGAACTGATCATAGGTCTGCTGCGGTGAGCCTTTTAGCAAAGCGCCGTGATAAGGCGGCATCATCATCACGATGTCTGCACCCAAATCCTTGGCGAATTGCGCGCGTTCAACAGCAATCTTGGTGGCGTAGTGGCTGGTGGTCACAATCACCGGTACACGACCGGCGATATGTTCAAGGCAGAGACGCGTCAGGATTTCGCGCTCGTCATCGGCCAGCAAAAACTGTTCTGAAAAATTCGCCAGAATGCAAATCCCGTCTGCACCCTGATCGATCAAACAATCCAGAACACGTTTCATGCCTTCCAGATCAAGCGAGCCATCTTCATGGAACGGCGTTGGCGCAACTGGCCAAATTCCTGTGTAGCTGACAGACATGATTATTCCTCAATCTCAAAGTGTTCGAGGTGTTTGTCGCTGATCGTGATGCCCAGACCCGGCAGATTGTCATCCAGATCAAGGAAACCATCGACCGCGTCGGGATCGCCTTCGAAGATGTAGTAGAAGAGTTCGTTACCGACCTCGACGTCATGCACCGGGAAGTATTCCGAGATCATGCAGTTCGCGTTCGCCATGGTAAGGTGGTAGTTGTGCATCTGACCTGCGTGCGGGATGACCGGCAGCTGGAAAGCTTCAGCGATGGCATTGATCTTCTGTGCTGCAGTGATGCCCCCGACCCGGTTGGTGTCGTATTGCAGAACAGAAACGGCTTTCTTCTCGATCAGGTCTTTACAGCCAATCACCGAGAATTCGTGCTCACCGCCAGAGATCGGAACGATGTTCATCGCGTTAAGCTCGCGGTAGCCTTCCACATCATCCGCAATCACCGGCTCTTCCAGCCAGCGCGGCTCATATTTGGCCAGCTTCGGCAGCATGCGTTTGGTGTAGTCGAGGTTCCAACCCTGATAGCATTCTAGCATCAGGTCGACGTCATAGCCGACCACTTCGCGAACAGCTTCAACGCGCTTGAGATTCTCGCGCATGCCGGCCATGCCGTCTTTCGGTCCCCAGCCAAAGCGCATCTTATAGCCTTGGTAGTTGTTCTTCTTGGCCTCTTCCGCCTCTGCCTGCATGGACTCGATCGATCCAGCATAAAGCTTTGAATAGTAGACTGGGATTTTCTCTTTCGTGCGGCCGCCAAGCAGCTTGAACACAGGCTTGCCGGAGAGCTTGCCCATCAGGTCCCAGATCGCGAGATCAATGGCGGACATCGCCGTCATCCCGATACCTTTACGACCCCAGGCGTGGGAGCGGCGGTACATCTTTTCCCAGATGTAAGCGTAGTCAAACGGATCTTCGCCGATCACCATCGGCGCATACCATTTATCGATAGCCTTTTTCACGATGGTGGGTGCGAGTGCCGCGTTACCGATGCCGACGGTGCCGTCTTCGGTTTCGATCTCACAAGTCAGCCAGTTGTGGAAACGGAACGACGACATTGCGTCACCCTTGTCCCACAGCACATCAGATGCGTTAGTGCAGAAATTGCCTGTCGGTGGCACGGTTGGCCCCGTCCAGTTCCAAACGCGCGTGCGGACGGATTTAATCTTGGTCATGAGGGTTTCTCCTTAGGCCACGCTGCGTTCAGCGCGGTGTGTCTTGGCCATGCGCACCAGCAGGTCGAAAGCCTGCCGCGTCGCGCCGAGGTTGGCTTTATTCTGTCCGGCAATGTCGAAGGCTGTGCCGTGTGCGGGAGTAGCGACCGGTATCGGTAGGCCACCTGCAACGGTGACTCCACGTTCAAAGCCCATCAGCTTGATCGCGATCTGACCTTGGTCGTGGTACATGGTCACAACCGCATCGACTTCGCCGCGTTTTGCTTTCAGGAAAACGGTGTCAGACGGCCAAGGGCCTGTCACATCCATCTGTTTTTCCTGCGCTTTATTGACAGCGGGCTCCAGCACATCGATCTCTTCGCGACCGAATTTCCCGTTGTCACCCGCATGGGGGTTCAGAGCAGCAACAGCGATACTAGGGCGCGCCTTGCCCGCTTTACGCAGCGTATCATTCGCCAAATTGACAGCCTTCAGAATGCCCTCTTCCGAGATATTCGCAGCAACGTCTTTCAGACCAATGTGCGACGTCACGCGAGTGGTCATCAACTCGTCCAAAACGTTGATCTCAGAGTGGTAGCCTTCATAGCCCAGATAACGAGCCATATACTTGTGTTCGTCTTCAGCGTTCAATCCAGCGGAGGTCATCGCTGCCTTGTTGAACGGACCAAAGAGAACGCCGTCAACCAGCCTCTCTTGCGCCAGATCCAACGCTTTTTCAAGGCAGCGCAAAGACGTCGTACCGCCTGCAACTGTGACTTCGGCGATACGAATATCGGCTGGGTCAATGGTGTCTTGTTCCAGATGAGAAATGCCAGATTGCTCTGCGATTTCATCTTCAGAAATCGTGTTCAGCGGCACCTCAAGATCAGTCTGTTCAGCACCCTGCTGCCAAAGATGGCTGTCACCAACCAAAAGCACATTTGCAGCGTCTAGGATGCCTTCGTCGTTCACCAGTTTGGCAATCAACTCAGGCCCAATGCCGGAAGGGTCACCCGGCACGATGGCGATACGAGGCTTCGTCATGCCTTCATCTCCCAATGTTTTGAAAATCCGTCCGGCAGGATGACCATCACGTCTGGCTCTTTGCCGGTGTCAAAGGTCTGAACGACCTCAAATGTGTCGAGGTTAAACCGCTGCACCTGCTCACAATCGATGGCGATATAGGCAAAGGCCGCCTCATCATCGATACAAAGCGCAAGAGGGTTTGCTGGCGTTTTCTGTTCGTGGAGCATCTCTCCGGTCGCTTCATCAAAGACGCTGAAAGACCCACCGAAATGGTTCATGGTCACAAGGCGATTGCGCTTACCGTCATAGTAGATGCGGCAGGGATCATCAGGTGTCGGGAATTGGCGCTTGATCTCCAGGGTCTCCGTGTCGATCACGGCGACGGTGTTAGAAATCCGTTGCGAGGTATAAAGGATGCCCGCGTCTTCGCGCAGACAGCGGCCTTCGGGTTTCTCACCGGTTTTGATTGAGATCGGTTCGACCGATTTGTCGTAAGGGTCAAAGACGGTGACATCGCCGGATGTCAGGTTCATGGAATAGGCCGTACGCCCATTTCGTGTCAGGGCAAAGAGGTGACATTTCGTGCCGCCTGTCGGCGTGATGTGATCCCAGCCCTGATCGAACGCACGTGGGTTTTCTTTGACCAATAGGTGGCCCGTCCATTCGGAAAGCACATAAAGGCGCCCTTCCCCGTCCAAGCCGATGCCATGTGGACGCGCGTGCTCGCCTAGATCGTAGGTATGTGCGATCTCTTGCTTGCGGATATCAACAACGATCACCGAGCGACCGTCTATTCCATCAATGCCAGAGTTCTGCACCCCATAGTGGCCGACGTAGGCGTAGTGAAAGTCGTCATCGACAACAAATTCATGTGGGTAATCCGGCAAAGCCAAACGCCCCTGCAGCGCGCCAGTTTCAATATCGTACCAGCTGACACAGTGACTGCATTTTTCGATGAGCATCATGGATTGCGCCACGAGAATCTCCTTAGGTGGTTGCTGTGTGACCGGTCACAGTGTTACCGGTCACAAAATTGATGGTCAATCCCAATTCTGGGGAATACCGGGCCATAACAGCCCGGTATTCTTGCCTTAGCGTTCGAGAGCGCCGACTCCGGAGAAGCGGAATGCTTCTTGTTCCAGAGCGTCGATTTCCTCTGCAGACATTTGGTCATGCGCGACGGTGATGCGGCCAAGGAAGACAAACGGCAGCTCGTCCGCACGGTCTTCCATATGCGCTTTGATCGCTTCCGCGGTCGCTGCACCAACATCGTCACCCATGCGCATTGGGGTTGCGTCCAGCTCGCCGCGACGGATCGCATCCAGCTCAAGGCCAGTGCCGCCCCAACCGGTTGAGAAGATCTCTTTCTCTTTGCCCATGGCGACTTGCGCCTCAACGGAACCCATCGCCATTGCGGTGTTCGCATTGTGGATGATCTTGGCTTCTGGGTATGCCTGCATGATCAGGGATGTCCCTTCAAATCCGCCTTCACGCTGGTATTCACCATAGTGCTCATAGGCGGTTGTCCAGTTGCCCTTCTCCTCGACGCAAGCTTTGAAGTCACCGGAACGCTGGTTGTCGGTAATACCTGGGATACCGCGGTTCATCGCCATGGTGACGTCATTGCCCAGACGGCCCAGCATATAATCGCACATGGTCAGCGCGCCTGCGGCAGAGCTGAAGTCAAACCATGCATCTGGCTGCGCCTTCAGGTCCTTCAGAGGTGTGTGGAATGCCCAAACAAAGGTCGAGAAGCCATCGGACTGAGCCATTTTATCAATGTTATCAGCCTGGATTGCCAATTCGGACGGGCCAAAGATCACGAAGTCATAAAGGTCCGCGTCTTGAACAACTTGGTTTGCGTAAGTGGACTGCAAGGAATGCTCGATCTGGCGGCTCGCGAATTCGGTTGTTTCGAATTCGATACCCAGCTCTTCCAGACGCTTGGTCATCGCAATGTAGTTGCGGGCCCAGAAGTCAGATGTATCCGCAGATGGGTAGATCAGCGCGATTTGAATGGGGCTATCCTGCGTGCCGCTGAACTTGACGGCTTCACTGCCGACAACTGCCTGCATCGCTTCCAGCTTGCCTTCGGCGTTCACTTCGCCCGGCACCCAATAGTCACGATCTTCGATGCCTGGCAGTTCAACCAGGGGCAATTTGGCGTGACCATCAGCCATTGCAACTGTGGAAAAGGTGCAGATTGCACTTGTAGCCAGTAGTAGTTTGTTGAATGTTTTCACGGTAAGTCCTCCCTTTCGCGAAAAATGTGGAGCCTTGCAGGTGCGCCAGAGCTCCTACCTCGGGCGCACCACCTTATGTATCCTTAGCCGCTTGGCGTCGGATCAGTTGCCAGTCCAGCTCCAACGGCCAGCAACAGGATCAGCATCCCAATCAAGAACGCTGAGAATTTCATGAGTTTTTGAGCTTCTGTAGTGCGCAGACCAGCCAGCAGACTACGTGCGCCATCACGGTCTTTCTTTTGCATCCAAGTGTAGAGCGCCACAGAGCTGACGATCACAACACCAGAGGCAACAGACTGCCAGAAGAACTCAATACGCAGAGTAACAAGCGCGTTGATCATCATGGACAGCAGCAGAACACCTGCCAAAGAGCCAATCATGGATGCGCGGCCACCAAAGAGTGACGTACCGCCCACAACCACCGCCGCGATGACGTGCAGGTTGAAGTAAGGCGCAGATGTCGCTTGGATCGCGTTGAGTTTACCGGTCAGCATGACACCAGCGAGCGCAGCACAGGCTCCCATCAGCACATAGGCGTAGATCTTGTGACGATCGACTGCGATGCCGGTCATTTCACTCGCCTCTGGGCTCGAACCGATAGAGATCGTGTAACGACCAAAGTGCGTGCGTGTCAGCGCCCAGTAGCCCAGCGCCATGGTCAACAGGCCGATCACAACAGGCACAGGAATGAAGCCTGGGATTTGACCGCGACCAATGTCCGTCAGCAGATCCGGGAAACGCGCCAGCACAAGGCCCTTCGCGATCACAAGCGCAAGCCCACGATAGACAAGGTCCATCGCCAAAGTACCGATCAGATCAGGCACTTTGAAGCGGGTGATGATCAAACCATTGATCAGGCCCATCACGGCGCCCATCAGGATCGCCAGCGGGATCGCAACATAGGCCGGGAAGCCATATTGTTTGATCAGAAAGGCCATCAGGATGCCAGACAGGGCAGCAATGGAACCAATTGATAGGTCGATCCCGCGCTGGGTGATGACAAAAGTCATCGCCATCGCCATCGGCATATAAAGCGCCGCATCCAGCAGGATCAGGTTCAGGTTCGACAGGCGGAAATACCGCGCCGGTTCCGCAACCCCCATAAACAGAAGGATCGCAAAGATCATGACCATTGGGCCAATGAAAGCCAGATAGGGCTCTAAGCGGTCCATAAAGGTCTTTTCGGGTAGATTTGTTGTAGCAGCAGCCATCGTTTTATCTCCTTATGCCGCGACGTCTTGCGCGCCGACAATCAGGCCAAGGACCTCTTGCACGGAGCTTTCAGCTGTTTTCACAACACCCACGGCCCGGCCGCGGCGTTGCACGTGAACGCGGTCTGCGACCTCGAACACATCATCCAATGAGTGACTGATCAGGATCACGGCAAGGCCTTGCTCGCGCAGGGTTTTGATCAGTTTGAGAGTACGCGCTGTTTCTTGCGGGCCCAGCGCAGCCGTTGGTTCGTCCATGACCAGCAAGCGCAGGTCTTCGTGATAGACCGCACGGGCAATCGCCACTGCTTGGCGTTGACCGCCCGACAGGCTGTCGGTCTGCACATCCATAGACCGCAGGCGCACACCCAGACGCTCATCCAGGACCCGAGTGGCTTCGGATTTCATGCGTTTGTTGTCGAGCATTTGAATGCCCATCACGGATTTGGTCAGCTCGTTGCCCAGGAACATATTGTTCGCTGGGGTAAGGTGATCTGCCAAAGCCAATGTCTGGTAAACGGCATCGATACCCACATCGATTGCGTCAGAGTGGCTCGCCATTTCGAGCGGTTTGCCATCCAGAAAGATCTCGCCTTCGCTGGCTTGGTACACACCGGTCAGGATTTTTATCAAGGTGGATTTACCCGCCCCGTTATCTCCAACGATGGCGAGGACTTCGCCGGCATAGGCTTCGAGATTCACGTCCTGCAACGCAGTCACACCCCCGAAACGCTTCGTAATATTCTTCATTTGCACAAGGGGTTGATCCGCCATAGTGCATCTCCTTTTCTGTTCGCCGGATCAGTTTTTGATCCGGTAAGCCTTGTGGCAGGCAGCGCAGTCTTTCAGCAGAGGCTGATAGGCAGCCTTTAGCGCCTCTAAATCCATTGGTTTCAAAGCAACCGCCGCTTCGGCGTCCGCGATGAAATCAAGAACCTTTGCATCGAAATCTGCTTTGTTTTCCCAGATTGCTGGGTTTGCACCTCTGGATGTGCTGCCTTCTGGGAACTTACCCTCAAAGGCCATCGCACCGGCATAGGTCATGCGCAGAGCAAGATCGGCAACTTGCGCATCAAATTCTGCATCGCCTTTTATCATCGGGACCAAGGTTGCGGCCCCCATGCGAATTTGGTCCATGCTGGCCTGACGTGTTTTCACAACATCTTCTGCCAGCGAAGCCGTTGCAAAACCGCTTATTACGCATGTCGAAAGCGCAACAGCCTTCAGTGTCCGATTTGGTGACTTACGATCCATTTGTCTTCTCCCGCTGGGCAAAGCTCCGCCATGCCGGGCGCGTGCCCGAATTCGTGCTCTGCACTTATCTGTGTTTGTGTGGCGGCCCTTGCTCAGGAAGACGCCAAGGGCCGCCGAGGGATTGAAGCTTATTTGCCCCAAATCGCGGAGTACGCCTGACGATATGGGCTGTCAGGATCGAACTGGTTGCTCTCACCCAGTTTGGCGAGACCCTTTTGGGTCACCAACGCAGGTGACGTGATGTAGCCCGAGCAGGCCTCGCCTTGGATGGCGCGGTTTAGCTCGTCGACCAACTGCCAGCCCTGAAGGTTCAACGGTTCTGCCACTGTAATTGTCTGATAGTTGCCAGAGCGAATACGCTGGAACGCCGCTTCAGAGCCATCACCGGCGGACCCCGCTTGAGGGCCGTCGGCGCTACTAATGCCCACAGAGGCCAAAGCTGGGCCCATGAAGTCAAAGTAAAGATCGTTGATCGCCAGCGCGTGTGTCCACTGATCGCCGTACTTTTGCAGCAGGCTGGTAGTCAAAGGTCCCATGCGGGAAGAAGTATCGGCGATTGGCGTATCGACATACTCCAGAACCGTACCGCCCATGCTTTCGATGGTCTCCTTGATACGATCAGCTTTATCGATCGCGATCTGATATGTGCTGTCAGTGAAGATGATGGCTCCTACACCGTCACCTGCATCTTTGATCGCCCATTCAGCGGCCACTTCAGACACGGTCATCGCATCGGTAGAGACATTCGCGAAAATGCCACCCGGTGCGTCACAGCCGATTTTTGGACCCGAATGCCAGGCCACCATAGGGATGCCAGCCCCGACAACGCCTTCCAGCGCCGCTTGCTGTTCAACCGCGTCAAAACCGTTGATGATGATCCCATCTGGGTTCAGCGCAAGGGCCTGACCGATGGCCGCGGTACGACCTTGGATCGAACCTGCGCCATCCAAAACCCGCAGATCCCAGCCGATGGTCTCAACAGCTTCCTCTACGCCGTTGGTCACACCTAGGATACCGCCATTTTTCAGATCACCCGCTACGACAACAATGGACTTGCCTGCCGCTGCAGCTGGACCTGAAGCTGGGCCGTCAAAGGGTGTTTCTGCGAAAGCCGGTACACCTAAACCGGATAGTAGTGCGGCAGTGGATACCGCCATTAGGGAACGTTTAAGCATAATCTCCTCCTTATGCTTGGTTCACTTTTTGGCGCCTTTGCGCCGTTGGGCATAACCCGCAATGCCGATCGCAATCAGCAGGGTTACACCGTTGAACATCGGTTCGACCCAGAACGAGCCTCCGAATTGCTGAATACCCGAGATGCCCACAGCGAGGATGGCAACACCAACAATGGTGCCCCACACATTCACGCGGCCGGGTTTAATGGTTGTGGAACCAAGGAAGGCCCCAACGAGTGCAGGCAGCAGGAACTCCAGTCCTACGGATGCCTGACCGATGCGCAGTTTTGAAGCCAGCAGCACGCCCGCGAAAGCAGTGATGAAGCCAGAAGACATGAAAGCACCGATGACAAATTTACGGGTCGGGATACCGTTTAGCTGCGCAGCACGCTGGTTTGCGCCAATTGCGTACAGATAGCGGCCAATGGGCGTATATTCGAGGATCAGCCACATGGCGATCGTGATCCCGAGCACGTAGTAACCTGTGATGGGCAGGCCAAAGACGAAGGTGCCGTTGATCGCATAGAAGCTATCAGGCAAAGCCCCCACCATCTGGCGACCACCCGTGTGCCACAGCGCAAGCGCATAAAGCACGGTCCCGGTTCCGAGCGTCGCAATAAAGCTGTCGATCTGCGCAACTTCCACCAGCAAGCCATTCAGGAAGCCGGTGAACAGTCCCAAGATAAGAACAATCGCAACGGCCATTGGCCAAGGCAGCCCATAAAGCGTCTGCAGTGAAATCGCCAAAATGTGCCACAAAACAATACCATAGCCGACGGTCAGATCGATCCGACCCGCGGCCATCGGGATCATCGCCCCAAGGGAAAGCAACGCGATGATCGCCTTGTCAGAGATGATCGCCCGAAGGTTCAGAACCGTCGGGAAGGTGTTCGGTAAAAGGATCGAAAATAGAACGATCAATAGTCCGGTCAGAATGACCAAGCCGTAAACTGGCAGCAATCGCATCGCGCGGGTGCGTGTGCTGGCATTTTTCAGCTCTGCTTTGGTTGGTTCAAGTGCGTTGGATTCAAGCGATTGCATGGTGGTTCCTCAGTTCGTCGCCACGTTAGACGCGGATGCGACCTGGATCAGATTTTCAGTTGTCAGTTCGGTGCCAGAGAGTTCACCGGCGATTTTGCCTTGGCTGAAGACAATGGCGCGGTGGCAGATGGCGGCAACTTCCTCAAAGTCCGTCGATACCACAACAATGCCCACGCCATCTTCGATGGCCGTATTCAAGAGAGCGTAGATTTCCGCTTTCGCGCCAACATCGACGCCCGCAGTTGGATCTTCGCAGATCAAAAGCTCGCGTTTGGTTTCCAGCCAGCGGCCGATCACAACCTTCTGCTGATTGCCGCCTGACAGGCTTTCAATCGACATGCTTTGGTCGTTCGGCGAGAGTGCAACCTCGGAACCAATGTGTTCAGCCAAGGCCGTCTCATCGCGCGGGCTCATAAAGGAAAACAGCTTCCGCCCGACTGCGGCTGGGTTGATGAATGTGTTCTCGCGGATCGTCAACGACATCGCGACGGATTCTGCAGTGCGATCCCGCGCGACCAAGCCGATGCCGGATTGCAGCGCTGTTTGAGGGGATTTCAGATTTGGAGCACGTCCGTTGACCGCGACTGAGCCCGAAAACGGCTCGCACCCAAAAAGCGCCCGGGATACATGTTCATGCCCTGCCCCGCGCAAGCCCACAAGGCCAATGATCTCGTTCCTATGCAGGCTGAAATCGACTGGTCCAGCCGCATCCACCTGAAGGTTGCGCACGCTCAGAATGGCATCTCCGGGCGCTGCCTTTGGCTTCAACACCTGACGGGTCTTGCGCCCCACAATCATATAAACCAGCTCCTCCGGCGTCGTGTGGCTAATGGCCCGCATGCCAACCAATTCACCATCGCGCAGAACCGCGACGCGATCCGCAATCTGGAAAATCTCATCCAAGCGGTGGGAGACATAGATCATCCCCACGCCCTGCTCTTTCAGCGGACGCAAAGCCTCAAACAGGCGCTCAACCTCGTCGGCTGGCAAAGATGCAGTCGGTTCGTCCAAAACAAGGAAGTCGCAATCCACCGCGAGTGCGCGCGCAATGGCCACCAAAGACTTCTCAGTCCGTGACAGATCCTGAACCCGGGTTGTCGGATCGATGTCGCAGCCGACCTTGTCCAGTGCCTGTTGAGCGAAGTCTTCAACGGATTTCCAACGGATCAAGCCACCCTTTCGCGAATACCCCAATGCGAGCGCAATGTTCTCCGCGACGGTCATCCATTCGATCATGCCGAGGTCTTGGTGAATGAAAGCAACCGATTGACGTTCTCCAAACCCACCGGGTCGGTGTTCGTAAGGGTCACCATCAATCAAAACACGGCCTTCATCAGGCTTGTGGATGCCACCAAGGATCTTGATCAACGTGGACTTGCCCGCGCCGTTTTCACCGAGCAAAGCAACTATCTCACCGCGCTCAATATTCAGAGACACATCCCGCAGCGCATAAGTGCCGCCAAAGTGTTTTTGAATGCCATCAAAAAACAGATTGTTCTGCATTGCGCCCAACACGCGATGTCCTCCCAAGTGGCAAAGGTAACTCGATGCTCCTCAACATCCTCATTGAGTTACCCGTAACGTTACGCTAGCATTCTCCTGATTAACGCGCCTGTCAACAAAAAAGAGTTACCCGTAACGTAAGCGTAACGTGCATGAGCAAAAACCAAAATAAAACAAGCAAAAACAACAAAGTAAGTCTCGCACAGATCGCGAAGGCCGCTGGCGTCTCTAAGATGACCGCGAGTCGCGTTTTGCGTGACGAAGGTGGTTTTTCAGAAGATACCCGAACCAAAGTCATGGCTGAGGTTGAGCGCCTTGGTTATGTTCCGAATCGATTGGCGACGGTTTTTGCAGGCGATCAAAAGTCCACATTTGTGGGCGTCGCCATCCCTGAACTCGGCAACGAAATCTTCACTCAGGTATTAGAAGGCATCGACCGTAAACTTGGCGCGTTTGGACATCAGACCGTGCTGGGCATGACAGACCATTCTTTGGAGCAAGAAGAGAAGTGGCTTGAGACAGTTCTGTCCTGGCAACCTGCGGGTCTGATCGTCACGGGTCGGTCACATACGCCGAAATCCATTCAATTGCTCAGAGGCGCTGGAATCCCGCTTGTGGAGATTTGGGACTTCAACTCCAGCCCCTTGGATATGTCTGTCGGTCTGAACCATTTTGACAGTGGCTACGGCATGGGGCGCTATCTTGCGGGGCTTGGCTACACGAAATTCGGCTACGTCGGCACGTCACATGATACAGCCAACGCAGCAAGCGCGCGTTTGGCGGGTTATGACAAGGTGATTGAAGATTCAGGCGGCACGCTTCAAAAACAGCTGCTTCTAAAAGACACTCCTGGATTCTACACAGGTTTCTATGGCACCGAACAACTATTGGCGGCCCATGATGATATCGAAGTCATCTATTATCAGAACGACAACATGGCCATTGGTGGGTTGAACTACTGCCAAAAGCGCGGCCTCGCTGTCCCAAATGATATTGGGATTGCGGGCTGGGGTGACCTGCCTATTGCATCCATTCAGCCCTACCGCCTCACATCAACCTCGGTCCCTCATTTAAGGATTGGACAGATCGCGGCAGAGATGGTGCTTTCTCAGATCAATGGTGAGCCACAACGGCGTTCACATGACGTTGGTTTCACTTTGATTCCGGGCTCGACCGTAAGGACAGGTGAAAAGTTTTAGAACTACAAGCGTGCCAATGAGTTTCACAAGGTATCCATCGTGTTTGATACATACTTCAGTTGGAAGCCATTTGGCTGCCAGACTGGAAGTGAGACCAGGCCAGCTCATATCGACCATTCATTGTGGTTGTTGAACGCGGCACTGCAGCTCAACATACTGGAATTTCATCGCCTGTTGAGCGAAACTATTGCCCCGGTATCACCAACTTTTCTAAACTAAGCCCTTCCGCTTTCAATTGAGCCATCATTTCAGGTGAGTTTCGTACATAGTTTCGCAGCTCAGCAGCGTTCATCTCGCTCATTTTGAAATACTCGGACCGCCGTGAATTTCCGCCTGGTGTTGCCGCGCCTGCAGGGGAGGTATTTCCGAAAGGTCTTTCATCGACCCTGTCCCAAAAACGACTGTCATCATAGGCATTAAACCGACGCGAATGCGGAGCGTCTTTGGCGGCAGACTTAGGTGCATCAAAGTTTCTTTGTACAGTACGTGCGCTTCGGGCCCTTGCCGCAGCATCAGCGCCTTTCATTGGCATCATGCCACCAGTGTCAAAAAATACCACGCGACGTCCCGTTGGCGAGGTAGGGTCTTTGACGACAGCCAAATTGGCCAATTTGTGATCCGTGAACGCAATCCCTTGCGCATTGAGGTCCCGGATAGCAAGTTCCATCGTCAACCGATCAAGAGGTTCCGCAGTTGGAGCGCCTTGCCAATTCGTTTTGGGATCGGGATTGTCGGGGTTCCTAAAGGCCCTTTTTGCATCCGTAACAAGCTCTTCTGTCGCGATGAAATATTGCTTGCCGTCGATTTCGGTGATCCCAACCTTTGCTGACACTCACCAATGCAGGTTTTGCAGAATAAAAATGTAATGGCGATGTGACGAACTCGTTCAATGTAGTTCTGGAACCATTGGTTCTTAAGGAAAGCGGCCAATTGCGCACATTAGATGTCCTAATTGATCAATTTGCCGATCTTCAGGGTGTAACACTGGCCTACACCAAAACAAAATAATCACAGGGAACTCGAATGAACACGACTTTCAAAGGAGGGTTCGCAGCCCTCGGATTAACCTGCATGACGTCAATGGCGCACGCGGATTGCGGACAGGTTTCGATTACCGAAATGGACTGGGCATCGTCGGCTGTTGTAACGCATGTCGCGAATGTGCTGATGACCCACGGCTACGGCTGTGAGGTCGCACTGATCCCCTCCTCGACCACGCCAGCAATGACCTCGATCGCAGAGACCGGCCAACCCGATATTCTGACTGAATTGTGGACAAACTCTTCCCCAGTTTATGAAGAGCTGCGTGCCGAAGGTAAGCTAGTGGAATTGGGTCACGTACTCGCGGATGGTGGTGTTGAGGCGTGGTGGCTGCCGGCCTACACCGTCGAAGCTCATCCGGAGCTTAAAACCATCGAAGGCATTCTTGCGAATCCTGAACTCGTAGGTGGTCGGTTTCATGACTGTCCATCAGGTTGGGCTTGCGACATTGTAAACCACAACAATATGCGGGCGCTTGGTATGGAAGAGGCTGGCATCGAGCGGTTCCAGCATGGTTCCGGCGAAACATTGGCGACTGCAATTGCAGCAGCCTATGCCAACCAAGAACCTTGGTTCGGGTACTATTGGGCACCCACTTCGGTTTTGGGCAAATATCCGATGGTTCAGATTGAAGTCCCTGAATTCGACGCAGAAGCGCACACCTGTAACGGGGACCCAAATTGCGCAGCACCGGTTGCGTCTGCTTATCCGACGGCAAAAGTAGTGACGGCAGTCACACCTTCGCTGCAGGACCGTGAGCCTGCCGTGGTGGAATTCCTTACCAAGATGTCCTTCTCCAACCAGCAAATGGGTGAAGTTCTTGCATGGCAGGACAGCAACTCCGCCAGCTTCGAAGAAGCTGCTGTGTATTTCTTGACCACCTACAAAGACACATGGTCTGCTTGGTTGAGCGATGATGCACGCGCCAATTTGGCCGAGCTATTGGAGTAAATCTCTTGCAATAACCAGCTGTGCCCTTTCTGCGAATAGCAAGCAAAGGGCACCGCAACACCAAAGCGCGCGTATTGCAGTTACAATCGGTGATGAACCGGATGTCTTGCATCAGCTAAAACGGGGGCACAGATGTTGATGAAATTCTGGAGCACCCAATGAACGTACAGGTGGCGACGCCAACAGATCGTATTGTGTTCTACGGGAGTATAAACCCGTAGGCGAGCTACATATGGCTGATGTGTTTCAGGCTCTTGTGCCACGAAAAGCAGTTCGGATCGCACTAAGAAAGTTGCGTGGTCAAACAGAGTTAAGCCCGAGGTAAACCTCGGGCTTAATTTACATTTTTAACAGGGATTTGATTTCCGTTTGGGGGTCAGCCACCAGATCGGAGTCTGGCGATTTTCCTGACTCGATCAGTCGTTTCGCCACCATGTAACTGCGCGGATCGTTCATCGCGTCCACTGCCAAAAGCTTGCTGCCGCTGTAGTACCAATGCGAGAGCGCAGCGCCGTCAGAGCTGCGCTTTATCACGCGATCATAACCATCGGACAATCCAACGATTTGGAGCTTTACGTCATACTGATCTGACCAGAACCATGGCTTTGGGGTATAGTTTTCCGTGTTCCCAAGGATCGTACGCGCTGCGTTGTGCGCATGGTCTATGGCGTGACCGACACATTCCAGCCTTTTGTATTCTTTGGAATTCGTCTGAAACGATGCACAATCGCCGACTGCCAGTATATCTGGATGAGATGTTACGCAATTTGCATCGACGCATATGCCATTTTCGATCTCAATCCCAGCGGTCTCGGCAAGAGCGGTGTTTGGGCGAATGCCAATACCCACAACCGCGCTGCCTATGTCCATTTGTTGGCCATTTGACAACACCGCATGGGTGAGTGAACCCCCAGTGCCTTTCAATGCAGTAAGCTGGGTGCCTTCCAGAATCTCGACACCATTGGATTTGTGTAACTCTCGGAAATAGTTGGCAGTTTCAGATGAGGCAACACGCCCCAATATGCGTTCGCCAGCCTCAACTAAGGTGACTTGCATGCCCAGTTTGGCGGACACGGCAGCTGCTTCGAGTCCGATGTATCCACCGCCTACAATAAGCACGGATTGGCCTGGAGACACAGTTTGTGCCAATGCATCCGCATCTGACAGATTGCGTATATAATGCACACCCTTCAAAGCACCGCCCATCGCTTCGGGCAGCGTGATGGGACTGGAACCAACAGCGAGCACAAGCTTGTCGAAGGGCAGGGCCTCGCCGCTGGAAAGGATCACAGACTTTTCTTCGGCAACGATACGACAGGCAGAGTCAGAGAGGCGAAGCGCAATTTCGTTCTCATCAAAGAAAGACTGCGGGCGGAAGTACAGGCGTTCAAGCGCCATTTCCCCTAGTAAATAAGCCTTAGACAAAGGTGGACGTTGATAAGGCAAAACGCCTTCGTCCCCCACAAGTGTCAGTCCACCGGCATAGCCCTGCTTGCGCAATGCCTCGCAAACTGAGAACCCGGCCTGGCCGTCGCCGACGACAACTACGTTTTCGACAGTGCTCATCGCAGCGTCCTGGTTGCTTTTTGCATCGCAATGATGAGTGCATCCCGCTCGGCGGCAAGCTCCGCAACAGATTTACCAGCTGATGCTTCTTCAACACCCTCTACCAATGTCTGTGTTACTTCGGAATTCAGATGCGCATTGCCAAGGTCATCCCACCAGCTGTTAAACGTTCCTTCAAAGTGATCGCAAAACGCCTGGATGCCGCCATCGCCAGCGCCAAGGTTAAATAACATGGTTGGTCCCATCGCAGCCCAACGCAATCCCGGCCCCGCCCAGACAGCTTTGTCCACATCTTCAACGGTTGCCACACCGTTCTGAACAAGGCTAATCGCCTCGCGCCAGATAGCAGCTTGAAGACGATTGGCGATATGGCCATTCACCTCTTTACGCACCCGGATCGTCATTTTGCCAACAGCTTTGTAAAATGCTTCAGCTGCCTCGACCACACCATCGTGTGTTCGTTCATTGCCCATGACCTCGACCAGTGGGATCAAATGAGGCGGGTTGAACGGATGACCTAGCACAAGACGACCAGGATCCTGCCAACCTCCTTGCATCTGACTAAGCGTCAGGCCGGAGGCAGAACTGGCCACGACGGCATCTTTCTCCAGAACCGGCTCGATTTCCGCGAAAGTTGCATGTTTGATCGACAGACGTTCTGGCACGTTTTCCTGCACAAACCCTGCCCCTTCAACAGCCGCCGCAGCTGAACTGTGAAAGCTCAGCGTACCAGGTGCGCCATTGTCTGCTAAACCGAGCTCTACGAGTGCTGGCCAAGCGCGTTCGACATAGGTGCGGACTTGTTTCTCAGCATCTGGCGAGGGATCGAAGACCGCGACTGACCGGCCAGAAGCCAGAAAAAGAGCGGCCCAGCTCGCACCAATTGTCCCGCCACCGAGGCAGGTCGTGTGTTTGTTATCAGCCATCAGAACAATCCTGGGTTAAGTGGGGATGCCGCGGTCATGCCGCCGTCCACCGTAAAGCACTCACCGCTGATATATTGCGCCTGATCGGATGCCAGCCATGCGACCATATTGGCAATATCTTCTGGTTCGCCAAAGCGGCCGACTGGATGACGCGCCAGGGCATCTGACATGGCTTTTTGCGGATCATTTGCCAGCGCAAAGCCATCTTCGGCCATCTCTGTCATAATCCAGCCCGGGCGGATCGCGTTGCAGCGCACTTTTGGACCATGATCCACAGCAATCGAACGGGTCAGTCCATGGACCCAAGCTTTAGACGCATTGTAAAGCGCCATGGACGGATCCGCGACCATTCCTGAAATCGAGCCGATGTTAACAATAACGCCGCCGGTTTCACTCATATCCACCAGAGCCGCCCGGCACATGTTGAAGACGCCTTTGCAATTGACGTTCATGATCAGATCCCAGTCATCATCGTCACTTTGCGCAACAGTTTTTTCGACCTGAACACCGGCGTTATTCACCAAAAGCGTGACCGGTCCGAAATGTTCCCGCGCCGCCTTGACCAAGGATGCCGCGTCAACTGCCTTGGAAACATCCGCCTGCAGCCAGATCACGGCGACTGGCAGATCAGCCGGGCGCTCACCGCGCCCACAGGTGACAACATTGGCGCCATCCGCGATTAGACGATCGACAATCGCCCGCCCGATACCCCGGCTGCCGCCGGTTACAATTGCTGTGTGCTGCATGAACTTTACCTGTGTGCAATCATGATGTGGCGAACCGCCGTATAGGCATCCAAAGCATAGACGGACATGTCACACCCAGTTCCAGAGGACTTCATTGCTGCCCAAGGCATTTCAGGCGTTGCCACACCATGTGTGTTCACCCAGGTAAAGCCATAGCGCAGTTTGGATGTCATCCGCATGGCACGGCCTGTGTCCTTAGTCCAGACAGAGGAAGCGAGACCAAAGTGGCCCGTGTTCGCCACTCGCAGAGCTTCCACCTCGTCGCTGAAGCGTGAGATGGTGACGACGGGGCCAAAGATTTCAGTACAGAAGGCCTCGGCATCATGGGCAACATTTGCCAGAACCGTCGGTTCATAGAAAAAACCTGGGCCTTCAATAATATTGCCACCGGTCACAACCTCGCAGGATGAGCGCGCACGCTCCACAAAACCGGCGACTTTGTCGCGCTGCGCTGCGGAAACAATTGGTCCCATTTCAGTGCCTTCGGCGCGCTGTGCACCCACCTTGATTTGGCCAACCTGATCTGCAACTGCAGCGACAACCTTATCATAGATCGCGTCTGCAACCATGATCCGGCAGGGCTGAGCGCAGTCCTGACCGGCGTTGAAAAACGATCCATATCGCACAATATCTGCTACGGCATCAATATCAGCATCTTCGAATACGATTACCGGTGCTTTACCGCCCAGCTCCAGGTGCACGTGTCGGATCTGTTTTGAAGCCGCTTTCATCGCTTCGCTACCAGTCCGGTTTGAACCGGTAATGGTAATAGCCTCGGTGCGTGAGTCATTGATCAGCTGGTCGCCAACTGAGCTGCCTGCACCGTGAAGCACGTTAACAACACCATTTGGCACGACATTCTGGATCAGCTCAGCCATTTTTAGCGTCGACAATGGTGTCACTTGTGAGGGCTTCAGAGTCACAGTACAGCCCGCTGCCAGAGGTGCTGCGAGCTTCCAAGCGGCCATCATCAAAGGGTAGTTCCATGGGGCAATCGCAGCCACTGGCCCAATGGGATCACGACGGATCATGCTCGTATGTCCCTCGACATATTCGCTAGCTGCTACGCCTGACATCGTGCGTGCAGCCCCGGCAAAAAAGCGGAAGGTATCAGTGGTCAACGGCATTTCGTCGTCCAGCGCGGAAGGCCACGGCTTACCCACATCCAAACTTTCCAGTGCGGCCAGATCTTCGGCATTTTCTTCCAGAACCGACACGATATCTGTCAGTAGTGCCGCACGTTCCGCGGGTGTTGATTGCCCGTATGTTTGGAACGCTTCCTCAGCGGCCGCTGATGCCGCATCAACCTGTTCGGAGCTGGCAGCATTGATCGCAGCCAATTCCTCACCGGTCGCCGGGTTCAATACCGAAATCGGCGCGCCCGCACCTTCGACCATTTCGCCGTTAATCAATAAGTTCTTCTGCATGTTATCCCCCACTAGAACGCGACTTGATCGCCACCTTTAAGCCCAAGACGCGAGCGCGCTTCGGCGGGCGTTGCAACTTTTAGGCCAAGATTTTCAATGATATTTCTAATCTTGCGCACCTGCTGAGCACTGGACACGGCTTTTTCACCCGGGCCAATGTACAGGCTGTCTTCCATACCCACACGTACATTGCCGCCCAATAGGGTACTTTGTGTGGTGAATGGAATTTGATGTCGACCCGCTGCCAAAACCGACCATTCATAATCATCACCAAATAGCTTGTTGGCGATCGTGTGCATATGCATCAGGTTATCAAGATCAGCTCCTACGCCGCCTAGAATGCCGAATACCATTTGCACAAAGATGGGCCCTTCGATCCATCCCTGATCCCGAATCCAGGCCAGATTATAGAGGTGTCCAAGGTCGTAGCATTCAAATTCAAACCGGGTGCCATGCCCCTGCCCCAGTTCTTTCAGACCATATTCGATGTCGGCAAATGTATTGCGGAAGATGAAATCCCGCGTCATCTCCAGAAATTCGGGTTCCCATGCGTGTTTCCATTGGTCGTATTTCTGCGCCATCGGAAAGATGCCGAAGTTGATCGACCCCATATTCATGCTGGCCATCTCGGGGCTGGCTTTCACCGCTGCGCGCAAGCGTTCTTCGCGGGACATGCCCAGACCACCACCAGTGGTGACATTCATCACCGCATCGGTGCCCTGTTTGATCCGCGGCAGAAAGTCCATGAACAGATCCGGGTTTGGATCAGGTTTGCCGGTTTCAGGATCCCGCGCGTGCAGATGGATTATCGACGCACCCGCTTCGGCAGCCTCAATCGAGGCGCTTGCGATCTCACCTGGCGTGATCGGCAGGTATTCGGACATAGTAGGTGTGTGAATCCCGCCTGTAGGAGCGCAGGTAATAATTACGGATTTTTGCTTGGCCATTTCTGCTTCCTTACAGCTTCATCTGTTGCACCTGGGCGGACAGCCCACCATCCAGCACCCATAGCTGGCCAGACGCGTAGCGTGCTTCGTCTGAAGCCAGCCAGTTCACCAAATTGGCGATATCTTCTGGTGTTCCGTATGTGCGCATTGGGTGCACGTCACGGACAGCCTGTTGTAGCGTATCGATATTGCCACCTCCGCCACCGGAACCTTCACCGGTGAAGAAACTTTGGAGCATTGGGGTGTCGATATATCCGGGGCAGATCGCATTGACGCGGATACCTTCGGGACCATGATCGCAGGCCATAGCACGGGTCAGTGCGTGCACGGCGCCCTTGGTGGCGCAATAGGCCGCAAGACCTGGATCAGCAATAAAGCCATCATAGGAGCCAAAGTTGATGATCGAAGCTGACGTGCCAGATGCAGCCGCTGCACGCATCAGAGGCAGAGCGTATTTCGATGTCAAAAACGTGCCGGTGCAATTTACAGCGAAGGAACGGTTCCATTCCTCAAGCGTTGTATCTTCGATGGTTTTTTCGATCTCAATTCCGGCAGCGTTAACCAGGATATCCAGCTTGCCGCAGGCTTCCATAACCTCTGACATCGCAGCCTGAACCGCTGTTTCATCCGCGACATTCATTTGCACAAACCGGCTGCCGTCGTCGTCGTGCGATTCCAATGAACCTTGCGGCGTTAAGTCTGCAGAGTAAACCGTTGCACCTTCTTGCAAGAAACGTGCCACAATGGCGCGACCGATGCCGCCGCGTCCGCCAGTGACCATGGCATTCTTTCCCTGAAGTTTCATGGTTGTTGACCTTCTTTTAGTGGGAGAAACGGTAGCGACCAGCAGCCACCGTCCAATCCATGTGATTACGTACATCTTGCTGACTGGCGTCTGAGGTTGGGTTGTCGTCCCAATGCATTCCGGCGCCGGTGTCCATTGCCGCATGCAATGCACGGGGTGATTTCTGAGTTGCGTTGATATCAGTCCGCAGGTGAGCGCTGTCCCAGCGCTCCATTATCTCGACTGAAAGAGCCTCGGCTGTGGCTGCGTGATCAGGGTCCTGCGCGAGATTTCGAGTTGCCATCGGATCTCTGGCAACATCAGAGAGCTGTGGTGGGTTCACATCACAATGAATATACTTGAAGGCTCTCCGGCGGATCATGAAGACAGGCCAAGGCGTCATTTCGGCGCAATAATCGCCTATCGCTTGATCGCCCTGATCAGCCTCTCCAAGCGCCAATAGCATCAAGTATTGCGCAAATGTTGGCACAGTAGCCCGGAATTCAAACGCATTATCATGGGCCGTGTCAATTCGCATGCCACGTGCCGCAAGCGCATCTATATGCGGAGTTTTTGCAATCGGATGGCCGTAAGTACCGCAAAACCGCGGTGCCAACTGATCAGCCATGATATCTACGACATTTGGTTGTTTCGTCATTCTGGTTCTCCCTTTTGGCTGGATGAGTGCAGCTGCCCTGCGGGCTCATCCAACCGGGGGAGGTTCGTATTGCGCAACTTTGCGAAATTGGATCATCCGGTGGCCCTTGCGTAGGCATCCAGAACTAAGCCGTGGAAATGGTGCACCGCATGTTCGGATTTTCCTGAACCTTCGGGGTCATTTACAATACGGCCCTGCGAAAATGCCGGTGTATTCATGCCGCGTTGTACGCTTTCTACGAGGCTGATGTCTTCGACCTGAAGAACTTCATCCAAGTAACGGATGGTATCCAGTTCAGCCTCGTTTGGCGTCTCCTCTTCCAAGAAGAAATCATAGGTCTCTAGAGTACGATCTGGACCAGCCGGAATGATGTTCAGGATGATCATCGACGATCGGCCAGGGTAACGCATGATGCAGATATTGGGCCACAACCACCACACTGCATGGGTACGTACTGTCGCGTTTGAGACATCATAGGCGCTGTTTTCGGTATTACCGGCATCAGCCATATGGCTGGAGTAAACGCCATGGGTCGTCACCTTATAGGTGTCCATATCCACAAGCTCACAAAAATCCTTGTGCGCAGTCGGGCAATGGTAGCACTCAAGGAAATTGTCGACGACGTTCTTCCAGTTTGACTTGATATCGTAGGTCAGCCGATGGGCAAATGTAAGTTCTTCGATATCAGGTGCCCAATGCTTGATCTCAGTGGCAAGATCGCCGGACATTTCCACCAATGACTGCGCCTTGGAATCAAGGTTCACATAGATAAACCCACAGAATTCTTCGACCAATACGCTATCCAGGCAAATGTCTTTGGCGTTGAAATCCTCGAGGTTTTCTGTGTGCGGTGCGCGTACCAGCTGACCATCCAGTTTGTAGACCCATGCATGGTAGGGGCACATGATCCTAGTGGTGTTTCCCTCACCGCTCAGCAGCTCGTGTGCGCGGTGCTTGCACACGTTGTAAAAAGCACGCAAGACGCCTTCCCGGTCGCGAACAACTGCAATCGGATGACCTGCTATGTCGATCGTTACAAAGCTTCCAGGTTCACGCAGTTTTTCAACGTGGCATACCCACTGCCAGGTCTTGGCGAAGATCTGTTCTAGGTCTGCTTTGAACCATTCTGGCTTGGTATAAGCATCAGCATTCAGGGAAAGTGATCTATTTGGGCTTTCGTCGTACCCGACCGAAATAGCTTCAAGATCTTTCTTGCTTAGAATCTCTGACATCACAGGTTTACCTAATTTCATTCAAAGTGTTTGGCGTATGCGCGTTATACAAAGCCTAACTTCAAGTAGATTGGGTACTGAACTTAGATAGCCTTTCAGTTGACTTTATTCGCCGCCCCCTTTGGACTTAGCACGCCGGTGCATCGGCCAGGCGCGGAACTCAAATGGGATTCTTCCCTCACCGCGATCTTGCAAAGGAGATAGATCAAAACGTTCTCGATATGCTCGGCTGAAATGAACTTGGCTGGCAAAGCCGCTTGCAACGGATATCTCGGAGATGGCCATGGTGGTCTGAGTCACCAGTCCACGTGCCCGGTCAAGGCGTATGTCTCGATAGTATAGAATAGGAGTCTTATTGAGATACTTTGCGAATAAGCGACTGAGCTGTCTTTGAGACAAGTCGATTTGGGAACAGATTTCAGGGATACTCAGAGGGTCTTCTAGATGCTGTTCCATGATTTTTATTGCGCGTCTTAATTTTTCAGGGACCGATACGCCCAGCGGCTCCGAGTGGCTTGGGTTCTGTGGCGTCCCTGACCTTCGAAATTCGGTGTGGAAAATGTATCTTGCAGCCGCGTTGGCGATTGCAGGGCCGTGCAATTCTCGGATCATGCGTACTGCAAAGTCCACCGAAGCAGTTCCGCCGCAACATGACGCAATGCGGCCATCAAAAACGTATTGATCCTCACTCAGAGTGACCTCTGGAAATAGCTCGATAAATGCGTCCATGTGTTCATAGTGAACAGTTGCGATTTTCCCTTCCAGAACACCCGCATGTGCCAATACAAATGCACCGGTGTCCAATCCATAGACGTGTTTGCCGTTTCGCATTGCGCCGCGCACCGCTCCCAGCAAAGCTGGAGTGCTAACATCTTCAGGTGTCCAGCTGGTGGAAACGATGACGACATCTGCTTCTGTAATGTTCACATCGGCCAATGCCTTGGTCGCAATCTCCGCCCCATTACTGGCCATACATAGCCCACCGGCTTCTGAGACGAACTGCCAGTGGAAAAAACCACTGCCTTCAAGGTAGTTAACCGCCCGCAGAGGGTCGATAAAGTTCATACTGGCCGAAATGTTGAAACTAGGGGCCACTAGCATCAAGATTTGGGTCGGGCGATTGATGTCAGGCATGATGGCTAAATATGTTAAAGTTCCGGCGAATTAATGTATCACGTCTAGTCGCTGGATGCAGCTTTTTCCGCTTTCATGCGTGAATTTTAGGGCACCGATATCCGCGCCATTGATGCCCATTCAATCGCTTTGAATGCAGCGCCCGTTCAGGGAAGGCCAATAACGATGAAAACTCCCAACGCGCTTGGGCTGCAAAGCTACCTAAAACAATATTTTATTTCTGTTTTCCGACCAGAGCTAGCGACCTTATCACAATGGCCCCGTTTATCTCTGCCCAAGGTATCGGCCGATACAGGGGTCATTGTCAGGTCCACCCTGCTCTCGCAGTAGGCTTTCAATTTGATTTCGAACGGTATCGCTGACCTGTGAAACTTTGCGGGTCTGCATTTCGACATGCAGCAAAAGCGTTTCAATCTTGGCTGCAGGCTGCTCCAAGAGTTCGTCTGCGATTACGCGATGCATCAGATGCAGCGACTTTGGACCGGCACTGACGATCTTCGTAAATACCTGAAGTCGCGACCCCAGATGCACCTCAGACAAGTAACGCACATGGGTCTCTGTGGTGAAATAGCTTCGCCCTTGGCGCACGTACACCTCATCAGCCCCAACGATTTCCAAAAATTTGTCAGTCGCGCGAGCGCCTGCTTCGGTGTAGCGGGCTTCATTCATGTGCCCGTTGAAATCAAGCCAGTTAGCAGGAACCAATTGTTCGAACGTCAGATAGCCGCTGGGTTGCCTTTGGTTTGCATTCATGACGTTTTCTTCCTGCGCGGTGTGATTTTGGCGGTTCAATATCACTTAGTTTTTGGACCTGAAGAGTAGTTTTTCTCGACATGATCAGCTCCACCTAAGTGGTCCATTTTTATTGCTATTGCATTGTTAGCCTTTGGTCCATCACGGCACTCTGACATTAGCAACCTTTGGCTATTTCTTTACGCAACAACAAATTGCGGACCTCGCTGGCAGAATATTATATGAATCGGCTTGTGGTTGAGCAGGCGGTTCACTAGAGCGCCCCATCGCAACAACAAGGTTTAACCCCTGAGTTTGCTTACGCTTTACGTCTGTTCGCAAAACACTATCGAATTTTTCGATGCAAACGACAAATTATATTCGTTAGCCCTTAATTTTCTCATTACCTATCGTGCCACCCCAACTGCGCAAGCAGTAAGTGGGTCTATGTTTTCTTGCCCGCCAACAAAAAAGGAACAGCCTTGAGCAGCCTCATCTGACTGGTCCAAGTTGATTGTTAGTGCATGATTGGCCTGCTTTCCATCGGGATGATGGCCTCTGGTGCCGGTGGGCGGTAGCCCAATGCACTGTGTGGTCGTTTTGTGTTGTAGTGTTTTCCACTGACTGGCAGGGCATTGCATCGCAATGTCCCGAGAGGTTCCATTCTTCGATCAGGATTTGGGCTTCCCGCAGGGTATAGAAAATCTCCCCGTTGAGCAGTTCGTCCCGGAACCGGCCATTGAAGCTTTCGCAGTATCCGTTCTCCCAGGGTGAGCCAGGCTCGATATAGGCGGTCTTGGAGCCCACGGCCGCGATCCAGTCCCGGACAGCTTGAGCCACGAACTCAGGGCCATTGTCTGAGCGGATGAAGGCAGGCGCCCCGCGCATGATGAACAGATCTGTCAGTGCATCAATCACGTCTACAGAGTTCAACTTCCGCTTTACCTTGATCGCCAAGCATTCCCGGCTGTGCTCATCAATGATGTTCAGCGTCCGGAAGACCTTGCCGTCATCTGTCCGGCAATGAACGAAGTCATAGGACCAGACGTGATTGCGATACTCTGGTCGCAGCCGCACGCATGATCCATCATTCCGCCAGAGCCGCCCCTTCTTTGGTTGCTTATGCGGAACCTTTAGCCCCTCTCGTCGCCATAGTCGTTCGATGCGCCCATCGCTGACTGACCAACCCGCCTCCCTCAGCAAAGCCGCAATCCGACGGTAGCCATATCGACCATATTGCCTGGTCAGTTCAATCATATCCGCAACCAACTGCTCTTCATCAGCACGACCCCTCGGGACGTGCCTCTGTGTCGAGCGATGTTGTCCCAGCACACGGCAGGCCCTGCGCTCAGATACTTTGCACTGGCGGCGCACATGTTCGATGCAGGCACGACGGCGAGCGGGGCTCAGAAGTTTCCCTTTGCTGCTTCCGTGAGGATCAACTTGTCGAGCGTCAGGTCCGATACTGCTCGTCTCAGCCGATCGTTCTCCTTCTGTAGTCGCTTCAGTTCCTTCAACTGATCCACGCCCATTCCACCGTATTGCTTGCGCCAGCGGTAACAGGTCTGTTCAACAACGCCAATCTGTCTGATCGCATCCAGACGAGGCATGCCTTGCCCCATCAGAACTTCAACCTGCCGTAACTTCGAGACAATCTCCTCGGGCTTCGGTCGCTTGTTTGTCATTCTTGGTCCTCCGTTTCCTAAACATAGCGGTGGACCAGTTCAGATAGGGAGGCTCAGAACCATTGGGAAGCAAGTCTTCCATCCCGTGCTTTCCACACGATCAACTACGAAGAGTTGGTGGCAGATCGGGAATCACAGGTACAATCTTTGCTAGAACACTGCGGATTGGAGTGGGAAGACGCTTGCCTGCATTCTCACAAATCCAAACGCCGTATCCGCACAGCGAGCATCACACAAGTGCGCGAGCCAATTTACACCACTTCAGTCGCTAAATGGGAAAGGTACGGCAAACATTTGTCCAGCTTGATCGCCACTCTGGAGGAAAATAATAAATGCGATATCGTGCGTTACGAATAGTTATTTGGATTGGTAAGAACCATCATCAAAGCCAGATAAACGACCGAAATTGGTTGTGAGCAGACATTTGTCTCGTCTTTGACAGACGGCAGCTTTGGGCCGTTTGCAACAAACGAATTCCGGCTAAATTTGTGTTTGCGTGATTTGTGCACTTTCTAGAGCTAGCGTCTCGGAAGAGTATACTTCGATCTATTCCTTAAGTGCTGATCCTATTCGTCATTGATTAGTTTGAACCACTCCAAAATCCCGCACTTTTTCATGCGCCTTGCTTCCGTAATACGGAATAGAGCTTGTTCGATAGCCAGATCGTCTTCAGATGCATACGCAATGTCTAATAGCGATTTCTGGGCGGCGCGACTAATTCCCAGTTCATAATCAGAATATTCTTTCGTCTCTAAATCCTTCTAAAAATATGCACGTGCATCTGGATTTAGAGCACTTAGCACAATTCAACCTTCAATTCAGCTGGATATATACTCTGGGTGAATGTGTCGGATTGATTTAGGCGACCCCGGTTTCTCGCGGATCTCATCAATAATAATTGTCACGAACGGAAATTTGTTTAGACGCAGAATTTTTGAAAAAAACAAAAGGCACTACCTGATGCAAAAGGTAGTTTCATATGACATCTGACATTTGTTTTTGCTGAACGTCACAAACCTTTGACTCAATCGAGTTTTAAAACCTCAGGAAATTCGCAAATCGCGTCATTCAACTCTGACCCAAACGTCAAGCAATTCTGACCTAGGCTGAACCAAAATCATTCGCCGAGACAAAGTACCGGAGCGTACCGCCTGGGATCGCTGGTTCAGTGTACGAGACCTAGTATGAGCCGTTATTCAGCCGGTGCCGACCTTTTTCAGTTGTCTTGCCGAAAGATCAGCCCCTACCGTCGCCATTACGACCAATTTCAACATCTATTTTAGGCTCCAAATTTCTTTGTCTGATTTGAATACCAAGGGTCGTCACGGATAACTGTTGAAAATAGCTGATGGAATACACCAACCTGACCCCGTGTTGGCAGTGGGTCAGGTTCCAAAGCCACTTTTGCGCAGCGAATGGCGATCGGGTTGATCTGGGTCAGCTCTTTTGCAAATTCAAAAGCCTCAGCCTCCAACACCTCAGCCGTCGTTACTCGATTGACCAAACCAATCCGCTCAGCACGTTCGGCAGTGACAGGCTTTCCGGTAAAAGCCATTTCCTTTGCAACGCCCAGACCGACAATTGGCGCCAACCGCTGCAATCCACCGGAACCCGGCATCGCGCCCAGACGTACTTCGGGCAAGGACATCAAGGCATCCTCGCTTGCAAACCGAATGTCACAAGCAAGCGCGAGTTCGAACCCGCCACCAGCGCAATGGCTGTGAATGGCAGCAATCGTTGGCTTACGACATTCAGCGACGGCGTTCTTTGTTCGAAAATCCAGCTCGATATATCGACGAATGGACTCCTTTTTGAATTCCCTGATTTCTTTAACGTCGGCGCCCGCGCAAAAAGCCCGTCCCGCGCCGTTAAAAATAACCGCTTTAACTTCGTCATTGTCCTCGGCCCATTCGATAGCCGAAATAATCTCTCGGTTACACTGGGTAGAAATCGCGTTCAGGACCCAAGGGCGGTTTAGGGTAACAAGGGCGACTTCCTCGCGCACCTCAACCAGAAGCGTTTTAAAAACCGGGGCCTCCATTTAAGCAGCCTCCGTTTTCTCGAACCGGTGCGAAAGGTTAAGCGGCACATCCTTAAAGACATCCATTGGCATCAGTTTCAGATGTTCAGAAACCTGAAGATCAAAATCCACGAATGGCTTGATCTGCATTTCGATATCGATGCCTGGGGCGACTTCAATCAGCTCGATCCCGTTAGGCCCCAGCTCGAATACGGCGCGCTCCGTAATATAAAGCGCTTTTTGGCCTTTTGCGTGCGCACGCGAACCGTTGAAACAGATATGGCTGACCTTGGGCACAAACCGTTTGTTACGGCCTTCGACAACGATCTTCAGCTCGCCGTCCACAAATTCGGTCTGCAGCCCGCCCGCCGTCAGTGTGCCACAAAACACCACCTGCGGGGTCTTTTCGACAATGTTGGTAAACCCGCCAGACCCATTCCACAGTTTGCCAAAGCGGTTGACGTTGATGTTGCCATATTGGTCAACCTCACCAAAGCCGAGGTAGGTCATATCCAAACAGCCACCGTCGTAGTAGTTGAACGTGAACGAGGAATCCATGATCGCCTCAACGTTGACTGCAGGCAGGAAGTTTCCAACATATCCTTCGGCTGTCAGACCGCCGAAAGCACCATGTTCATTGTTAAATGACAGGTCATCCAGTACCCCTTCTTCCAATGCAACGCGTGGCAAGTTGGTTGGCATGCCCTGCCCCAGATTGATTGACTGTCCCCGCTTCATTTCCAAGGCCGCGCGGCGCAGAACCATACGCATCGGCGTTTGCGGAATTGGCGGCAAACCGTCCAAAGGCATGCGGAGTTGACCATTCAAGAACGGGTCGACGCCGGCCAGCGGGTCCTGTTTGAACCCGGAAATCTGCTGTTGGAAAGGTTCAACCACAATGTGGTCAACTAAGGCCGCAGGGACGCGCACCTTGTGCGGGTCCAGACTACCAGATCGCGCCAGACGTTTCACTTGAACGATGACTTTGCCTCCGCTCGCCCGCGCTGCCAGTGCATACTCCACAGCTCCGAGCGTGTTCGGATCATCTTCAAAACTGATATTACCCGCTTCATCGGCCGTGCTGCCCCGAATAATGGCGACATCGATTGGGAAAGACGGGTAAAACAAATATTCTTGACCAGCGACCTCTTCGACGCGAACAGGAAGATTGTCTGAGCGGTCGTTCATCCGACCACCCTGATCTCGTGGATCAAGATAAGACCCCAGCCCGGCACGAGTGAAATGACCTGGTTGATTGGACCCAATTGCACGACAAAGGTGAACAATTGTGCCGATCGACGCCTCATAACCCTCGATTTCACCGTCATTGATCATGCGGATCAATTCAGGATGACGAATGGGGTCAAAACAGGTGCCCATAATTTCACGCAACATACCCTTGTGCGCAAATCGGTTCATCCCATTCATCTCAGCACGGGTTCCTGGGATGATGGGCACGACAAGCTTCAAATTTCCGGGCGCCTGTGTTTCCAGATAACGCGCTTCGACAGCTTTTAAAATTGTGTCAGGCACTAAAACACCACCGGAACCATGAATAACAACAGTGTCGTTTTGACCAACCAGTTCAGCGGCTTGCGCGGCGGTTATACATTTACGGGCCATTGGTCTCTCAATTCTTATCTTTATAGGAGCCGAACGCAGCGAAGGGTCCGGTTTCTGCATTGGTGACAAATATCGGACGTGCCGAGTTTGGATCTTGGTGCGGGAAATCTTCTCGATAATGCGTCCCGCGCGTTTCACGTCGCTGAGCAGCGGCAGCCACCAATGCCTGTCCTGAAAGGATCAAATTCTCGATGGAGAACGCTTTGTGTTGATGCTTGATGGTATTGGCTGCCAGTCCGCGCTCTGAAACCTCGTCTCGAATGTTTTGCATTTCACGGCTCGCACGTTCCAAAGTTGCCTCGCTGCGAACGATGAGAACATCACGGTCCATTGTGGCTTTGATACGAGCGTGAACTTCATCGACAGAAGCACCCGCTTCATTGAACTTGGGACCAGCCCTTGGTCGTCCTGGCTTACGCGAACGAACCCGAGCGATTTCCGCTGCACGCCGCCCTGCACGTTCCCCAAAGACCTGCGTGGTCAGCAGCATGTGCCCGCCTAGCCGATCGGCGCCATACGGACCCGCGGCCGCTTCGCCAACAGCAAACAAACCATCAATCTCTGTCTCGCCATCAGGGGAAATGACGATGCCGCCATTAATTGCGTGCCCAAAGAGGCCCACTTGCACGCGCTCCTGTGTGACATCGACTCTGCGCTCTGCGAACCAATCCTTGGTGGAAGGCCACATCTGGGAAACGATGGTACCGGGCTCGAAGTCGGAATGTTTAACATGGGTCATGTCCATGTCCATCAAGCCATCTTCTGTCAGGCGGCCTTCATCCAAGGCTTTCTTGGCAGCAATTTCGATCCACATGGATGAATCAATCGTCGAGAACGGGTAATGGCGCGCCTTGTCCCGGAATAGGTCTGCTTCAGTTTTCCCGGCCGGGACATAGCCATCGAGAATGGAACGGCCTTCGCGGTCTGTGAGTTTCAGGTCCAGCCACCAGGTCCAGGGCATAACCATTCCACGAATACTACCAACCAGTCCAAACCCACACTGAACGAATTCCATATTCGCGAGCCGAGCGCCTGCTTTCAGGCCCAAACCGTAACCGTCACCCATAATGTCGGTCGGCATCAGACTCTTGCCGAAAAGCTGACCAGCGCCACCGGTTGCGAGCACCACGGCGCCGGCGGTGATATCAATCAGTTCGTTATTATGGGAGAGACACAGAACACCACAAATCCTTCCGTTGTCATCGTAAGTCAGATCGGCAACCGTCATATGTTCAAGAAAGCGAGTATCGGTGACATCAAGCTCGCGTTTCAGGCCAACCGTTATCGATTTACCATGTCCAAAAATTTTTCGATTGCGCGCGCGATTAGCATAGTCGCCCTGGTTCACCAGCGTTTTTCCGGTTTCCGGGTCAGACATAAATTCCACACCCAAGGCCTCAAGTTTCTCAGCCGCTGATACCGCATCCTCTGCGAGCGTCCGAACAAGGTTTGGGTCGGCGCAGCCGGCACCCGCATCCATGACTTCGTCAAAGAATGTATCAGGGTTGTCAGTCGGGTCAGCCGCCCCATCAGGGACGGCAAATCCAGCATGTGATGCGATGCCAACAGCCGTGGCACCACTCGAAGTTACTTTGCCCTTGTTGACGACGATGACATCCGCACCTGCGTGTGATGCAGCTAGTGCAGCGCGCAATCCTGCGCCACCACCACCCACAACCACAACATCGCACGTTAGTCTTTGGTTTGGTTCTACTGTTAAATCAGGGGGCATTTGCATCACTTGGGTCCGCTATGGTATCGACTTGGAGCAAAAGTGGCACATTTACCAGTTTCGCTATTACGAACTATAATTCGTTTTGACGGAACATAGCACCGCGGCAGCCTGAGTCAAGCCGCCGCCTCTCGGGGTATGAAAGAGCAATAAGAATGACGAAACGCACCTTTAACAGCACAACACTCACGCGCAGCCTGGCGATTCTGGAGCTTTTAGCGAGATCCGGAAAACCGATGACATTCAGCGAAATCATGCTGCAATCAGACATTCCAAAGAGCACTGGCCACCGGCTCCTTACGATCCTAACAAACGAAGACATGGTCCAATTTGACCCTGACACACACACCTATCGCTCCGGAATGCGGCTCGCGAGCCTGTCTTTTCAGACCTGGTACAATCTGGATATTCGCAATGCAGGCGCCTCTGAGCTGAAACGCCTTTCAGATCTCTCTGGCGAAAATGTGCATACAGCCACCAGAGAAGGCGGCCATATAATTTACGCAGATCGCGTAGAAAGCGCGAAGGCAATCAGCATGCGATCTTCTATTGGCGACCGCTCCCCAATGTATTGTTCCAGCATGGGAAAAGCCATTGTTGCCTCGATGAATGACGCCGAAGCTGAAGGGCTCATAAACTCCATGGAATATGAGAAACGCACCGACACAACGATCGGAAGCGCGGCAGAGTTTCGGCAGGAAATCGAAATCATACGAGACCGCGGATACGCCATAGACAACGGCGAAAATAATCCTGACGTACGCTGCGTCGCTGCTGCAATTCGCGATTTTCGCGGCACGTTGCGCGGCGCTCTAGGTATCTCCGCCCCACGCTTCCGGGCAGACGATGACAAGATTCGCCAATGGGGCAAAGAAGTGGTCATCTCCGCAGCAAATGTATCCGCAGCACTCGGATGGACACCGGACAATGAATCCGCCTGACCAACACGATCATCCTGTTTTTGTTGGAGTTTAATCCAATTTCGCGCTAATGTTTATCTGGTCTAACCAAAAAATTTGACTTGTTTCCGCTATTACGAATATATGTTCGTATTAGTGAGATCGCTTTCTTAGCGAGCGGGAGGTGCCGTCAAGGAAGATTTCACAGACTGAGATCGAACTGAAATGACGGAGATTGGGAATGACCAACAAATCAAACAGTCTGAAATCAATTGCGCGCGGCGTTGTCGCCGGCGCGGTATGCATGATGACGGTCGGAGCCGCGCAAGCGTTTCCTGATAAGCCGATCCGCATGATCGTTCCGTTTGGAGCTGGCGGGCTTACCGACACAGCGGCCCGCGTAACAGCAGATCAGCTATCAAAGAAACTCGGCGTCGACATCGTGGTTGTTAACAAAGGTGGCGGTGGTGGCACCATTGGTGCAGCCGAGGCTGCTAAAGCGAAGGCGGATGGTCACACGATCCTTTTCTCTCCCTATGCGCCAATTGCCAACCAAATTCACTTGCGCAAAGTGCCGTACAACATCGAGTCCTTTGATTTCGTGTGCCACACTTTTTACGCACCCTATCTGGTCTACGTAAAACCTGATTCCGAGTATGACTCCCTTGGCGAGCTGATGGATGCTGCAAAGGCAGACCCTGAATCCCTATCTTGGGCATCCCCTGCGGTTGGTTCTTTCCCACACTTGGCTGGCGCGTATTTTGACTCCCTCTTGGGCGGTAATGTGCTGACTCACGTTGGTGGCGCGGGCGACGCTAAAGCGACCCCAATGTTGCTTGGTGGCCATTTGACCATGATGTTCGCTAGCCCTTCGGTTGCTGGCCTGAAAGATGCGAAAAAGCTGGCCTCACTAACAGATGAGCGTCTGCCAATTCTGCCTGACCTGCCAACCGCCAAGGAACTTGGCTACGACGTTCAAGTCGGTGTTGGGGGCGGGATCGTTGCACCTGCTGGTCTTGATCCCGAAATTCGCGCGGCGTTGGGGTCCTCCTGTGGTGCCGTTGTGGAATCTACAGAATATTCAAATTCCATGGAGAAACTCGGCATCCCGGCAGTCTTCAAAGACGGTGATGAATACGAAGCCTTCATCCGCGAAATGTCCTCATCCAATGGCGAATTGTTTGAAAGCATGGGTCTGAGCGCGAAGTAAACTTCGCGAAACGAGAAAAACTATGATGAACTTTCTCAAGGAAAACCTAGGGGGGTGCGGCTTCTTAGCCGCATCCGTCTTTTTGATGGTGTATTCAATGGCAGGCCAATCGGCGCAGGCCCCATCTCAAAATCCGATGCTGTTTCCCCAAATTCTGTTTGGGATGATGACTCTCTTCTCTGCAACACTGCTCGCAGGCAGTGCTCTTGGTCGAATGCGCCATTCCCTGGCTGAAATTCGGATCAGTCGCAGCCTGCTCTGTGGGGCAATGGTCGCAGCGTATGTCACAGCCATGTTTGTGATTGGATTCATCCCAGCCACTCTGGTGTTTTTGGGCAGTTTCCCATTTGCACTCGGCTATCGCTCGCGGCTGACCGTGGCTTTGATTGCCATCGTTGGGACCTCTGCGATCTGGTGGATATTCACCAACCTCCTCCACATTTTCCTGCCTGAAATGCCGATTTCGTTCTGAAATCTAACGACTAGGATTCACTTTTATGGAACACTTCCTGGCTGCCCTCCAAGCCGTTTCCGCCCCAACCACAATCCTGGCTGTGTTTGGAGGAACCGCGCTTGGAATCGTCATTGGAGCCCTGCCGGGTCTTGGCACCATTCTGGCACTTTCGATCCTGCTACCGTTCACGTTTGTCCTTGATCAGGCAACCAGTCTGGGGCTGCTCGTTTCGGTATACGGCGCATCGATTTTTGGTGGATCGATTTCTGCAATTCTCGTGAACACACCTGGCACGCCTCAATCCGCCGCGACCTTGCTTGATGGCTATCCAATGGCACAAAAAGGCGGCGCGGATCGCGCGTTGGGATGGGCTACGATTGCGTCCTTTGTGGGCGGAATGATTTCAGTTGTAGTGCTGTTCTTTGCAGCTGCGCCACTCGCCAAATTCGCCTTGGTCTTTGGTCCAGTAGAATATTTCGCCCTTGGAATCTTCTCCCTCACCTGCATCATTTCCGTATCCAAAGGAAACATGATCAAGGGCATCCTTTCGGGCCTTCTGGGATTGTTCATCGCGACGATTGGCCAGGATCCCGCGGCAGGAGATGTTCGGTTTGATTTTGGAATATTCGAACTCTCATCTGGAATTGGAATTGTGCCTTTGCTGGTCGGCATCTTTGCCCTCTCTGAAGTGCTGTGGCGTGTTTCCATTCGCACCCCGGCAGAAGAGGTTTCGACAAAGGCAGGGTTTACGCTGGCACCTTTCTCAGAATGGCGAGGTCGCATCTGGCTGTTGATCAAATCATCCTTGATCGGCACATGGATTGGAACATTGCCTGGCGTTGGCGCCACGGCGGCCGCTTTGGTCAGCTATGTTGAGGCCAAGCGAACATCCCCAAACCGTGAGAAGTTCGGAACCGGCGAGCCAGATGGCATCATCGCGGCTGAGTCTGCCAATAACGCAACCACAGGCGGTGCATTGGTGCCAACGCTGGCACTGGGTGTTCCGGGAGATGCGTCAACAGCCGTCATGCTGGGCGCTTTGGTTATTCAGGGCGTCATCCCCGGGCCGCGTCTGTTCACAGAAAACACCGACGTCGTTTACACGATTTTGCTTTGCCTGCTGCTTGCCAATATCTCGATGTTGATCCTGGCACGCATTCTTGCCCCTGCTTTCACGCGGATTCTGCGCGTGCCTGAACCTTTGTTCATGGGCCTGATTGTGGTTCTGGTCATGGTTGGTACTTATAGCGTGAACAACAGTTGGTTCGACTTGGTGATCTGCATGTGCGCAGCTCTCCTTGGATTCTCGCTCCGTGTATATGGGTTCCCCTTGGCACCGGTCGTAATTGGCTATGTCTTAAGTCCGATCATTGAAGTCGGGCTGCGTCAGGGTCTAGTCCTGTCTCGAGAAAACTTCTGGGCTTTTTTCCAGCACCCAATAGCGGTAGGCTTCTTCCTTCTGACCCTCGCGTTCCTTCTTTGGCCTTGGGTTCGCAGC
This sequence comes from Cognatishimia activa, assembly GCF_026016445.1. NCBI lineage: Bacteria > Pseudomonadati > Pseudomonadota > Alphaproteobacteria > Rhodobacterales > Paracoccaceae > Cognatishimia > Cognatishimia activa. The sequence goes on along the minus strand of NZ_CP096147.1, from coordinate 241,517 downwards.
AGAGTCTTAAAAGAAGAGACAGCCTGATGCCCCTACTCGTTACAGGAGCAAATGGGCTTGTCGGTCGGCGATTGGTTGAAATTGCCAATTCCAAAGGCATTGAGACCGTTGCCACCGATAACGACCGCGAACTCGCGGTGGATTTGAAACATGTCCGCTACCTGAAACTTGATTTAGCAAGCGAAGATGACATTGCACATCTTAGAAACGTAGAGGGTATCACAGGTTGTATCCACCTTGCCGCGATCTCCACAGAAACCGCCGCACAGCGCAGCCCGACCTTGGCTAGTCAGGTAAACATCGCTGGCACCCAGCGGTTATTGGAAATGGGTCGAGAGATGCAATGGAAGCGGTTTATCTTTGCCTCAACTGCATCGGTGTTTCAGGACGTTGGCAAGGATGTGAGCGAACTGCGAGAAGACACGCCGCCTTCGCCGCTGCAGACCTATGCACTGACGAAACGATGCGGCGAACTTTTAGTCAGCATGTACAACGACAGCTTTGTGCTGGAGACGGCCAGTGTCAGATTGACAGGCGTATACGGGCCACCACGCGTGCCAGAATCGCCGCGCGCGAACCCGATACCCGACCTGCTTCGACTAGCGCTGAACAGTGAAAGTGTTGATCTGAACAGCGGCGGCGATTGGGCGAATACCTACACCTATGTTGATGATGCGGCCGAAGGTCTTTTGGCAGCATTCAACGCACCCGCCCTTAGGCACACGACATACCATCTCACGTCGGGGCAAAGCGAAACGGCAGATACGATTGCTCGGATCATCGAAGGCATCCTTCCCCAAACGTGCATCCGCCTTGGACGCGGAACAGCACCATGGGGAAAATCCCTCGTCGCGCGACCACCTTTCGTCGGCGAACGACTGAAATCCGACACCGGGTTTGAACCCAATTTTACATTGAATGACGGCATTCGCTCCTTTGTGAGCTGGATGCAAAAGGAGACATAAATGCCTCGTCCGACTCTAGACAATTGCCTGGCCGAAATGCCTTTGATCGCAATCTTGCGTGGATTGCCCGCGACTGACGCAGTCCCAGTCGTTCAAACCCTGTTTGACGCTGGGTTTCGCGTTGCTGAAGTGCCCCTAAACCGACCCGGCGCATTGGATAGCATCGCAAACCTCTCAAGCGAGTTCGGAAAAAAAATGATGATTGGAGCCGGGACTGTCTTAACCAAGGAAGACGTGGCAAACGTTGCCAGCGCAGGTGGCAACATCATTATTTCCCCAAATTTCGATGCAGACGTTGCACGCGAAGCAAAAGATCGTGGGCTTTATTATTGCCCAGGGATTCAAACGCCAACTGAAGGTTTTGCTGCGCTGAAACACGGCGCTGACGCCCTGAAGCTCTTCCCGGCCGAAGCCATTGCACCCAAAGTTGTGCAGGCGATGCGGGCTGTATTGCCAACAGATGTCACTTTGGTCCCGGTCGGAAGTGTCGGCCCTCACAACATGCCTGACTATTGGGCGTCGGGGGCAACTGGGTTTGGATTGGGGCTGAATCTCTATCAACCTGGCAAAGCAATAGAAGACATCCGTCAGGACGCGAGCGCTTTTGCGGACTTGATGCGGAGCATCATGGCGCGCGGAGCAAACGTATGAGAATCGATTTCGGGTTTAAGCTCACCCGGCTTGAGGTTGCTGTCAAACGGCACCAGCTGGAAACGCCGGTCAGGACATCTTTCGGAGTTATGACATCGCGACCAGCGGTGTTTGTGAGGGTCACAGATCAATCTGGCACTCAGGGCTACGGCGAAATCTGGTGCAATTTTCCGTCCTGCGGCGCGGAGCATCGTGCCGCACTATTTGAGACAGAGATTGCCCCTCGGATCAGAGACCTAGAGTTTACTTCCCCACAGAGCGCGTTGGCGCATATGGAAAAATCGCTGCGCGTCTTAAAATTGCAAACCGGTGAAGTTGGGCCGATTTGTCAGGCCATTGCGGCAGCGGATATAGCGATTTGGGATATGATAGCCCGGCGGGCAGGCAAACCCCTCTATCAAGTGTTGGGCGGCAATTCTCCGAAAATGCAGGTCTACGGGAGCGGCATTAACCCTGAAGGCGTTGTGCACACCGTCCAGCGGCTTCAGTCCGAAGGATACACAAAATTCAAACTAAAGGTTGGTTTTAGCGCTGAACGTGACACGGAAAACGTAAAATACCTCGTGGAGCAGTTGCGTCCTCAGGATGAGTTCATGGTTGACGCCAATCAGGCTTGGTCCCTCCAGTTGGCGCGCGAAGCCCTTACGCAGATTGAAGAATTTTCTCCGAAATGGGTCGAAGAACCCTTACCTGCGGACAGCCCAATTGAAAGCTGGTTAGAGCTCAAATCCCGCCACAATCTGAAGATTGCAGGTGGTGAAAACTACGACACGATGGAACAGTACAAGACCGCAACGGAAATCGGGTTTCTAGACTTTGTTCAACCCGATATCTGCAAATGGGGCGGCATGACGGGATGTTTGGAAGTCGCTCGACATGCAGCCAATCAAGGAAGCACCATGTGCCCGCATTCACTTGGTGCAGGCATCGCCCTCGCGGCTTCCGCACACCTGCTCGCCGCCAGTAACCAACCCGGTATTCTCGAAGTGGATGGCAACCCAAATCCGCTGCGCGAAGACATCTTTCCGATACGTCCACAGGAGGGAGTTATCACTCTCACCGACCAACCCGGGTTGGGAGTGGACCCGGACCTGATGGCCTCTTTTTTTGACTAACTCTGGGATCTAAATCTATGTCGCGTGACATCTATCCTCAATCTATCGACCTGCTCATTCACGGAGAATGGGTCAAAGGCTCCGACAATGTGTCTGAATCGGTGTTCAATCCAGCCGATGGCGAAATCCTGGGCACCGTTCAGCATGCATCGCAACAAAATCTCGACGATGCATTGGAAAGCAGTCAACAAGGCTTCGCGGTATGGCGAGCAACGCCTGCAGCGGAACGACAGCAGGTGATTGATCGCGCAGTCGCGCTTTTGAACGGGCGAGCTGATCAAATTGCGATGATCCTAACGCTGGAACAGGGCAAGCCGATTGCCGAGGCCAATCAGGAATTAGGGGCGTCAATCGGCGTTCTCAAATGGTTCGGAGAAGAAGGCAAACGCACCTACGGGCGCCAAATCCCTTCTCGTCTGCCCAATATGCGTCAGACAGTCATTCAAGAGCCAGTCGGACCGGCACTTGCCTTCATTGCTTGGAATTTTCCAGCTCTAAACTTCATGCGAAAGGTAGGTGCAGCGCTTGCTGCTGGCTGTTCAATCATCATCAAGCCCAGCGAGGAAACACCGGCCACCGCCACGGCGATTGCCCAAGCCTTTCTCGATGCTGGACTGCCACCGGGCGTCCTCAATATCGTTTTTGGTGTCCCCTCCGAGGTTTCGAGCCACTTGATGGCGTCACCAGTGGCCCGGAAAGTCTCCTTCACCGGCAGCGTCCCAGTAGGCCAGCACTTGTTGAAACTGGCGGCTGACACGCTAAAGCGCTGCACCATGGAACTTGGCGGCCACGGGCCGGTTTTGGTGTTTGAAGACAGTGATATTAACGCAGCCGCCGCGGCCTCAGTTGCCAGTAAATTTAGAAACGCAGGCCAGGTCTGTGTTTCGCCAACCCGCTTCATCATCCAGGAACGTGTCTATGACGAATTCGTTGAGAAATTCGTTGCAAATGCTAAGGAATTGACTGTTGGAAATGGCCTGATCGCCGGAGTGAACATGGGCCCACTTGCCTCTGATCGCCGCCTTTCCGCCATAAAAGAAATCGTCGACGATGCTAAATCAAATGGAGCGGAGCTACTGACAGGTGGCGAGCAGATCGGAAACATCGGAAACTTCTTCGCACCAACGGTATTGGGTCGCGTCTCGCACGGCGCGCGCATCATGCAAGAAGAACCCTTTGGGCCCATTGCTCCAATGATTGCGTTCCACGATCTGGAGGAAGCTTTGGCAGAAGCGAATAGATTGCCTTTCGGTCTTGCGGCCTATGCCTTCACGACCAATCAGAAAACCAGTGCGGCAATCGCTGATCAAATAAATGCGGGCATGCTTGGTCTGAACTCCTTTAACATTGCCAGTCCTGAAACGCCATTTGGAGGTGTTGACTACAGCGGTTATGGTTCTGAGGGCAGCGTTGAAGGTGTTCAAGCCTTCCTGCGCACAAGGTTGGTGACCGAAACCGTTTGAACTCAGCCCATTTCGGGTGTTTTGTAGATCCATTTGTGGGGAGCCGCGTTTTCCTTTCAAGGGCGGCATCACTCCCGTACGTTTCCGGATAAGCCTTAAGACAAAATGGAGGGCGTGAAACCGGTTGTCTTAAAGGCATCACGTGGTGTGACCGATGTGATCCAGCAATTGACCAGTCCAGATTCCCGTATCTCCTCCTTGGTCAGAAGGTAGGCTATCTGGTCTATACAAATACACCATAATTATATATTGGTCCTACCAAAAGGGTACACCCATGGATTTCAGCAGAGTCAGAGCTTTAACATTCGATACCGGTGGAACCGTATTGGATTGGCACACAGGTTTCACAGAGGCCCTGTCTAAAATTGGTGAGCGACATGGGCAAGTGCGAGACTGGCCACGCCTTGCCAATGATCTTCGTCGCAGGTCTCTGAAAATCATGAAAGAGTTTGGTGTAAAACCTGACCCGAATTACAATTTTGATAATGGGCACCGTGATGCTCTGGACTCCTTGCTGCGGGACGAACAATTGGAAATGTTTACTGAAGCGGAGCGCTACTACATTTCCTATGTTGCGCCCCATGCTTTCCAATGCTGGCCTGATTTCCCCAAGGTCCAACGTGAATTGCGCAAACATTTCCTGTGTTGCCCGTTGACCATCCTTAGTTTCCGCATTGTCACAGACACTGCACGTGCGAACGATATCTCTTGGGATGCGGTGTTTTCCTGTGAGGCTATCGGGGCCTATAAGCCAGCCCCCTACGTCTACAACCGCGGCGCGGAATTCCTGCAATTACAACCTTCAGAAATCTGCATGGTCGCGGCGCATAACTTTGATCTGAATGCCGCCAAAGCTTGTGGGTTCAAAACGGCCTTTGTTCGGCGCCCGCGCGAATGGGGTGACGAAGAACCACCAGAACCCGTGCCAAACCCAGACTTTGATCTCTATGTGGATGATTTCCCGACCCTGCTTTCTGAGCTCACCAAAAATCGATGAAATCTGCTTGGGGGGCTATTCCCGCTTCCCCAGATTATTTCAAAGTTAGTTGCAAAATATAAACCGAGCAAAGCAGTCAGGCCTTGCTCGGTTTTTTTGCCCGGCAGCATCGTGGGGAGGATCCATTCCTTAGCCGGGGCGTACTATGTTGGGCATTGGTGCGCGCTCAGGGCCTGCACAAATTGTTCCCATCATTCTGTCCATGTGCCGTTGCAGCAATTCAACTTTGAGGCCTTGATATTCAGGATCATCCCAGCGGCAGGTGAATTCATTGGGATCGTCTTGCAGATCAAAAAGCTCTCCGAGTCCGGGATGAGAATGGTAGACGACAAGTTTGTAGCGACCATCAAAGGTCATCGACGCTTGTGTGTCATCCTTCGCCTCGCTGGTCGCGACGCTGTCGTTGAAGTCCGTCACAACCGTTTCTTTGTGGAAGTCCAAGCCCTTGCCCAAAACAGGTGAAAGCGACAAGCCCTGCATGTCATGGCTCTGGTCAATTCCCGCGTATTCCAACAACGTCGGCGCAATATCAATGGTTTCAACCAAGGCTTTGCGGCGTTGCCCCGCCTCAATACCGGGTCCGCTCATGATCAGCGGAACATGCACAAGGCCCTCAAAGAACCGGCAGCCTTTGTACAGCAGCCCATGGTCCCCAAGCATTTCACCATGATCAGAGGTGAATATGACCACTGTGTTGTCGAGCAAGCCTCGATGCTCCAGATGATCGAGGATCTTGCCAAACGCCTTGTCCAGATTTTCGATCATCGCGTAGTAGGCGGCCTTCACGGCCATCCCATCAAACCGCTTGGGCGGTTTTGCACCCAGCGGATCACCCGGTTTGGGTGCGAATTGCTGTCGTTCCTGCTCAGTTAAGACCGGATTGACCGCATCTCGCATCTGGTTCCGAACATTGCGGAACTTCTGCTGATGGGCGACGTCGCTTTCCTTGAACAGCGGGGGCGTTAGATCAGCTTCAGAGTATTTCTGATAAAGGTCTTCCGGTGGATCAAACGGCGGATGAGGATCAAACGGGTTCAAACTCAAGAGCCATGGGCCCGACCGCTCTTCATCTATGAAGGAAATGGCACGATCAGCGATCCATTCCGCCTGATGAATTTCTGTGGGCACACTTGTCGAAAGATAGGGTGGTTTATCAGGGAAAATCTCTTCTGGAACATGGCCTTTCTCGCGCAGCCAATTCCAATAGGCGTTTGATCCCTCGACACGTTCCCACCCCGGGTTTTGGCACCACTCGTAAACGCGATACCCATCGTCATTTCGTGCCTCTAACCGTGTGGCAGTGGACAGATGTAACTTGCCAATCAAACCACAATCGTATCCTGCGTCAGCAAGCGTTTTGGTCACAAGCTTTTCGTCTGGCGGAAAGAATGTGTTGTTGTTGCGGTAAACCTGATGCGCAGCGGGATACCGCCCCGTCAGAAAGCTAGCACGGCTTGGTGTGCAAACCTGATTTTGAACATAGCAATTCTCGAACGCAGTCCCCATGCGTACTAGTCGGTCGATATTCGGGGTAGAGATTTCTGTATTCCCCAGCGCCGCAATCGTGTCGTGACGCATCTGATCAGCACAGAACCAGAGGATGTTGGGCCGTTTTGCGTTTTCAGTCCGATCAAACATTGTTCTGACCTCGACTGGAAGCGGCGCCACGCTGTTTCCGAATGAAGTTCAATACCGGGCCACCTGCGACCGTCAGCACCAAGAGGCCGTAAATCAACACTGCGATCCAGCTTTCAAAGAAACCGATAAGAGTGCCGTCGCCTAGCAAATAACTTTGGCGGAAGGACCGCTCCAAAATCGGGCCAAGAACAAAGCCTATCGTGAAGGGTGCGATCGCATATTTGAGCTTGCGCAAGACATAGCCGAAGGCACCGACACAGATTAGGACAGTCACTCCGAAGAGATCGTTTTTCACACTGAAGACACCAATCAGACAGAGAAGCATCACCGTTGGGACAATCACTTGTTGTGGAATGGTGATAATGCGGGCCGCGGCACGGATCGTCAGAAGCCCTGTGAACAGCATCACGATGTTGATGACAAACAGGCTGATGAAGATCGCATACATCAGGTCTGGCGCTTCGGAGAACAGCTTGGGGCCAGGCGCGAGTCCTTGGATCAAAAAGGCCCCCAAGAGAACAGCCGCCGCCGGACTTCCGGGGATCCCGAGTGTCAGCGTTGGGACCAAGGCCCCGCCAACCGTTGCATTGTTTGCAGCCTCAGGTGCCACAACACCTTCGGGAATGCCTGTTCCAAATTTCTCCGGTGTATCGGACCGGCGCTTTGCCTCAGCATAGCTGAAGAAGGCACCAACCGCGGCACCCTCGCCCGGCAGAATTCCGATAATAGTCCCCAAGACAGAGGAACGCGCGAGGGTCGCTCGGAACTTTTTCAAGATGCCCAAAGTAGGCAGTGACGCTTTCAAGCTTTTGGCACCAAAGTCGACAGGCGGCAGCGTGCGCTCTGAGCTCATTAGCAGTTCGGAGACCGCAAATACCCCAACCAGAACCGCAACAAACGGCAGGCCTTCGTAAAGATTGTAGTTGTTGAAGATATAGCGCTCTGCACCGCTGATATTGTCGATGCCCCAGGTTGTCAGCCAAATCCCAATACAGGCCGAGACCAGGCCTTTGACCAAGCTCTTTTCGGCAACGCGTACAACAACGATGATGCCAAAGACCGAGATCGCAAGATACTCAAGCGGTCCAAACTCAACCGCGATGCGCGCCAGCATGGGTGCAAGGAGAGCCAATGCAACTGTTGAAAACAATCCGCCAATGATCGAGGCCGTCAACGAAAGGCCAAGCGCTTCACCGCCCCGGCCTGACTTGAACATCTTATGTCCATCTTCCACCGTGGCCGCAGCCGATCCTGTTCCGGGTATTCCCAACGTAATCGCAGAGATTGACCCGCCGTAGGTCGCGGCGGAATAGATCGCCAAGAGCAGCACAAAGGCTGGCACTGGCTCCATGTACAGTGTGAATGGCAATGCGATGGTGATCGCGATCGGTGCCCCAAGACCGGGCAATACTCCGATGATCGTGCCCAATAGAACACCACCCAGCAATAAAACCACGCTGAACGGGTCAACCAATTGGCTTACGGCCGATGCAAATGCTTCGAAAGATCCCACGTCCTAGCCCTCTAGATATTCACGGCGACGGCGTAGCGGAAGAACGCCCAGGTTGCTGGTCCGTAAAGCGCGAGACCCAGATAGATCAGGGGCGAACGCACTTGCAGAACGACAGCGATGGTTAAAGAAGAAAAAACAGACGCAGGTAAGAAACCGAACCGATCCCAAATCGCAATCGTGGTGATCAAAATCGCGAGGATCAACGCCACGCGTATGAACATCGCAAGGTTCATATCCAGCTGATCATTGGCGTCAGCTGCACCATTGGGCATGACATATTTCACCAAGTTGATCGTTGAGCAGAAGATCAGAATGCACAGCACGGCGATTGGAAACATCTGAGTGGGAACCTGCGCCCCAGCCAAGGCGGTTAAGTTCTCAAAACCAGCGGCCATCTTTATGAAAACAATGCCAGCGATAATGATCGCCAAACTGAACAGAATATTAGCCAGCCGGTTTGACATGACCATTCCCCTACATCTGGTTATTGTTGGGGCGCTCGACGCGCCCCAATGATATTACTTTGATTTCAGCAATCCGAGTTCAGAAAGGATCGGTGTATAAAACGCGATGCCTTTCTTGATGTCAGCCATGACTTCTTCGGTTCCATAGACCGGCACCAAAGTGTTCACGACCGCATATTCCTCTTGAAAATCCGGGTTCTCAAACACCTGACGAGTCGCATCTACCAGTTTGTCGATAATCGCCGGATCAATGCCCTGCTTGGCGGTCAGACCGGATTTGATCCAATTGCCGACCTGCACGTCGGGATACACTTCTGGAAGTGTTGGAACACCTGGCAGGTGCGCCTCAAAGAAGTCTTTACGCTCGTCCAAGATTGCAATGGCACGCACGTCATCAGAGAACTGTTTGCCATGTGTTGTCAGAGCGATGACCACATCAACGTTGCCGCCAATCATGGCATTCAATGCAGCGCCATGTGTTTTCATCGCAAGAATTTTGAATTTGGTATCAAAGGACTGCGTCAGGGCAACCGCAGACAGATGCGGCGGTGCGCCAATGTTGTTCACGCCCATAACGAGGTCTTTTTCTCTGGCCGCTGCCAGAAAATCGTCAAAGGTTTGGATTGGGCTGTCCTTTGGCACGTACAGAACCGTAGAACCCTGGGTCGCCATCCAAGCTGGGACAAAGTCTTCGACCGGATCAAACGGCGTATTTCTGACCAGTGGCCCAATGACGGTGGACGGCGACGCAAAGCGCAGCCAAGTGTAACCGTCGGCCGGTTCTTTCAAAAATTTAACAACGCCAGGAATATGACCCCCACCGGGGACATTCACCACTTTGATTGGTTGCCCAAGAATAGGTTCTAGATATTTGGCTTCGATGCGTGTTTGCAGATCCGCATTTCCACCTGCGGCATAGGTTACGATCACAGTGATCGGTTTTGTTGGCCAGTCTTCTGCAGTAGCTGACCCTGTAAACGCCGCAAAGCCTGTCACAAGCGCCGCCGCAGCCGCCATCATCTTTTTCATAAACATACGAGTGTCTCCTCCAAGAGCTCCGCGGCCTCCCAACCGGCGGATTCGTCCGTAGGAAATTTCTACCGTTCATCCAAAACATAATAAAATTGAATTACTGACCGGAAAGATAGCAAATTGTAATATATTTACTGCGCAGGCACTTTGTTACTGGGCAAATTGTGGAAACTGCTGTGTAAATTGATCCTGCCAAAGACCTGCTTCGAGTGCCAAGTAATTGGTAAAACTCTCCAACGCCGGGCTCATATGCCTGTCTTTGGCCGTAAACCAAGCATATTCGATGGGCAGCTTTGGGCGCCACTTGAGAATGGCTAGGTTTTCGGTGGGGTCAGCACTGAAGGTCAGTTGATCGCAGACAGCGACGCCAAGTCCCTCTGCGGCAAATCGCAGACCTGTCTGCACCAAAAATACTTCGATCGCCGGAGGTGGCTGGTTCTCCCAAGGCCCTTCTGGTTTACCAAGCCCGCCAAAAAGACGCCCAGCACGTGTGGTCAAAAGTCGCTCTCTTGGGAAATCCGATTTGGTTAGAACTTCCTTCTCACTGAGCGGGTCATCCCGGGACACTGCCGCTACAGCTTCCGTTCTCAGAAATGACGAGTAGGACAGCGCCGGATCTCTAAGTGGCAGCGCACTCAATCCAATATCGGCGCGATGCCCTGCAACAAGGGCTTCAATGTTTTCTCGTCGGCTTCGTTCTAAAGCGATGATTGTTCTAGGGTGGCTCTCTCTCAGACGCGCCACGCTTTTGATGAACATTTCTGAATTCATAACTGGTGTGGTGGCCACAATTTTCAGACGATTGATCTGATGGTTCACAACCGCTTGTGTCAGGTCGCCCAGGTTTTCCAGCGTTGTCAGCGTGCTTTCCAACTCATCAAAAAGCTGCTCGCCAAGTCGCGTCGCAACAATGCGTCCGCCACTCTTGCGGTCAAACAGCCGGATATCCAAGGCCTCTTCCAGCAACGCAAGCTGACGACTGACCGCAGGTTGGCTTAGGTTCAGATAATGGGCAGCACCCGTCACACTGCCCGTTTTATGCAGCGCCAGATATGTCCGCAACTGAGTGAGCTTAATGCGGGATATCATCGCCACTCCTTCACCCCTAGCCCAACCCCAAAGAACCAAGTTGTCATCTATCCTCAATCAACAAAGTATGTGAACACACAGCTCGCCCCCTTGATCAGCCCCACCTAAGTGGGCCAGTTTGAATGTTAGTTCATGATCGACCTAGGTTCCACAATGCGGAATGGAACTTGCTCGGTAGCCAGATCGTCTCCCTATGCATTCGCCTTTTCCAATAGTGATTTCTGGGCGGCGCGACTAGTTCCAAATTCATAATCCGAATATTCTATCGCCACTAAATCATTCTAGCAAAATGCAAATCCACTTGAGATTAATGCGCTTAACGCAATCCAATCATCGATCCCTCGGGCAACCCTATTAGACAGGGCCGTGTCCTCGGCTGCGCCTGCGGGCCGCACCACCCCTGTCGAATAGCATTGCCTCGCCCCCTCCCGCGTTCGCCACGTGGCAGATCAGCAGGAACAGGCGGCTTCGCCGACTGAACCTGCAAATCAGCCCTGATTTTCCAAAAGGAAGTCAGATCAATTGAAACAGCCTGCGGGAGCATGAAATGGGAGTGTTGGGTCAGTTTATGACGCAAAGGTCAAAGTTGTCTGACGTACAACATGTTTGTGGAACGTCACAAGCCTTTGACTCTTTTGCCTGCCAAAACTTTAGGAAATTCATGAATAGCGTCATTCAATTTTGACCCAAACGTCAAGCATTTCTGACCCAATTTGAATTGCAGTCATTTAAATAGGATTTATGCGCCCTGAATGTCAGGGCGATATTTGATATTCGCGAACCGATATCAAATGAAGGAATTTCTCCCTACCGACAAAATCCCATTTTTAGCAATATTGCCTTACCGGTCTTTTTCCTAGAGTATTTTTTACTGAGCTGGATAGAAAGCACCTATCCGAGGCAACGGGTCAAGTCTTCACAATATAGCCTAGGAGTTTCTGATTTTTGAGGTTTGGATTTTAACAAGGGGAATCAAACAAGTTGAAGCTAAGTCGAATTCATCATACCGCATTGATATGCGCAGATTACCAACGGTCCAAAGCCTTCTATGTGGACCTGCTTGGCTTCAAAGTTATTGCGGAAAACTATCGCCAATCGCGCGATAGTTGGAAGCTTGACCTCGCTCTGCCCGACGGTAGTCAATTAGAATTGTTTTCGTTTCCTAACCCGCCTGAACGCACTTCACGCCCTGAAGCTTGCGGACTTCGCCATATTGCATTTGCTGTCGAAGACATGGATGCAGCTGTCGCTGAACTTGAGGCTGCGAATGTCGAGGTCGAACCGCTGCGGGTGGATGAATTCACTGGCGCGCGCTTTACCTTCTTTGCTGACCCAGACGATTTGCCAATCGAGCTCTACGAAAGCCACCCAAGTTAGCAGGAAGCTCCCCTCAAGCAAATACACTCCGCGGTCACAAGCCCACAGCCAGGGCCACTTTAACACCATGTCCGCCAGCACCATTTACCAACCCACGTTAAACGAGCCGTTGACAATTTGGAACGTTCCACATATCTACCAATCCAAACTGGAACGATCCAAAAAGACCTGCCTTGCGAAGCAATGCGGATGGTTTGGACATTATGCCAGAGTTAGGTTGGGAGATATAAAGATGACGCAAGTCAGGGTCGCAGTTCTTGGCGCTTCGGGTTGGATGGGCAAGGTTCATACGATGGCCTATCAGACCTTTCCGCATTTTCTAGGCGCAGAGTCGGGCACAGCCAAAGTGGTCGCTTTGGTCGAGGCAAATCCCGAAGCCGCCAAAGAGTTGGCATTCCGCGCGCCTGAAGCAAAGATCTTGAACGATTGGAAGGCAGCCATTGCCGACCCAGACATCGACCTGATCGACATCTGTCTGCCAGATAGCCTGCACTACGAAGTTGCGAAAGCCGCGCTGTTGGCTGGCAAACATGTCTATTGTGAAAAACCGCTGGCAGATACCGCCGCCGAAGCGCGCGAGCTGGCTGATATCGCCAAAGCGAAAGGCGTAATTACCCGCGTGGGCCATGCCTTCCCACGCAACCCTGTACATGATCTGGCGAAGGAAATCATCGACGCGGGTGAGATCGGCGAAATCAAGATGTTCAAAGGCTGCCAGCACATCGATATGTATGGTGATCCATTGGCACCTTATATGTGGCGGGCAAACGGCGAGCTAGCCCCAACCGGGATCGTCGGAGACACAGGAAGTCACATCTTCAGCTTTATGGAATTCCTCGTTGGCCGCGTCAGCTCATTGATCGCAGACAACTTTATCGTCACTGACAAACGTCCGGTTGTGGACGGCTTGGCTTATGGCGAGGAAACCAAGCTGACCGGCCAAGAAGAATGGGCCGACATCACCAATCCTGACGGAACTAACCTGTTGTGTTCCTTTGAAAACGGCGCCCGCGGCATTGTGGATTTCAGCCGCATCGCGACCGGTCGAAAATTTATGCAGACTTATGAGATTTATGGCACCAAAGGCAGCCTGGTGTACACCTATGATGAGGTGAACCGGATCCGCTTTTATTCCAACGAAGATGCCAATGGACGCCGTGGCTATCGTGAAATTGACGTCGGTCCGGAAAACGAAACCTTCCGATCCTTCCTGCCATTGCCGAACTTTGCGCTTGGATACAATGAAAGCAAGATCATCGAAGTGGCCGAAGTGGTAAAGTCCATCGTTTCAAACCAGCCCATGTGGCCAACCTTTGAAACGGGTCACCACATTTGCCAAATGGTCGACGCTTGCATGGAATCTTCACGCAAAAAGAGCTGGGTCGATCTGACTTAATCGCTGTTTCTCCTAAAATTGGACCTTAAACGTGCCTCAGCCAATCCCTCAGCATATCCTTGATGCGCTCACCGATGTGGAGATGCCACATCTTCAACCCGAGCCGGAGTTCCCCGCGCACATCGACATAGATGGCCACCGTTTGCCGCTGTATCGCTGTGAAAGCCTCGTGGTCGGAAGCGGCGCTGCCGGGCTGCGCGCCGCCGTTGAACTCAAGCGGCGCGACGTCGATGTTGCCATTGTCAGCCAAAGCGCCTGGGGCGGCACATCTGCCTGCTCTGGTTCTGACAAACAAACGCTGCACACGGCAAACACCGCTGATCAGGGTGACAATTTCAAAGATATGGCGCGGGCCATTCGCGCTGGTGGCGCGATGGATGAAGACACCGCTTATATCGAAGCCGTCGGGTCTGCGCGCGCCATGGCGTCTTTGCAGTTTCTTGGTCTGCCTTTGCCGCAAGACGATTTGGGCGGCACGCTGCGGTACAAAACAGACCATGACGAAATTGGGCGCGCCACCAGCTGTGGCCCTCGAACATCACGCTTGATGGTGCAGGTTTTGGCAAAAGAGGCGATCCATCAGAACATGGCCTTCTTTAACCGCACGACGGCGGTCAAAATTCTGACCTCAGGACATGGGGATGAACGCAAGACCATTGGGTTGCTGGCGATCCGTGCCAAAGAGCAATCCGACGCCAACCCTTATGGTCTTGTGCTCTTCCAATTTAAGTCCTGCGTGATTGCAGCGGGCGGGCCCGGTGAATTGTACCGAGACAGCGTTTTTCCAAATGGTTGTTTTGGCACGCTGGGCATGGCGCTGGAAAGCGGCCTTGAGCTGACAAACATCACCGAAAGCCAATTTGGGATCGGTACCCGCCGCGAAGGTTTCCCATGGAACCTGTCTGGCACCTATGTGCAGGTCATTCCGCATATCTATTCCGTCGATGACGCCGGTGAAGAACACCATTTCCTGGCCGAATACTACCGGACCACACAAGAGCTGGCCTCAAACGTGTTCCGCAAGGGCTACCAATGGCCATTCCATGCGACGCGGATGTTGGATTTTGGATCGAGCCTCGTCGATCTGGCGATATTCCGGGAAAGCCAAAAGGGCCGCCGCGTCTTTATGGATTTCAACCGGAACCCACTTGCGGTGCCTGGCGACTTGGAATTCAGCTTGGAGCGGCTGGATGAGGACGTACGCACCTATCTGACAAATGCCGGTGCAGAGCACGAAATGCCAATCGACCGTTTGCGCCACATGAACCCGCTCGCGATCGAACTCTATCGTCGCTATAAGATTGATATTGCAGAAGAACCGCTGGAATTTGCGGTGAACAATCAGCATATGAACGGCGGCATTGCGGTTGACACCTGGGGCCGCAGCAATGTTTCCGGGATCTACGCCATTGGCGAGGCCGCAGGCACCCACGGCGTCACACGCCCCGGAGGGTCGGCGCTCAATGCTGGGCAAGTGTTTGGCACCCGCGTTGCCGAACATATCGCCGCCAGCCAGACGGGATCACCGATGGAGGGCGCAGCGCTAGAGCGCAGTGCGGCCGATGTTCTCGATCAGATCAAAACCTTGCTGCAACCTGACAGCACTCTGGACGCCAAATCCGTGCGTGAAGAAGTCCAAGCCCGCATGAGCGATTACGCGGGCATTCTCTGCACGCAAGATGAGGTGAAAACCGCCTTTGAGGCAGCCTGCGCATTGAACGCGCGCATTCGCGACACCGGGCTGACCTATGACCGCCCCAGCGAAATTGCGCGCGTTCTGCAGTGGCAGCAAATGGCGTTGGCCTCCGAGGCCGTGCTGGCCGCACTTGAACATTTCATCGCAAATGGTGGCGGTAGCCGTGGCGCTCGTGCCGTGTGTGACCCGGCAGGATCAGCCCTACCCCAAGCGCGCAGTGGACCGCTGGGCGATGTTCGTTTCCGTGTTGAAAATGATGCGGACAAAGAAAAGCAGGTTCTTGTGCATCTTGATGGCACCCAGATGGTGATGTCCGAACGTCCAAACCGGGTGTTTGACGAAGACGCAAAGGCGTTTTTTGAACGCGATTGGCCTGCTTGGTTGACCGGCGCGATCTACGACATCGTCGAAAAAGAAAGTTAAACCTTGTTAGAATTTCAATCCCAGAATGCCGTCGCCATTGGGGAAGCCATGATCGAGATGGCTCCGATGGGCGCTGGTATGTTTAAGCAGCGTTTTGCAGGAGACACGTTCAACACCGTCTGGCAGATGGCGCAGCTGCTTGATGGGCGGTCGTCCATCGGATTTCTCACCAAGGTGGGGCAGGATTCCCTATCAGATGCGTTTGTTTCGGAACTGCAAAATGACGGTTTGGACGTAGCCATGATCGGCCGCGACCCGGCGCGAACCATGGGCATGTATATGATAGAGCTTGATGGCGTGGAGCGTAGTTTTCACTATTGGCGCGACAGCTCTGCGGCCCGCGGGCTTGCCGAAGATCAGGCCTGGCTGACATCTCAACTGATTGGTGCTGGCCTTATCCACCTGAGTGGCATCACGCTTGCCGTCCTCAACGACGCAGCACGTGAGACACTACTGGCAGCCCTCGGCGATGCCCGTGCAGCAGGGACTCGGGTGTCATTTGATCCGAATATTCGCCCGCGTCTTTGGGCTTCAAAGACTGAAATTCAAGAAACCGTCGCCAGGTTCCTGGGTCAATGTGACATCGCCCTGCCCAGCTTTGACGATGAACAGACCAATTGGGGGGATCAAACCCCAGAGGACACGCTCAAAAGGTTTGCGGCGGCGGGGGTGTCTGAAGTTGTCCTTAAAAATGGCGCAGAATCTGTCGCGGCGTTGATCGATGGCACGCCGTACCTGGTTTCCACCCCCGAGGTCACCAGCTTGCGAGACACATCCGGCGCAGGTGATGCTTTTAACGCGGGGTATCTGAGCGCGCGACTGCTGGGCAGCGACCCAGTTGAGGCCATCCGGCGTGGGCAGCTGGTCGCCGGGGAAGTGATCCAGCATTTCGGAGCGCGAATCCCGAATCCGGACCTGGCGAAGCTCACCCAAAATTAGCGTTTTCAGCGGTCAAGAACGCAAATTTTGCCCCTGCCTTTCCGAAGGCGGGGGCGAATTTGTTTATGCGTGCTGCGCAAGCTCCAAAGCTTCTTTGGCATTTGCCGTGATCTGCGACCAGTTCTGCGACGCAATATCAGAGCGCGTGGCAATCCAGCTGCCTCCGACGGCTTTGACCGGCCCAAAAGACAACCAGTCCTGCATGTTGTCCAGTGACACACCCCCGGTTGGGTTAAAGCCAATTCCGGTGTGCAAATATGGCCCAGCGATGTTTTGCAGCATCTTCAGCCCTCCGGCGGCCATCGCGGGGAAGAACTTCACCAACTTACAATTGGCTCGCAGGGCCAGCTGCAAGTCAGAGGGTGTCATGATGCCCGGGGCGAAAGGCAGATCGCGCTTGGCCGCACGTGCCAGCACGTCTTTGTCTATGCCCGGTGACAATGCAAACCGCGCACCGGCATCCGCTGCTGCATCAAGCTGATCTTCTGTCAGCACGGTGCCTGCCCCGACAATCATCTCTGGGCGATGAATTGTGATTTCCGAAATCGCCTTTGCTGCCGCCTCGGTGCGGAAAGTGATTTCCGCTATCGGCAGCCCGCCAGCGATCAACGCATCCGCAAGTGGCAGCGCGTGACCTGGATCATCCAGCACGATGACCGGAACGACCCCGATTTTGGCAATCTCGTCAAATACACTCATGGCTCGCCTTCTTTCTATTGTCTAGGTACCCCCCGCGCAGCATGACCTGGTCGGGTCGCGTGTCACGCGCCCTGGAAATCATTCCACAGGAGGTCTTGGGTTGGGTTATGCCGCTAGCTGGAGTCCCTGAGAATAAGTTCGACCGGCGTCCGATGTTTCACAACCGGTGCATTCCCCTGTTCAATCCAGTGCACGATGGTCTCTGCGGACCGTTTGCCAATGGCATCAATGCCGCAGCTGACTGATGAAATGGCCGGATAGGCCTGCGCAGCGTCTTCAATATCGTCAAAACCAACGATCAAGAAATCCTTGCCCACGGCCTTGCCCGCTTCGCGCATCCCGCTGTTCAATCCAAGGGCAACCAAATCGTTGAAGCATACTGCGGCATCAAGCTCCGGATGGTTCTGCTGGATGTCCCTGGCCGTCTTGCGCCCGAATTCACGAGTTGAGTCCCCGGTTATGATAGTGGGCTGCTGTCCTTCCCGCTGAAGGACTGCCAGATACCCTGACATGCGTTCGTCCGTAACGGAAAGCCCTGCTCGCCCTCCGATAAAGGCGATGTTTTTGGCACCAGCCCGGATCATATGTTCCGTCGCGGCCACACTTCCGGTCCTGTAATCTGGCGCTATGAACGGGAACGTCTCAACCCTTTCGTCAACGCGCCGCAAGACCTGCAATGCAGGCAATCCTGCCCGCTCGATGGCATCAAAGGTGTCCTTAGTGTCGCCATAAGCTGGGCACAGGATGAAAGCCGAAACACCATGTTCAATCATCGACAGGACAACCTGATCTTGCAGATCAGCTCTTTCATCAGTGTTGGCAATGACCACCGCATAGCCTTTCTCTGAAAGCGCCATTTGAAGGGATGTCGCAAACTCGGTGAAGAACGGGTTGCGCAGGTTATTGATCACCAAGCCGATCAAAGCTGCATTTGACTTGCGCATATTGGCTGCGGAGCGATTGTAAACGTAGCCCAGATCCCGCATCGCTGTGCGCACCTGCTTGCGTGTTTCCTCCCGCACGGTCGAGCTGTTCTGCAAAACAAGCGACACGGTTGATTTCGACACGCCCGCCTTTTTCGCAACATCAATGATGGTTGGTCTGCTCTTTGCCATGCCTACGCCAGTTCACCTATTGTTAACCCATGACTATTTCATTCATGCTGCAAGGTTGCAATCACGACGGAAGGCTTACGCTTCAAATTCGTAGTCGAAACAAAGAATCCCGTCTTTGCCACCGACGGCCGCTTCGGTCAGCTTGGCCCCCAGGGTCTGATGGTCGGCATTGTCTTGATAAGCCTCCAAAGCATCCCAATCAGCAAAATCCGCTACAAACCCATGCATGAAACCACGTTCCATTTTCTCGGGGCTTTCGCTGAGACCGCTAGAAATAGCGCGCATGCCCGGCAGTTGCGATTGCACGGATGCCAATTCTTCAAACAGCTCTTTAACGCGGTCTTCGGTGATCTCTGGTTTGAATTTTATTAGCACAATATGTCGGATCATGCGGCTTCTCCCATTTGCATTTTGTGGTCACTTTTGATCATGTCAGCCGCCTTTTCACTGATCATGATTGCGGCAGCATTGGTGTTAGAGGAAATCACTGTTGGCATGATCGAATTATCGACGACGCGCAGACCATCAATCCCGTTCATGCGCAGACGCGTGTCCACAACGGCATTATCGTCAACGCCCATGCGGCACGTTCCGGCACAATGGTGCGAGGTCTTGGAGTGTTCCGAAATAAAGTCAAAGTAGTCTTGGTCGGACTTCACATCCGGTCCGGGCAAGCGCTCGGCCATAATGTATTTGCTCAGCGGAGATTGGGACAAGATCTCCTGCGTCAACTTCAGGCCCCGGATCGACATTTCGCGATCCAACGGGTCTTGCAAATAGTTCGGGTCGATCAGCGGCGCCTTGGCTGGATCAGCACTTTGTAGCCGCACCGAGCCACGCGATCTGGGCCGTAGGTAGCAGGAATTCAGTGTGACTCCGCCCTGCGGCATTGTTGCGACCCCATGTTCGATCCCGGTGCCCAGTCCAAGATGGAATTGAATATCCGGGGAACGTGCGTCTGGATCGGCATACCAAAAGCCGCCGGTTTCAAACAGCGAAGAGGCAACCGGCCCCTTCCGAGCAAAGAGGTATTGCAGCCCGGCATAAGCCGCCCATTGCGGTTTCGCGTAGCGATCGTAGCTAAAGGGGCCGTTCAGCTCGCTGATACAATAAAGATCAAGATGGTCCTGTAAGTTGGCGCCGATCTCGGATTGATCTTGTACTACATCAATGTCCAGTGACCGCAGATGATCCGCTGGCCCAATGCCCGACAATTGCAACAGTCGCGGAGAGCCAATGGCGCCTGAACACAGTAGCACTTCGCGATCTGCATGCAGCTTTGTGCCATTCAGCATCTCGACACCAACTGCGCGGCCAAATTCAACAATGATGCGCCTCACCTGCGCCCCGAGCTTAACGGTCAGGTTTTTGCGGTGTTTGTTTGGCGCCACATAGGCCATTGCTGCGGAAGAGCGGCGCACATTGCGTTGAGTCAGCTGGTAGTAGCAGACGCCGTCTTGTTTTTCGCCATTGATGTCCATGTTCCGAGGAATGCCAATCTCAGCTGCCGCATCAAAGTAGGCTTCACAAATCGGCAAGGGGGCGCTTGGCTCGCTGACCCCAAGCGGGCCACCTTTGCCATGGTAGCGATTTTCGTAGGTCTCGTTGTCTTCGGCCTTGCGGAAGTACGGTAGTACATCCTCATAGCCCCAACCGTCACAGCCCATTTGACGCCAGTCGTCATAGTCCTGCGCGTTGCCGCGTGTGTAGATCTGGGCGTTGATGGCGGACCCACCCCCGATCACTTTGGCCTGCGTGTAGCGGAACACTTTGTTTTGCATATGTTTCTGAGGCACCGTGTCCCATCCCCAGGACCCGATCCCCTTCGTCATCTTCGCAAAACCGGCTGGCAGATGGTAAAACGGATGCCGGTCACTGCCACCAGCTTCCAGCAGCAAGACATTGACTGCTGGATCTTCTGACAGGCGCCCTGCCAAAACCGACCCCGCAGAACCGCCGCCGATGATGATGAAATCAAAACCCTGAGACATGTCACTTTCCTCGATGCAAGCCGTGTAGATGCCAAATCATCTAAGCAGCCTTTCGTTCTTGATTGATATGGTCGCCGACGCGCAACGCCTGTGCTGCGATGGTCAGTGCGGGGTTCACCGCCGCTGATGTCGGCAAAAAGCTGGCATCCATAACATAGAGATTTGGATGATCATGTGCGCGGCAATGCAAGTCGAGCACAGACTGCATTGGATCGACCCCGAAGCGGGCGGTCCCACATTGGTGCGACGGGGTGCGGCGATCAAAGGCACGTGACAAAACTAATGGATAGCCTGCTTTGCGGAAGACAGTTTTGGCACGTTTCACCAGCGCCTCATGCGTGCGCCAATTGGTGCGTTTCCAATCCAGTTTGATCTGCCCTTTGGTCACGGTGACGCGGCTGTCAAACTGTGGAAGATCCTCGCTCATGACGTACCAATCCACCGAGTGGCGCGCGATTTGGTTGGCCATCCAAAGCGGTAAGCCAGATTGCGCTGCTAAGATGTTTCCAGAAATCTTTCCCAGCAGCTGCACGTTGCCCAAAGGGGCATCCTGCGGGCCGCCAGACAGGTAGAAATCATTGAATTGCAGCGTCTTTTGGTAGATGGATGTGTTACGCCGAAACGGGTGGATCGCCATGACGGCCGTGCAATTGTGATTCATGAAATTGCGCCCGACCATGTCCGACCGGTTGGCCAATCCCGTCGGGTGGTTTTCATTGGCGGATTTCAAAAGCAAGGCCGCGGTATTCACAGCACCCGCCGCAAGGATAACCTGTTGAGGCGCTACAGATTTCGCAACGCCGCCCTGCACAAAGATCACTTTGGAAATGCGGCCATCCTGACCGGTTTCCAAACCTTGCACCAGACACCCTGTTTCCAAGGTTACATTTGCGCTTTGCATTGCTTTCGTCAGGGAAATCGTCTGTGCATCATGTTTGGCGCCGGTGGTGTCTGGATAGGCATCCCAAGGAGTCGCCGCGCGATTGGACCAAGCGTCGACATCTATACCCAAAGGCAGCGACGATGGGGTCACTCCAGCGCGCTTAAGGTATCGGCGCACATCGGAGATGCTGGCCTCATCGGCGATCGGTGCATGGGGGTATGATCCGGAATGCTGAGGCTCGGAGGGATCTTGCGACGCATCACCTGACACCTCAAACAGCTCTTCAGCTTTCTGATACCAAGGCTCCAAGTCTTCATAGGACATCGGCCAGGCAGGAGAGACACCTTCTAGGTGCTGCATCTCTTGAAAATCTTCAGCGCGATAGCGCAGCAGCACAGCGCCATAAAATTTAGAATTCCCACCCACAACATAGTAGTTGCCGGGATTAAATGGCCGGTTGTTTCCATCCAGCCAGGTTTCTTCAGGGCGGAAAACCCCGTCACGGAAAATCGCGATATCATCCCGCGCTGCGGGCGTATCCGCAAGGGCCTCGCCGCGCTCGAGGATAACGATCCGGCGACCGGAAGGAGCGAGCGCTGACGCAATGGTCGCGCCACCCATCCCTGAGCCGATGATCACGATATCCGCGGATTGCGTCATTAGGAAATACGCATCTCGGTTTTCGGATCAAAAACGACAGCTTTGTCCATATTGATGGCAAACCGCACATCGTCTCCTGGACGCACCTGCACGTCTGCACGCATCCGCGCGTTGCATTCTGTGCCGCCAAGCGTCGTGGTCACAAAGGTGTCGGACCCAGCTGGTTCGGTTACCAAAACGCGGCTATCAAACTCAACGACATTGGCTGCGTCACGATCAGCACCACCTGGATCGGTCAGCGCTTCTGGGCGCACGCCCAGAGTGACAGTTTGACCGGCATAAGACTTCAATTCTGCAGAGGCGTTCAGGAACGGCAGCAGAATGGTTTTGCCATGGCCGTTTGTGGTCTCGGCAGCAATGCCCTGATCGGTTTCAACGATCTTGACGGACACCAGGTTCATAGATGGCGAGCCCATGAAGGTTGCCACAAACAGGTTTGCCGGCGTGTCATAGATCTCTTTCGGGGTGCCTAGCTGCTGCACATAACCGCCGTTCATGACCGCAATCCGAGTCGAGAGCGTCAGCGCCTCGATTTGGTCGTGCGTCACATAGACAATGGTGGTGCCCAGTTTCTGGTGCAGCTTTTTGATTTCTGTGCGCATATCCACGCGCAGCTTAGCATCGAGGTTGGACAGTGGTTCGTCAAACAGGAACACGTCCGGATCCCGCACCAGCGCGCGGCCCATGGCAACACGTTGACGTTGACCACCGGACAATTGGCCCGGTTTGCGATCCAGCAGAGGTTCAATTTGCAGCAGTTTTGCCACTTCGGCCATCGCCGTCTCGCGTTCTGCCTTCGGAACGCCATGCATTTCCAGGCCAAATGTGATGTTCTGGCCAACCGACATGTTCGGATAAAGCGCGTAGGATTGGAACACCATGGCGATGTTACGATTGGACGGGTGCACCCCGTTCATGGCAGTGCCTTTGATCGCAATCTCACCGGTGGTGATGTCTTCAAGGCCCGCGATCATGTTCAGAAGTGTCGATTTTCCGCAGCCAGATGGGCCAACCAGAACGAGGAATTCCCCTTCCTCTACCTGAATATCGACATTGTGCAGGACCTCAACGGTTCCGTAAGATTTGGTGGCGTTATTGATGTCAAGAAAGCCCATGAGGTTTCTCCTGAATTGTATCTCATTGAACCCGACGCGAAGGCGTCGGCGTGTAAGTATTTGGTTTCTTTAACCCTTGACCGATCCAGCCATCAGACCACGGACGAAGTATCGACCGGCGACGATGTAGACGAGCAAGGTTGGCAGCGCCGCGAGAATGGCCCCGGCAAAGTGGACGTTGTATTGCTTCACCCCGTGCGAGGAATTCACCAAGTTGTTCAGCGCGACCGTCATGGGTTGACTGTCCAAATCGGCAAAGGATGCACCAAACAAGAAGTCATTCCAGATGTTTGTGAACTGCCAAATGACGCTCACAACGATGATTGGTCCGGAACTTGGCAGCAAGATGCGCTGGAAGATGCGGAAGAAGCCAGCGCCATCAATCTGCGCCGCTCGGATCAGCTCAGTTGGGAAAACTTGATAGTAGTTCTTGAAGTAGAGCGTGGTGAAGCCAAGACCAAAGATGACGTGCACAAAAACCAGACCCGGGGTGGAACCCGCCATGCCAGTCAGGCCCAGAACGCGTGCCATAGGGATCAGAACGATCTGGAACGGAATGAAGCAGGCAAACAGCATGAAGCCGAAGATCATCGTGTCATATTTGAACCGCCATTTGGTTAGAACATAGCCGTTCAGCGCCCCCAGAATGGTCGAGATCGCAACCGCTGGCACAACCATCTTGATGGAGTTCCAGAAGTAAGGGCGCAGTCCGGTTGGCTCAACGCCGATCTGGGCTGTGGCCCAGGCTTCGCGCCAGGGTTCAAAGGTCCAAACTTTTGGCAATGCCATCATATTGCCGCCGGTGATTTCAGACAGCGGTTTGACCGAGTTCACCACCATCACGCCGAAGGGCAACAGATAGAACAGCGCAAAAAGCAGCAGGACAAGATAGAGGAAGGTGCGGGTGATGCGTCCAGTGCGGATCGCAGTATCAGAGCTTGCGACAGCCATTATTTCTTCTCCCGCAATTCAGAGTAAAGGTAAGGCACCATGATCGCGACGATGGTTAGCAGCATGATCACAGCAGAGCTTGCACCGATCCCCATTTGGTTACGGGTAAAGGTGTAGGAATACATGAACGTGGCCGGAACTTCCGTGGCACGCCCAGGACCGCCACCGGTCAATGCGACCACTAGGTCATAAGACTTAATCGCAAGGTGGCTGAGGATCACAAAGGCCGACAGAAAGGCGGGGCGCAGCTGTGGAATGATGATACGGCGATAAAGTTGGAAGTTGCTGGCGCCATCCATCTGCGCCGCTTTCAGCATCTCATTGTCGATGCCACGCAGACCTGCAAGGAACATCGCCATCACAAATCCCGAGGATTGCCAAACAGCTGCCAATACGACTGTGTAAATCGCAAAGTCTCGGTTTTTAATCCAGTCAAAGCTGAAACTCTCCCAGCCCCAAAGATGCATGGTGTGCTCAAGGCCGATACCCGGATCGAGGAACCACTTCCACGCGGTCCCGGTCACGATAAAACTCAGCGCCATTGGATAGAGGTAGATCGGGCGCAAGATACTTTCGCCGCGAATTTTCTGGTCCAAAAAGATCGCGAGCAGCAGACCAATGACGGTACAGAAAATAATGTAAAGGCTTGAGAATACGACCAAATTACTGACCGCGATATCCCAATGGCGCAGTCGGAAAAGCTTATCGTAGTTTTCAAACCCCACCCAACCATAGCTTGGCAGGATGCGACTGTCGGTGAAGCTAAGATAAACCGAGAAAAAGATGAACCCGTAGACAAAAACGATAATCAGAGCCAAGGACGGTGACAGCACCAGTTTCGGGATCCAGTTTTGAAGTCGGGTTCGAAAATCGGGCTTTGTTGCCGCCGAGCGTCTGACAGCAGGATCGGTGATCTGCATTGTCATAGCATCCCCCTCTTAGGTTGGTATTTGGAATGGTTGGGGCCATCAGGCCCCAACCTAGTGTAGCGTCATTTTGCGATGGCAACCGCGTCGACCAGCTCTTCCGCTGCAGTTGCGGCATCAAACTCACCGTTGAAGTGAGCAGTCACAACGTCATAAAGCGCGTTTTTGATGCTGGCAGGAGCTGCGTGGCCATGGGCCATCGAGCCAAACAGGTTGCCGGATTCCGCCGCAGTGGCCAGATCGGAAATTGCTTTCTTACCGCAGGCGTCAAACGCTTCGTCGCTTACGTCGGTCCGCGCAGGCGCAGAGCCTTTCACAACGTTGAATGCCGACTGGAAGGAAGGCGACAGGATCGCACTCGCCAGAGATGCCTGTTCAGATGACACATCGCCACCTTGGTCAAACAGCGCAAACTGGTCCGCGTTGAAGGTCACCTGATCCGCCGTGCCAGGGAAACGGAAGCAGAGAAAGTCTTCACCAGGAACCTTGCCTGCGTTGATGAACTCGCCCTTCGCCCAATCGCCCATCAGCTGGAACGCAGCGTCGCCGTTGATGACCATGGCAGTTGCCAGGTTCCAATCACGACCAGAGAAGTTTTCGTCAACGTTTGCACGGATCACGTCCATGCGACGGAAGGCTTCAACCATGGTGTCAGACCCAAGGGCACCTTCGTCCAGATCGATGAAAGCAGACTTGTAGAAGTCCGGACCACCGGTGGACATGGCGATGGCATCAAATACGGTGGCCTCCTGCCATGCCTGACCGCCATGCGCGATTGGTGTCACGCCAGCCGCAGACAGGGTCGCCAGCGCCGCTTCGAATTCTTCCCAAGTGGTCGGAACAGCGATGCCATTGGCGTCCAGAACAGATTTGTTGGCCCAGACCCAGTTTGTGGAGTGCACGTTCACTGGCGCAGAAACCCACTTGCCATCGTGTTTGGCAAAGGCTTGCAGAGCTTCTGGAACAACCGCGTCCCAGCCCTCGGCTTCGGCCACAGCGTTTAGGTCAGCCAAAGCGCCTTCACCGGCCCAATCCAGGATGTCAAAACCCAGCATTTGAACCGCGGTTGGTGCGTTGCCAGCTGTGACGCGGGCACGCAGAACGGTCATGGCGCTTTCGCCACCGCCGCCCGCGACAGGCATGTCATTCCAGCCGATGCCCTGACCTTCCAGGTCTTGCTTAAGCACATTCAGAGCGGAAGCTTCACCGCCAGACGTCCACCAGTGCAGAACTTCAACGTCCCCGGCAGCTGCCACGTTTGCGGACATGCCGCCAATGACCAAAGCGGTCGATAGTTTCAGGATTGTCTTACGCATGGTATCCTCCCAGTTTGCGTTAATTCTGATCCGTCGTTGCGGATCAAATCCAGTTTGCGCGCGTGCGGCCAATCCGCATTTGCACGGTCTTCACTTCAAGAAACTCTTCCAGTCCGTAGCGCCCCAACTCGCGGCCTTGACCGCTTTCTTTCACGCCGCCAAACGGCATTTCGGGAAAGCCATCCATCCAGGTGTTGGTCCAAACGGTGCCAGCCTGAACACGGCGGCTAAACTCCAGACAAGTATGGATATTTTCGCTCCAAACCCCTGCGGACAGACCGTAAGAAGCACCATTCGCCAGATCGAGCGCCTGATCCATGGTTTTGAAGGTCAGAACCGACAGAACCGGGCCAAAGACTTCTTCGCGGGCGATGGGCATATCCGGTGTAAGGTTGCTGACCACGGTCGGCGCAAAGAATGCGCCATCCATGCCATCAACAGATAGCGCAGCGCCGCCAATTTCAACCTTCGCGCCAGCGGCAACGGCATCTTCAACATAGCTGCTGATCTTGTCGAAATGACCTTGGTGAATGATCGCCCCGACCTTGGTATCGGGGTGCAGTGGATCACCAAACGGCACTTTGCGGCTCAACTCTACAACGCGACGTGTGACCTCTTCTGCGATGTCTTCATGCACGATGATACGAGATCCAGAATTACAGCATTCGCCCGCGTTGAAGTAGATGCCAAACACAATCGCGTCGATCGCGCTGTCCAGATCAGCATCCGGGAAAAGAACCTGAGGGTTCTTGCCACCCAGTTCGGAGGATACTTTTTTCAAAGTATCCGCGGTGGCTTTTTCAATGGCTTTACCAACGGCCGTTGAGCCAGTGAAGCTGACCATATCGACGGCTTCATGTGTAGTCATGATACTGCCCACCGGATCGCCGAACCCTTGGACGATATTCACTACGCCGGCAGGGATGCCGGCCTCGATCAGCAGCTCGCCCAAGATGGCGGTTGTTGAAGGAGTCAGTTCTGATGGTTTCACCACGCAGGTGCACCCTGCCGCCAGGGCAAAAGGCAACTTCTGGCTGACGATCAGAAACGGGAAGTTCCAAGGGCAGATAATTGAAACAACGCCAATCGGCTCTTTCAACACGACGCCCAGCATGTCGCTGCCCAGCGTATTGTGGCTGTCCCCATGCAGGGTGCGGGCCAATGCAGCGGCATAACGCCAGAGGTCGGCCGCCCCCATGATCTCGGCTCCTGCTTGGGAAATCGGCTTGCCGCTTTCCAAGACTTCAAGCCGCGCAATACGCGCGCTGTTTGCGTCAATCAGATCAGCGACCTTCAGCAGAACTGTCGCGCGATCTTTGCCGGACATGGTTGACCAGACGCGCTCGTCGAAAGCTTTGCGCGCAGCTGCAACGGCGGCTTCCGTTTCAGGCGCGCCGCCAAGTGCAATCCGAGACACCAGAGTGCCGTGCGCTGGAGACAGGCGCTCAAAGGTCGCCCCGTCTGCGCTGTCGATCCAAGCGCCATTAACCAAATGGCGCACTTCATTCAGCGCATCATCTGGCGACTGGCTGGCGGCAATAAGGGTGTAATCGTGAGCAGTCATGTCATTTTCCCGAGAAATCTGGAGAGCGTTTTTCCAAGAAGGCGTCGACGCCTTCGGATTTGTCGTCAGAGGTGGCAATCAGGCCACCACCAATCGCTTCGATCATTGCGGCGCTGTCTTCACCGGCGCCGGCATGGATCATGTTTTTGCTGATTTCGGTCGCGCGTGGAGACAGTTTCGCCGCGCTTGCGGCCATGTCCAATGCGACAGACATCGGATCATCTGCCACCTCGGACACAAACCCAATCTGATGCGCACGTTCGGCACTTAGCTGGCGTCCAAACAACGCCATTTCCTTCATAATACCTTCCGGGATCAGACGTTGCAGCCGTTGCGTGCCGGACCAACCGGGCACCACGCCAACCTGCGCTTCGGGCAGGGCAATGCGGGCTTTTGGCGCCATCACGCGAATGTCGCAGGCGGTGGCCAGTTCCAAGCCGCCACCAAAAGCATGTCCGTTCAAAACGGCAATTGTGGGTTTGGAAAGGCGGGCGAGACGATCAAAAATACGATGACCGCCCCGCACCCAGGAGCGCGCAAAACGCGCGGGAGGTAACTTGGCCCAGGCAGCGATATCTGCCCCAACACAGAATGCCTTTGGATGGTCGCCCGAAATCAACACAACGCGCACATCCGGATTCACATCCAACGCATCGCAATGTGCTATGAGCTGCGCTAGCATATCGGGCGTCAATGCGTTCAGTTTGGTCGGATTGGAGACCAGAAGGTGTGCAATCGCGCCTTCGATTTTCAGATCAACGCGGCTCATAGCGACAGCCCCATCGGGGCCTCCTGCAATAACACCATGGACATCACTGTCGCGTTTTCCGCGATCTGAACACGGCCGTGGGATGCGGCAACGATATCCCGCGCCGGATCAATTCCAGGCATGATTTCAAAGGCTTCCAATCCTTGTTCCGTCAAGCGCATCGCACAGCGTTCGGTGATGTAGATCACCTCCTGCCCCAGCTCCAGAGCACGTTTACCAGAGAAGGTGACATGCTCGACTTGCTCTACCATCTTGGTGAACTTGCCTGGCTGGCTAATCGTCAGACCATCTTCGGTGATATCCAGTTTTGCACCAGCTTCGAAATAGCCAGAGAAAACGATTTTCTTTGCATTGGCGACAATATCGACAAAGCCACCGCAACCGGCTGTCAGGTAAGGTTTTTTACCAAGCTTGGAAACATTCACATTGCCTTCGACATCCACCTCGAGGAAGGACAGGAAGGTGACGTCAAAGCCTCCACCCTGAAAATAGGTGAACTGCTGAGGTGATGGTACATAGGCATCTGCATTGGACGCGCAGCCAAAGGCAAACCCTGTCAATGGGACACCGCCCACGGCGCCTTGTTCAATGGCCCAGGTCACCGCCTGCGCCTGCCCCTCTTCGATCAGAATACGTGGCACTTGCGCTGAGATGCCAAAACCCAGATTGGCCGTCTGGCCTGCATTGAGTTCCAGCGCAGCGCGGCGCGCTAGAACTTTTTCGACAGACATCTCCGGGATGGAAAATCCATCAAGCGGGCGCATGATCTCACCTGAAATCGCGGGATCATTTTGTGTTTCTGTGGTCTGTTTTTGGTCGGGATCGATCACAATCAAATCCACCAGATGGCCCGGCACACGCACGTCATGTGGGTTCAGACTTCCATGAGTGGTGACACGTTTGACCTGTGCAATCACCAGACCACCATGATTACGTGCAGCGATGGCCTGTTCCAGTCCGCCAAGATACGCACCCTCGTGTTCATACGTCAGGTTGCCGTGTTCATCTGCGGTGGTCGCCCGAAGGATGGCCACATTTGGAACGATGTTGGGGAAATGCAGCCAGGTTTCGCCTGCAAGCTCCTGACGGAACACAATTGGCGCTTCCGCCGCTTTGTCGTTCATAGCGCAACCTTCGCGGATCGGGTCCGCAAAAGTTTCCATGCCCACTTTGGTCAACACACCCGGGCGGCGTGCAGCGACGTCACGGTGCATGTCAAACATAATGCCGGACGGCACATTGTAGGCCGCAATCCGGTCCTCCACGATCATCTTCCAGATTTCAGGCATTTCCTTGGAGGATGGGCCCGAAGGGTAGCTACCCGCCAACACGCGGCTTAGCAGGCCGTCTTTGGCAATATGGTCAATACCTTTGATGCCAAACATGTCCCCTGCGGCAATCGGGTGCAGCGTGGTCAGATTGCGGGGTTCACCCGTTGCGTCAAACCGCTCCCCCAAGGCTTGCAGAACTAGATCGGGGCAGCCCAATCCCGAAGAAGAGGACACAGAGACAACCTGCCCGTCTTCAATCCGGGACACGGCTTCAGATGCAGAGACAATTTTAGACATGATCACACTCCGCAATAGTCAACTTTGGTGGCTTGGCCAGAGACCGCCGCCTGTTTCACGGCTTCAGCCACGGCCAGGGATTTCACACCATCAACACCGGTGGCAGATGGCTGGCCTTTGCCGTCGATCGCGGCTGCAAACTGCGCCATCGTGCGGTCATAAAGACCATGATCACTGTAGGTCACCGGTTGGGAACCGGCGGCTGTGGTCAGAGTGATCTCGCCCACAGGCAATTGGGTCATCACATTGCGCGCGACCAAAGATCCTTTGGTGCCATAGATTTCCAAACCGGATTGGGAAAACGGATGGGTAAAGCTTTCATGGGTCATGACCTGAACGCCGGACGGCATTTTCCAGACAGACATCGCACCATCTTCAACGCCTTGAGACATCGAACCATGCGATTCCATTGCGACCACGGATTTCGGGTCTTCGTCGAGGTAAAAGCGAACGGTATCCGCATCATGCACCACAAGATCCGGGATCACGCCGCCCCCAGCAGCAGGATCACTAAGACGCCAGCCACGCAAGTGTTCAGGCAGCAGACCAGCGTGGAACACCCGCAGGCTCAATACCTCACCGATCACGCCATCGGTGATCAGCTGTTTCATCGCAAGATGAGTGCCGGCAGAACGCAGGTGGTGATTGGTGCCCAACACAACGCCAGCTTCTGCCGCTGCTTTCACCATCGTCGCTGCGTCGGCTGCTGACATGGCCAAGGGCTTTTCACACATGACGTGTTTGCCTGCCGCAAAGGCCGCCAAGGCTTGCGAGAGGTGTTTTTCATTGGTGGTCGAAATATAGACCGCACCAATCTGATCGTCCGCCAGGATTTCTTCCAGAGAGGTTGTAGAGGTCTTGATGCCATGAATGGCGGCATAAGAAGCACCGCGATCTGCGCCTGAACTCAGGACAGACGTGACCTCATGCCCCTTCTGAGCACGGATCGCGCCGATCATGTGTTCAGCAGCAATTGTGCTGGCTCCGATCAATCCCCAATCCATCTCGCGAATCCTCCTTTGGAACGTTCCATTGGGCGCAAAATAAATATGGAACGTTCCAAAAGTCAAATTAAAAATTGCTGCATTTTACATTACAACGCGCAGACAAGGGTGATTGAAAGAGAAATCATGCAACCAAAAGCAGAATTACTTGTCTTAACGGAACTAGAGAAACATCTAAGGGGCATTATGCTAACAACCTTAAAGTTGAATACCCCGAACATCTCAGCGCTTTGCAGGCTCACTCGGGAGCCTTTTGTCCCTTTGCTGAGCTGCTTAAAGACCTAACCGAGACTTCTAAAGCCAAAAGCCAGCCCCCCCCGATTAGACTAAACTGGCGTGTGAGCGAATATCTCGGGTTAAGGCTTTAGAGCACGCAATTTTGTCTGAAGTGCCGCCACAATCACATCCTCAACTTCAGCTAGACGCATCCCATGCTCAACTGCTAGCTGACGTACAAGTGGTTCGATCTGCTGGTTTTGTGGCCCATAGAGAAACCAGTCGTCGATTGCATGCTGATCAGGGTGCTCCACACCGTCGTCCGATTTCCTAATCATTGGCCCCTACTCTCCTGTTCAACCATCCCAACCAATTTCTCTTTTGTAGTACACTCGAACAAGTTCCCCACCACAAGGTATGGGGCAAACACCTTCGATATCCAGTTTGCGCGCGAGGTGAAATGGGGCCACTCTTTGCTTTGCCGCCATCTGCCCAAGCGTTACATATGCCCTTTCAAAGGCTTCGATACTCGCTTTTGAAATATAGTGCTTTTGATGGTTAGTATCTGGATTGCGTTCGCGGACCTGCGAAAGGAACCCTTTATCGCGGAGGTGCCGGATCGAGATGACATTGATTTTTAAATATCGGGCAGTCTCAGGCAACGAGAGGTCTTGATTGAGCTGCACTTTCCTCCTAGGGCAAATTGCGTCCCAATCCACCTCGACAGCATTCAAACCCACGCCCTCTACCCGACAAAGCAGGCCGTCCAATTCGCCCTTGCGCCAGAGATCAACAACATGGGCTAACGGAATACCTTTCTCTCGGCAAAACGCATTTAGCGGCGCAACCGATTTTCCAGGAAGTACTTCGGGTAACAGCTCAACTTGCCCGATGAGATCCATTACCTCAACACGCGACAAGTACCGCAACGTCGAAGTAACTCGTATGGGTGGTTTATTCGCATGTTCCCAATTGGGTCTCTGTATGGGCGACCTCGATCAGCTCACGGGTGCCTGCTTCAACATCGTAAGAGAAGAACG
This sequence comes from Cognatishimia activa, assembly GCF_026016445.1. Lineage (NCBI taxonomy): Bacteria > Pseudomonadati > Pseudomonadota > Alphaproteobacteria > Rhodobacterales > Paracoccaceae > Cognatishimia > Cognatishimia activa. The sequence continues at coordinate 208,942 of NZ_CP096147.1, read as the reverse complement.
AGTTCATTTCCCTGCCATAGAGATGAAGACTAACACATCGCGGCAAGCTCTCCGGACAACCCGTCTGATGGATGTGATCCGGGTTTGGAACGAAAGTTGAAACTGCGCCCGGCGTCAGCAGCACTAGACCGGCCCGGCGCAGGTCTATCCCATCGTTGCGGTCGGCGGTCTGATCAGCGTCCAGCCGCATGTACCCCTGTTCCTGAAGCTGGCCTTCAATGACACCCACAACGCCCCAGGTGCCGTGATCATGTACAGGCGTCCATTGGCCCGGGTTCCAAACTAGAGTGTAAAGCGACAGGCCCGATTTCGTGTCCTCATAGACCAGATTGCGCGCGTAGTGATCAGGGTCAGATTGGAAATGCTCCGGCTTTAAGAACTCGTCAGAGCGGTTGACCAGATTGGCCATTCGCGGCGCGATTACGGCAACAACATCCGAAAGCTCGGTTTTGTTTTCTAATGCGCCGTTACAGTCGGCAATGAAGGTATTCAACAAGCTTTGGCTCATTCTCTTTCTCCCTTGGGTTGGTGCTTCATTTTAGAATTTGTCCTTGCGTTCTCGGATCTCGGCAAAAACTTCGACAGAGGTGGCGTCTTCCATGCCCAATGTTTGCCTGATTTGCGCATTGTCGCAGCGCAGGAAGGGGTTCGTTGCCAGCTCATCGGACAATGTGGTCGGGATCGTGGGCTGGCCCTTGGAACGCAGTTCTTTCACTTCTGCGGCGCGTGCAATGAGCGTGTCATTGGTGCTGTCGATGGTCAGGGCAAATGCGGCGTTCTTTTCGGTAAACTCATGGCCCGAAAGCACGAGCGTTTCAGGCGGCAGGGCGGCCAGCTTTTGCAGACTTGCATACATTTGCTCGGGGCCGTCGCCATAGACGCGCCCACAGCCAAGCGCCATGAGGCTGTCGGCGGTCGCCACTGCTCCGGTCTTGGGAAAATAGTAAGCAATATGTCCGCGTGTATGCCCCGATACATCTAACACTTCGACGCTTTCCGCCCCAAGCGTGATGACATCACCGTCAGAGACAGCCTGATCAAGAAGGGGAAGCCGGTGTTCATCGGCAGCACCCCCGATCACCGTTGCTGGATACTCAGACAGGAGTTCGGCAACACCGCCAGTGTGGTCGCCGTGGTGGTGGGTCAGCATAACATGCGTGAGGGTCCAACCCTGGCTCTTTAGGGCATCCGAAACAAGTGCGGCCTCTGGCACGTCGATGACAACTGTCGTGTCGCTCTCACCGTCATGAAGAAGAAACGCATAGTTGTGTTCGAGACAGGGGATGGTGACAATTTCAAATGGCATAGGAAGTCCTCTCGGGTTGGGGAGGACATAAACTCATCACCTCAACATATCAAGACTTATTGAGATATATGGCGATGATTGGTTGTTTTTGGGAGTTGTGTGGTAAACAAAAAGCGAGCGTTCAGCAGGATTTTCCGCTTGTGCAACAAGCTAGAATATCAGGATGACCGTCACAGCAATCGTTCAACAAGAATGACACGAGACCACCCATCTTGGCGCTATCGAGCGTGTAGATAACACTGCGAGATTGCTTCTCGGATGAGACGAGTCCGGCCTGATCCAGCGTGTTCAAATGAAAGGAGGCACGTGAAGAGGTTGCATCGACATGAGATGCGATTTCTCCGGCTGAAGCCCCTTCAGGAAGCTTCTGGACAAGAAAGCGCACGATGTTGACTCGCGTTGAGTCAGACAATGCCTGCATCATTTTCAAAGCGACCTGTTCGTCCACCGGTTTCATGCCTCCAAAGCGGGGTTTCGTACAGTTGCTACTATAGGTCTCTCAATTCAACAACTCAATAAGTCTTGAGATATTGAGAAAAGGGTGTATCTATGTGTTCAAGTGATAACGTCAGGCTGACGAACAGCGCGGCGGAACACACTTCGAAAACTCGATTTTTTGAAAGAGAACCAATGACTAACGATACACCACACCTGCTTGAAGACGTTGTGAAGACCCCAACTCTTGAGCAAATGGAAGTTGCGAATCCTTCCTCTCACCCGCCACGCATCTTGTTGCTTTATGGTTCCTTGCGTGAGCGTTCCTTCAGCCGTCTTGTCACCGAGGAATGCGCGCGCATCCTTGAAAAGTTCGGCTGTGAGGTCAAAACCTTTGATCCGCACGGGTTGCCGCTCGTCAGTGACGAAGACGAAGACCATCCCAAGGTAAAAGAACTGCGCGATCTGGTCATCTGGTCCGAAGGGCAGGTCTGGAGTTCCCCAGAGCGCCACGGTGCCATGACCGGCGTGATGAAAACCCAAATCGACTGGTTGCCGCTCTCCGTCGGCGCTGTGCGACCAACTCAAGGCAAGACACTGGCCATCATGCAAGTCGAAGGTGGCTCGCAGTCCTTCAACACCGTCAACCAACTGCGCATTCTGGGCCGCTGGATGCGGATGCTGACGATCCCGAACCAGTCGTCTATTGCGCGGACCTACAATGAGTTCGATGAGAATAATCGGATCAAGGACTCGTCCTTTTACGAGCGCCTTGTTGATGTGATGGAAGAACTGGTGAAGTTCACGTTACTGGTTCGCGATCGCAAGGAGCTTTTGGTTGACCGGTATTCCGAGCGCAAAGCGAAGCTGAAGAAGGCGCAGGAGGCAGGTGACGAGGCAGCAATCGCCGCGATCACGACGCGCATCCCAGCCGATGCGCTCGATCACACCAACGCCAATGAAGTTGGCGCGGCTTGCTGTGGTCCACAGGGCTGCGGTTCGAACACTGCAAGTGCTTCGAAATGCTGCTGAACTAAATCGGTCACCGATCACGGTACACCTGCGGGTCAGGGCTTCGGCTCTGGCCCGTCAGCCAGACATAAGAGCCAAAACCAATGCAATCTGCACCTGATACTCCGGCTGGATCATCCGGCCCGGCAAAGCTCAGTTTTCCCTATCTGTCCCTGATCGGCATTGCGCTAATTTGCGGGTTTGGAACGCTATATTACGCCTTTCCCCAAATCGCTTTTGGCATGGAAGAAGAGTTCGGCTGGTCAAAATCCGAACTATATGGCGCGATGACCGTTGGCTGGCTCTTTACCGCTGCAACAGCGGTCCCGGTCGGGCTTGCAATTGACAATGGCCATGGTCGGAATGTCATGACGGGCGGCGCTATCCTTGCGGGCGTTCTGTTCTTCCTCTGGTCGCAAACTCAAACGCAGCTTTGGCTGTATGCGGTTCTAGCCGGACTTGGGATTCTACAATCGGCCACGCTTTACAGTGCGACATTTGCGGTGATCGCGAAGTATTTCGACAAGTCGAAGGTGCGGGATTACATCACCACGCTGACACTCTGGGGCGGCTTTGCCAGCACCGTCTTCATTCCCTTCATCGAACTCTTGATGAGCTACATGGACTGGCGGCAGACCCTTATGGTTCTCGGGGCAATCAATGTACTGGTCTGTGCGCCGATCTATGCCTTCTTGCCGTCTGGGACGGGAACGCAAACTGAGGACCAAGACGACGGAGAGAGTGAGCCACAGAAGCGGGATGCCAAATGGGCACTCATGCAACCAATATTCTGGGCGTTGCTGATCTGCTTTGCGCTTTATTCGGTCATGGCCACGTCCTTCCGGACGCATCTCTATCCTATGCTGATCGAGTGGGGTTGGTCAGGTGAAGACGCGGTGTTCATCCTGGCGCTGCTGGGACCGGCGCAAGTTGCAGGTCGCGCGCTGATGAAGGTCTTCAAGACACGCAGTATCGCTTATGTCGGGGTCTTCATTGCCTCGATGTTCCCACTGGCATTTTTGGCCATGATCCTCTTTCCACATAGCTACCCCATCCTCATTGTCGCCTCGCTCGCCTACGGAGCGGCGGCGGGCACGATGACCATCGTCAAAGGCCTTTCTGTCCCGGAGTTCCTGACAAAGAGCTCATATGGTCTGATCAACGGGATGATGAACACTCCCATCGCTATTCTGAGTGCTTTTGGTCCGACGCTGGCCGCGCTGTCTTGGACAATCACTGGCAGCTACCTTGGTCTTATGATTGGGATGGTAGTGGTCAGCACGGCCATGCTGATGTCGTTTATCGCGGCTGCTGTGATTTCATCTAAGTCGCGCTGACCCTCTACCGATGCAGACATTGGTACGGTGCGCGGCATCATGCACTTTGGGCTCAAACCGGTCCTTTGCCGCAAATTTCACGTATGGCCGTTTAGGGCCGAAAAATGATCTACTTCCCAGTGAGCGACCTACATCGGTCAACTGAGCCCGCTCCATGTTCACACCTATAAACTTTCCCAGATCCGTCTGCCCACCGGCCCGAGGTGGTGTTCGGCGCGTTTGGTTAGGCATAACGGCAATGATAGCGCGCCAAGAGTCGGTAAGTTGAGCAGAGCTCCGCTAGAGATTTCTCTTTCAATCATGTGATCAGGTAAACGACCCCATCCCAACCCCTGCAAAATCAAGTCTTTCTTGGTAGGCATATCGGTGACAAACCACTTTGGTGCTTCACTCATTAACCCGGTATCCGGTGCCTTTTCATCACTGGATTTGACAACGACTTGCGGATGGCGCCCCAGAGCGGATTTGCTCACAAGGTCCGGTTCCGAACCAATCAACTCAGGAGACGCAACCAGAGGGAAATCCATCCGGCCAATGTCTCGATAGTCAATAAATGGGCTGCGTGTCGGAGCCGCGAATATTGCGATGTCGACCTTTTCAGCCATCAATTGCCGTTCACCTGAGGCCGTTTCGATCTCCAGATGCAAGGTGGTTGAAGGAAAATCGCGCTTCAGCTCCTTGAGCAACCTGGCTAGCCGCGGAATGGGGAAGTTGCTGCTAACACCAATGCGCAGCTCACTCTCTACCTCTCCCTTCAGGTCCCGCACAAATTCTTCGAACTGCTGGGCCTGACCCAGCAAATGGCGGATCTGCGCGAGTAGAGCTTTACCGTCACGTGTCAGCGTGGGGCGATATGTGGAACGGTCGAATATCTGTACCTGGTAGAAATCTTCAACCTGCTTGACCGAATAGGAGACAGCAGATCGCGCCTTGTTCAGCTTTTCGCTGGCCAGTTGAAAACTGCCGGTGTCGCAGATCGTGGCAACGACATTGAGGTGATCGAGATTCGTCATGGTCTAAAATTATGACGAAGATGTTCGGAAAGCTATGCTTTTTACTGACGTATTGCGCGCGTATTTCAGTGCTATTCGACAGAGACACGGACATCCGACATGACCAAAGCAACCATCTCAGCTGACTTCCCTTTCTCCTCGCGGTTTGTAGAGGTGTTGGGTAGCCAGATCCATTACGTGGAAGAGGGCACCGGCGATCCCATCCTCTTTATCCACGGCAATCCGGCCTCTTCATACATCTGGCGCAACATCATTCCCCATGTCACGTCACATGCCCGCGCCATTGCGGTGGATCTGATCGGGTTCGGCAAATCAGACAAGCCCGACATTTCTTACGGTTTCGACGATAGCTACGCTTATCTCGAAGGGTTCATCGAGGCTTTGGGTCTGACCAATATCACCCTGGTGGTGCAGGATTGGGGCTCTGGTCTGGGGTTTCATTTCGCCAATCTGCATCGCGACAAGATCAAGGGCATCGTCTTTATGGAGGCGATGCATCGCGAGATCGACTTTGCAGCCATGGCGCGCAGCGACAAGATGCTGATGCGTTTGATCCGGGCGCCTTTCGCCAGCTGGCTGATGCTTGGCGTTATGAACAGTTTCGTGAAACGCATGCTGCCCGATTGGATTAAGCGCGATCTGAGCCAACAGGAAATGGCTGCCTACCTCGCACCGTTTCCCACGATCAAAAGCCGCAAGCCGGTTTACATCTTCCCGCGCGACGTGCCGGTCGAGGGTAAGCCCGAACATATCTCGCGCGCAGTGGCGGATTATTCGCAATGGCTCACGGAAACCCCCATTCCAAAGCTGTTTTTCCACGCCGATCCCGGCGTGTTGATCCGCCAGAAAGATGTGGTCTGGATCAAAGAAAATTTTCCAAACCTGACCAGTGTCGATCTGGGGGAAGGCCTCCATTTCCTGCAAGAGGATTACCCGTATGAGATCGGACACGCCTTGGCCGATTGGTATCTGAACTTGAAAAACACGCAAACCGAAGGAGAACGTCATGCCGTATGAATTCCCCCACGCCACACCACATGGTGAGGTCACCGAGATTTTCCCTGACATCTTTCACGTGACCGGAAGTGTCGACATGGTGCCGGGTATGCGGATCAGCCGCGCGATGACCGTCCTGCGCGACCGCGACGCGCTGACCCTGATCAGCCCCATCCGCTTATCAGACGATGGGCTGGCGGCGCTTGATACCCTCGGCAAGGTTGAGCACATCGTAAAACTGGGAGGCTATCATCTCGGAGCACAAAACGGGTTGGATGATCCGTTTTACGTGCAGCGATACGGGGCCAAACTCTGGGCGCTTGAGGGCATGGAGCACAAGGGCAGTTTGGTCCCTGACCATCTCCTGCGGTTGGATGGCGAGTTCCCAGTCCCGGGCCTGTCGCTCTTCACTTACGAGAGCTCAAAGCTGCCGGAGGGCATGTTCCTGCTTGACCGCGAAGGTGGCATTCTGATTACGGCTGACAGCCTGCAGAACTGGGCCGAACCAGACGCGTATTTCAGCGAGATCGCGGCCGAACGCATGGGGCAGGCCGGGTTTTTCAAACCCGCCAGTATCGGCCCCGAATGGCTGCGTTACTGCGCACCGGATTCGAGTGAATTCGACCGGGTCGCTGCGCTAAACTTCCAACACCTGCTGCCCTCACACGGCACACCGATGCTGCACCGCGCCAAAGAGGCGTTGTGCGAAACATTCTCGACAACTTTCGGGCACTGAACGCCCTACCTTTGGAGTAATCCCATGAAAATTCTGCTTATTGGAGCGTCCGGCGTGATCGGACGCGCGGTGATGCATGCCTTGTCCTCTGATCATGAGGTCCACACCGCCTCACGGAAATCAGGCGATCTTCAGGTCGATATGTCCGACCCCGATAGCCTGCGCTCGCTATTTGCGAAGACCGGTCCGCTTGATGCGATCATCAGCGTGGCGGGTGACGGGGTGATGGCCCCGCTTGCCACGATGAGCGATGACGATTTCAACCGGACTGTGGACACGCAGATGAAAGGCCAGCTGAACGTATTGCGCCTTGGCCTTGATGTCGTCACGCCAGGCGGCTCTATCACTCTGACTTCGGGTGTTGCGGCTCAGAACCCCATGCCTTCCACAAGCGCTATTGCTGCGTCCTGCGCCGCGATCGAGGCATTCACCAGCACCGCAGCCACCGAAGTAGAAACTGTGCGACTGAACGTGGTCTCGCCGATCTTCGTTAAGGAGAGCATGGAACTGTTCGGCCTGCCCACCGATGGCGGCCTGTCTGCTGTCGACACGGCCAAAAGCTATCTCGCCGCCGTGACCGGCGACATGCATGGGCAGATCCTGTCCACTCCCGATTTTGCCTGAACCTGAAAAGGAACCCCAATATGAAACTCTCAATCCTCAAATCAATCGCAACCGTGTTCGCCCTGGCGACCGCAACGGCCAGCCATGCGGCTGACACCAGTAAGCCTGTTATCGACCAACTGGTTGGCACTTGGTTTGTCGAAGTGACCGGCGTGCTGCCCGATGGCGGCGCCTACCAGAACATTATGAATGTGGATACGGGCGGCACCGCCGACATCGTGGGTGGCTGGATGTTCGGCGCGGGTGGCGTGAAGTTTACCGATAGCCCGGCCAGCCTCACCAAAGCCGACGGCAACAGCTTTGAAATCCGCATGTTTGCCTTTCTGGCAGATGCCGCGACGGGTACCCCAAAAGGCATGAATATCACCGTTTACCGCGGCGAGATGCAGGAGGGCGCAGACACCTTCATAGCCGAAGCGGATCTCTACTATCTGCCTTGCTCTGTCGAGCATTGCCCGGCCCCCAACGCAGAGCTCGGCACCCCAGCGACAGTGGCGCAAGTTGTCGGCTCAAGGCTTGCTACCCCGGTGTCCACAGCCCACTGAGCTGTGAAAAAAACTCGCCCAGCGAAACCAAAGGTTTTATGCCGGGCGTTTATCCCTTGCCTCGCTGAACTGACATTCAAAACACTATAGTATTTACGTTCGCGGCGAATGTCGGGAATCCAGGCTGCGACCGCAGCAAGCGACGAGTAAGCTGAAAGTCTGCTCTGGGCCGTTCTGAACAATTGTTGTGGAACCAGTGGCCACGCTTCTCCTCATTGAAAACCCGTGGTTTTAGGCAAACCAAACGTCCCTGGATGTCAGGGCGAAGGCGCTACCTGCCCCCAGGCAACCAGAACAGACCAAACCGTGCCCTCAGGCATTGTGCTGCGGGCTGCAGCGCATTTGTCGAATAACTTTGCCTCGCCGCCATCCGCGTTCACCACATGGCAGATTTACAGGTGAAGGCGTCTACCGCGTCTAAACCTGCTAAATAGCCTTTATTTTTCAAAGGGAAGTCAAATCAAACGAAATCGCTTGAATGAAAATTAAATCGGGAAATTGGGTCAGTTTATGACGCAAAGGTCAAAGTTATCTGACGTCTCACAAGTTTTTAATGGCGCTCTGGGGAGGATTCGAACCCCCGACCCCTTGATTCGTAGTCAAGTACTCTATCCAGCTGAGCTACCAGAGCGCGGTGTGAGGGGCGGTTTAAAGTGAACCCCAAATGGGCGCAAGAGCAAAATCCAAAAAAAATCAGATTTCTGCGATATCGCCCTTCGGCAAACAAATCCCAAAGCTTGTGCCCGTGTCGTCACTGCTCAAAAGTTCGAGCATCCCGCCATGACCCTTGATCAATTCCGCTGAAATCGCCAGCCCCAAGCCTGTGCCGCCCTTACGCGCACCCCCTTGAAAAGGTTGGAACAAATGTTCTTTCGCCTTGGGAGGAAGCCCAGGACCGGTGTCTTTGATCTGAATGCTCCAGCTTTCAGCGTGCTCTTCAGCAGACACCATGATCTCTGCGGGGTTCCCTGATGTCACGATTGCCTGACGTGCGTTGCGAACAAGGTTTGAGATCACCCGGAAGAGCTGCTCTGAGTCGGCCCGGACCATCATGCCATTGGGCACATTGTCTGCGAGGCTCAGATCAAAGTTACCAACCGCCAGACGTTCAGATGCGAGCACATCCTCAACGAGTTCTGAAAGGTTTACTTCGGTGAGACGCGGCGCTGGTTCCTCCGCTTTCCCATAGGCCAATGTGCTCTCGCATAGATGCACCGCGCGTGTGATGGAATTCACAAGTTTGGGGGCCATGCGCTTTACGGTGGGATCTTCTGACATCTCAATCCGGTCGGTGAAAAGTTGAGCTGATGTCAGGATGTTGCGCAAGTCGTGACTGACCTTCGCTACGGCGCCGCCAAGCTGAGCCAGACGTTCCTTTTGACGCAAGGAAGCGGTCAATTCAGTCTGTAGAGTTTGAAGCGCTTCTTCGGCTTCACGCAGTTCGACAACCCCTGCGCTTGGCTGGATGATACGACGTGCGTCTTCAGGGGCAGCTGCATAGCTTTGCATATAGCCGACGACGCCCTTGATAGGCTTCACCAGGATCATCCGCACAACCACAAACAAGAGGGTTGCCGTAAAGATCGAGATCACTGCAGAGAGCAGCAGAATATTAAGGCCATAATCAATCATCGCGGCGCGTAAATCTTTGGTCCAGATCGTGACTTCGATCAATAGACCAGCATCGCGGACCGGGGCGCCAATAACGCGAATAACTTCCGGTTCAGGATTAAACAGACGCGCCATTGCGTCCATTATCAGTTTGGTTGCCATACGATCCCTGAGATCGAAAGACTTATCGATTGGGGCTGGCATCGGGGATGACAGCATCAATTGGCGCACCTCATCGCGACGAAGTACGACGTTGTAGACCTCTGCGTTCCGAAGCAGCTCTGCCTCAAGCTCCTCGTCAATCATTTCATCGGCCAACAAAGCCAACGAGGCGATCTGTGCGCGTTCAAGTCGCGATAGCAAATAGTCCTCGCGGAAACGCGCAATGGACGGAACGAAGATCAGGATTTCGGCCAGCATCACAAAGATGATGGTCAGAAACAGGAAACGCCCTGAGAGTGTCTTTAACATCGCCCCTCGCCTAACTCTTACGGCAACCATCGTTGGACAAATCCAACCACGCGTTTCACCTTAGGGTTCTCAAACAGCCTTGGCGAGAAATATGCACCTGCGGCGCGTTTGTTCAACTCACCGACTGTCGGATAAGGCGCAACCATATTGGCAACAGCGCTCATTTTCAGTTTGTTGGCGATGACCAGAGCCCAGAGGTTAATGAGTTCACCGGCCTGATAGCCTGCGATGGAAGCCCCGACGGGGCGGCCTTTCACAACCATGACTTTGATCAGGCCCGCGGTTTTGCGTTCGGCGATGGCGCGGTCATTGTGATTGAAGTGAAAGCGCGCGACCTCAAGCTTGTCGCCATGGATTTCCCGCGCTTGCGCTTCGGATAGTCCGACCTGCGCGAGTTCTGGCTCTGTATAGGTGGCCCATGGGATATGGTCAGTACGCTCCTTGGCCGGCAGACCGAACAAAGCCGAACGAATGATCAGACCGGCGTGGTAGCCCGCCACATGGGTGAACTGCAGCCCACCAGCCACGTCGCCAATCGCGTAGACCTTTTTATTGGTGGTGCGCATCCCGGCATCGACCTGAATACCGGTGCGCGAGGTTTCAATGCCCGCAGCCTCGAGGTTCAGCTTGTCGATATTGGGTTTGCGGCCAACCGCTATCAATAGATGCGTGCCTTTGAAGATACGGCCATCCTTGGTCTCAACTTCGATGGCCCCGGCGGTGCCACGTATTTCCTGTGCCAGCGCATCTTCTTCGATCTCAATGCCTTCAGCACGCAGGTTTTCCAACACGATCGCGGCCATTTCTGGATCATCTTTGCCCAACGCCTTAAGACCTTCAATCACAGTCACCTTGCTGCCCAGACGACGGTGCGCCTGCGCCATCTCAAGGCCAATGGGACCACCCCCGATGACCAACAGGTGCTCTGGCTGCTCACGCAGCTCAAACAGGGTCTCGTTGGTTTCAAATGGCACGCTGTCCAGACCAGGTATTGGTGGAACCAGGGGCGAAGACCCGGTTGAGATCACAACTCGGCGTGCTGTGATGATGTTGTCGCCTGCTTTCACTTCTGTCGGAGAGATAAACTCGCCGAATTCCTGAATGACACGCACACCCAACCCCTCGAAACGCTCGACCGAGTCGTTGGGTTCAATTTCGGCAATCACATCCGCGACGTGATCCTTCGCAGCGGCATAGTCCACCTTAGGCGTGACATTCGCGATGCCGTATTTACTGGCGTTGCTCTGGGCCCAAGCGGCCTTGCCCGACGCAATCAGCGCCTTGGAAGGAACACAACCAAAGTTCAGGCAGTCGCCGCCCATCTTGTGACCTTCCAGCAAGGTCACATCCGCGCCCATCTGGACCGCACCAGCAGCAACAGACAGCCCACCAGAGCCTGCACCAATGACAAGCAAATCGGTTTTAATCTTATTCATGGGATTATGTCCTTACTTGCCGCGAATGGCTTTGATGGCAATGGGAAGTGCAGCCAAAGCACAAAGGCCCAGAATTGGCAGCAGAATTTGAGGCTCAAAGATAATGCCCAGGTTTGGTGTTTCGCCCCGTTCAAAGACTTCACCCAGACCTGCGCCGACCGATGTGTAAACCACACCGCCTGGGATGATACCCAGGAATGTAGAGATCACAAATCTGCGCAGCGGTACGCCGACCAATGCAGGCACGAGGTTTGCTACAAAGAATGGCACTGCCGGTACCAGACGGATCAGAAACAGCATCGACCATTGGTTTTCATCGATCCCGTCTTTGATTTTCTTTACCGCCCCCTCGGAGCCTTCCATCTTGGCAGCCAGCTTCTCTCCCAGACCCCACCGAGCCGCGAGGAAAATAAGCACTGCACCTATCGTTGCCGCGGTGACATTAAAGAGAGCGCCCGGAAAGGTTGCGAATAGAAAGCCGCCGGTCAGGGTGGCAATTGTCGCGCCTGGTAAGCTGAAAGCCACAATAACAATGTATGCAGCCATAAAAAGACCAACCGTCAATGCGAAATTCGCGTCACGGAAGGCCAACAAGGCCTCTCGGTTATCCCTAAGCGTTTCAAAACTCAGGTAATCGCGCAGTGTGAATGCCCCGATTGCAGCCACTATCAGAATGGCAATCAAAGGAAGGTTCTTGGCAAATCCGCTTTTAGTGACGTCGGTCATGTCGCTCATATCTTGTCTTTCGTCATACTTGGTTTCCCCCAAGATGCGGGCGCTTGCAATAAATCGGTATAGACTTCACGCGCGGTTGATGATCTTCACGCGTTCCGTGATCGAGACAGGTCGAATCCAACAGTTTTGAAACATATCAAGGGAATTCCCCATATATTTGTTGCAAAACTCTCTTTGGGCGTTTGACTTATCCAAATGTCACCCCTATTAGCAGGGCTTCGAATAGATCACGCACCCGATGTGAGTCGCGGAGCGTTTAACTAAAGTACGGAGACGGAGCGATGAAACGCACCTACCAACCCTCGAACCTGGTTCGCAAGCGCCGCCACGGCTTCCGTGCGCGCATGGCTACAAAAGCTGGTCGCAAGATCATCAACGCGCGTCGCGCGCAAGGCCGTAAGTCTCTGAGCGCGTAAGCCTCAGCAGCACTGCGAATTAAGACATGACGCCGCCGGAGGCCCCATTGGATGGCAACGCCAGCCGAAGGGAAAAACCTCCGGCGGCTTCGTCGTGTTTGCAGGTATTAAAAAAACGATCTGATTTCCTATTGGCCGCGCGCGCGCGCAAACAAGGGGTAGGATCAATGATGGTGCAGGCTCGCAAAAGGCGCGAGGGCGAAACAGAACAATCTGATCAGATCCGCGTGGGATTTACCTGCTCTAAGAAAGTTGGGAATGCGGTCGCCCGCAACCGCGCGAAACGGCGTATGCGAGAAGTTGCGCGCGCTTTGCTCCCTATTCTTGGGAAGCCCGGCTGGGACTATGTTCTGATTGGAAGAGCTGAAACGACTGCTGCCCGACCCTTTGAAGATCTCAAAGGTGACCTTAAATATGCACTGAACAAACTGCATAGCCCAGGTCCCAAACGCGCAGCCAAATCCAAATGAGTCCCCTCTCCCATATAATTGCCCTTCCCATTCGGGCCTATCGGCTGATCTTCAGCCCTTGGGTTGGACACAATTGCCGGTATCAACCCACCTGTTCTGCCTATGCGCTTGAGGCGCTTGAGAACCACGGTCCCGTCAAAGGGACCATTCTGACAATCAGGCGTATTGGGCGTTGCCATCCCTTAGGTGGAGAAGGCTATGACCCCGTTCCAGATAAAAAAGACCAAGTGAAGAACTCGGATTGTTGCTGAGTCGCAACAACTAATACGGGTATGCATTTCCCTACTTGGCGAAGCGTTACACGCTGCTAGTGTGCGCACACGTTCAACCACTACAAAGGAGGCAAATCATGAAATATGCACTGACCACTTGCCTCCGAGCCGGCTGGGCCCAGCATCACGCCTGATCCCCGCCTGGAAATCAAGGTTTCCACTCTGAACGCTTTCTGACCAGCAATCGATAACTCCCGCCTAGGCGGAGTCCGTTTGATCTGTTGGCTTTGCATTAAACTTACAAAACCAGAGGACCACGTCGCTTTGCACGTGGAAACACCAATGAATCAAGCCGTTTCTTATAACGCCCGAAAAGAACTGACGTTTGAAGTGACCTACCTGATCGCAAGATTTGGCCGCAGACGCGCCCTCTTCGCGATTTTGAAAACCTTTTGGAAAGGCAAAGGTCGACCGCCTGATTCAGTGGTGTCGATGAACAATCATCTGCGCCGCGACATTGGACTTCCGGAACTCTCGGAGCCTTCACGCCGCCTTTGGTCTGACAGAGTCTAACGTCGAAAGACTTCGACGCAGCGGAAACAACTGACCTCGGTTTAATGCCGTGGCCAGGCCAAAAGAGCTGCGCCTTTGTCAACCTTAAATTGAGTTGAGAAGAGCAATGACAAAAGATGAAGTTCATGAACCTATCCCCGATTTGAATGAAGAAATAGCCAATCTGATCGATAAGTTCGGTCGCGGACGCTTGCTGACTACGGCGATCAAAACCGTGGTTCGTTTCAAACCCAGCCCTCCCAGGGCCGATCATTTGGACAACCGGATGCGGAGGGATATTGGCCTACCCGAACGCCCCCACGATCCAATTGATCACTTCTGGGATCTGAAACGCTAACACTGGGGCAAAGTGTGAAAGCCGCTTTGCCCCTTTTCCTATTGGCTATTCGGTGGCATAGGGGCGGCCATGCTTGATGATGATCTCGACGATATCCACCCTCTGTTTCACGGCGCGCCCTCCTCTGCCAGCTTTAAGAAGCTGCGTAAGCGGATTGTGCGCTATACGCGCGAAGCGATTGAGCAATACGGGATGATCGAACGCGATGCGCGTTGGCTTGTCTGCCTTTCCGGTGGCAAAGACAGCTACACATTGCTTGCGGTTCTTTATGAGCTGAAATGGCGCGGCCTTCTGCCGGTCGATCTGCTCGCCTGCAATCTGGATCAGGGTCAGCCGAACTTCCCGGCCACAGTGCTGCCGGCCTTCTTGGAAAAAATGGGCGTACCACACCGGATTGAATATCAAGACACTTATTCAATTGTGAAAGATAAGGTCCCGGCTGGACGAACCTATTGCGCGCTCTGCTCACGCCTGCGTCGCGGTAACCTTTACCGGATTGCGCGTGAAGAAGGCTGTTCGGCTGTTGTGCTGGGTCACCACCGGGATGACATCTTGGAAACTTTCTTCATGAACCTCTTCCACGGAGGTCGTTTGGCGACGATGCCGCCAAAACTGGTAAATGAAGAAAAAGACTTGTTTGTTTACCGCCCTCTGGCTCACGTCGCTGAAGAAGATTGCGAAAAATTCGCCAAGGCAATGAATTACCCGATCATCCCATGCGATCTCTGCGGCAGCCAGGACGGGCTTCAGCGCCAGCAGGTGAAGCAAATCCTGGATCAATGGGAAAAGAACAGCCCGGGTCGTCGTCAGGTGATGTTCCGGTCTTTGATGAACATTCGCCCGAGCCACATGCTGGACCCAAAAATCTTCGATTTTGTCGGATTGGCGCGCGAGAATCTAAAATTCGACGAAAATTCCGACGACATTCCTATGTTGCGTTAATTAAGCACTCAGGTTCCTGTATTAATCTCCTTTCCGGAAGTCCCCGATTGGCGGAAAGGGTGAATTATGTGGACACGCAAGTCTGCGGAGGGTGACTCCGGCAGCAAAAGCTTTCGTGAGCTTTTAAGGCGGCCTGAGTGGCTGGGCATCGTATATAGTTTTTTGTGCCTCTGCGCCTTTTCGATTGGCGGCGTTACCCTGCTCATGGCATGTACGATAGTCATTCCAGTTTTGGCTATCGCCGCCGCCAGACAGGTAAATCGGCGATCGGAGGAGCTTGAAAAAATACCTACTGGGATGATGCCTCTGACAGAATTAAAGAAAGAAGCGGACAAATGGGCTTCGGAAGCGACGACCAATCACCGCCGGTTTGCCTGTTTTTCGATCAAAATCGATGAATTTGCTCAACTCCAGGCGAAATTCGGTGAGGTGGCAACCCAACAAATTCAGCAAAAAGTTGGGGCACGTATACTTCGCGCGATGCGTGAAGATGATCGACTTTCTCGGATCGATGAGGGCGAATATGTGTTTGCTCTGGCTCCTGTGCGACATTTGGATCTTGAAATCTGTGTTCAGCTCGCATCACGACTGAAGTCAGCGGTAGAAAGCCCGATCCCAATTGATGCCACATCTCTGCGCCTCACTTGTTCCATCGGATTTTGCCGGAGTGATCAAATCGATACTGGTGGTGCTGAAGAATTGCACAAGGCGGCCCAAATTGCCCTGCGGGACGCCAATCGAAACGGTGCCTCCTCAATTCGTGCCTATTCGAAAAAGCTCCTGAATCGGGATCGATCTCATGCGCAGCTTTGCACAGAGGCTTCAAACGCGCTGCAGCTCGACCAGATTCATGCATGGTTCCAGCCACAGGTCTCTACTGAAACAGGCGAAATAACAGGCTTTGAGGCGCTTGCTCGCTGGCAGCACCCGGAACGTGGCATTTTGGCCCCCGTTCATTTTATGGAAGCGCTGACAAGATCCAATCAACTGGAACGCTTGGCGGACCATATGCTGAAAAACTCCCTTGAGGCTCTGAAAGAATGGGATCGACATGGGCTTCGCATTCCACATGTAGGCGTAAACTTCGCGGGTGATGAGCTGCGCAATCCAATGCTGGTAGAGAAAATCCACTGGGAATTGGATCGGTTTGAACTCGCCCCGGCCAGACTTTCAATTGAAGTCTTGGAATCCGTCATTGCCGGCACGGCGGATGGAGCGATTGCCCGCAACGTAAATGGATTGGCCAACCTTGGCTGCTACGTTGATCTTGATGATTTTGGCACTGGGCATGCTTCGATCAGTTCAATCCGTCGCTTTGCGGTCTCTCGGTTAAAAATCGATCGATCCTTCATAATCCAGATTGATCAAGATGCGGAGCAACAGAAACTGGTATCCGCAATTGTCACAATGGCAGAAAGACTGGGGGTCGAAACTCTGGCCGAGGGGGTGGAGACCGCAAATGAACATTCAATGCTGGCGCAGCTTGGATGTACACATGTGCAGGGCTATGGAATTGCGCGCCCAATGCCGTTTTCTGAAACGATTCCCTGGTTGAAGAACTACTATCAGGGTTTGCAAAAACCACCTGAAATACTGGGTCAAAGAGGGCTTGGAACTTGAGTTTGCCGCTTATCGGCCCTCCGCCGGTGGCAATTCATCGATTCCTCTTGACCTTTGCGGTCGACCTCTGTTGAACCTCCCCTGAACCGATCTCTTTGCATAGCCCCTCTGGGGCTGTTCGCGCTTGAAAGTGATCGCGACGAACAACAGATACATCAAACCGCTGCCCAAAGCGGCTTGAGACAGACAGGTGGCCCTGCGTAATGGACGACAATAACAAGAACCTTATTCTTGCAACAGCGCTCAGCGTTCTCGTACTCATCGGGTGGTTTTATTTCTTCCCCCCACCAGAGCCTGTCGTCACTGAAGATCCAAATGCAGTCACCACAGCCGAAAACACACCAGTTGCGGCAACGCCGGTCGCGAACGCGACGGCGACCACTGCCCCCAACACTGTTGAAGTTGCTGAGGTCACAGATGCACCTCGTCTGAGCATTGAAACCGAGCGGCTGAAGGGTTCGATTTCACTGCAAGGTGGCCGTATCGATGACCTGTCACTCAAGAACTACCGCGAAACACTCGCCGAAAATTCTGACATCGTTCACCTATTCCGCCCAACCGGTACCGCAGGCAGCTACTATGCCCTCTATGGCTGGGCGCCGGGCGCTGGCCTGGGCCTGGACGCGGTTCCCGGTGCCAATACCATTTGGGCTGCTGCAGAAGGGGCGCGCCTCACAGAGAACAGCCCGGTTACGCTGACGTGGGACAACGGAGCAGGCCTCGTGTTTTCGCGCGAGATCTCAATTGATGAAAACTACATGTTCTCCATCAAACAGAGCGTTCAAAACAACGGCGCGGGCACTGTTTCACTGGCGCCTTATGGTATCCTCGCGCGTCACGGAGAGCCGCAGGATCTGAAGAATTTCTTCATTCTGCACGAGGGCCTCATCGCCATGTCCGATGGCGAGCTGACAGAATCGAGCTACGGTGATCTGACTGACTACGATTTTAATGCCTCAGAGGGCGCGAAAGCCGAAGTCACCCAGGTCACTGAAAACGGCTGGATCGGCTTTACTGATCACTACTGGATGGCAACTCTAATCCCATCCCAAACAAGCGCATTTAAGTCTGTATCCAAGTACGATGACCGCCGCGACATCTATCAAACCGAAGCTGTTCTGCCGACACAGACACTGGCTGACGGTCAAACAGTCACTATTGATAGCCAACTTTTTGCCGGCGCCAAAGACTGGGCGGCAATCCGCAGCTATCAGAACGAAGGCGGCATCAATGGCTTCCTGGACAGCATTGATTGGGGTTGGTTCTTCTTCCTGACCAAGCCAATGTTCGCAGTGCTGCACTGGCTGAACACTCTGATCGGCAACATGGGCTGGGCCATCATTGGTCTGACGGTTTTGATTAAGATCATCGTTTTCCCATTGGCCTATAAATCTTATGCCTCTATGGCCAAGATGAAAGAGCTGCAGCCAGAAATGGAAAAGCTGAAGGAAAAGGCAGGCGATGACCGTCAGAAGCTGCAGCAATCCATGATGGAGCTATACAAAAAAGAGAAGGTCAATCCGGCCGCAGGTTGTTTGCCAATCCTGCTGCAGATCCCGATCTTCTTCTCGCTCTATAAGGTGATCTTCGTCACACTGGAACTGCGTCACGCACCCTGGGTGGGCTGGCTGAAAGACCTTTCCGCACCAGATCCAACATCGATCTTCAACCTGTTTGGTGCTCTGCCTTACACGGTTCCTGATCTGGGTATCTTCGCCTTCTTCTCGCTGGGTATCCTACCGATCCTGTTGGGCGTTTCTATGTGGCTGCAACAAAAGCTGAATCCAGCTCCAACGGATCCGACACAGAAGATGATCTTTGCTTGGATGCCTTGGGTGTTCATGTTCATGCTGGGCACCTTTGCGTCAGGTCTGGTCGTCTACTGGATTGCGAACAACACGATCACCTTCATTCAGCAATATTCGATCATGCGAATTCACGGCTACAAACCAGATGTTTTTGGCAACATCAAATCTGGTTTCAAACGCAAGTCGAAGGCTGAAGAAAAGTGACAATTTCGGTCGCGGCCCTCTGGCGCCATCCAATCAAGGCTCATGGCCGCGAACCGCTTGAGCGCGCTGCGCTAGAGGCAGGCAAGTGCATGCCTTGGGATCGCCATTGGGCCGTGACCCACGAAGCAACCAAAGCAGATGGGTCCGAATGGGCCCGGTGTATCAACTTTTCACGCGGCGCAAGCTCACCACATTTGATGGCGCTGACCGCAAAGCTGGATGAGGCTTCGGGTAAAGTGACCTTGAGCCACCCAGAATTGTGGGATCTGACATTTGATCCAGATGAAGATGCACAGAAATTCGTGGATTGGGTGCGTCCGATCATGCCTGCCGAACGGCGCCAATCGACCGGCATTATGAAAGTACCTGGAGTAGGCCTTACCGATTCAAGCTGGCCTTCTATAAGCCTTCTGAATCTGGCCTCTAATGCAGCGCTTGGCGCGACCTTTGACGCAGAGCTGTCGATGGACCGCTGGCGTGGCAACATCCATCTGGATGGTATGGCCCCCTGGGATGAATTTGATCTGGTTGGCAAATCGATCCGTGTTGGCACAGCAGAGTTCGAAGTCCGTGAGCGGATCGAACGCTGCAAAGCAACAACCGTTGATCCCCTGACCGGCCAATATGACTACGACACACTTAAAAGTCTGCGCGACAACTTTGGGCATCTGGACTTCGGCGTAAAGGCCTATGTAACCAAAGCCGGTGACATTGCGCGCGGCGACACTGTTGAGGTGCTCTGATGCAACTCCCCTTCCCCCTGGTCGAAGAACCAGACGATGTAAGCCGCGAAAAAGGCCGCAAACTTTTTGTTGGCAGCAATGCCGACTTTCTGAAAGGTGTGGTCGCCATGGACGGCCTGCCTGGAGATGACCGGATAGAGGTCTGTTTTGCAGGGCGATCAAACGTTGGGAAATCCAGCTTGATCAATGCCTTGACCGGTCGTAAGGGCCTTGCGCGCGCATCCAACACGCCGGGTCGCACGCAAGAAATCAACTATTTCACCCTCGCGGAAAGCCACTATCTGGTCGACCTGCCGGGCTATGGTTTTGCAAACGCGCCTCTGCCGGTTATCGAAAAGTGGCAAAAGCTATTGAAGCGCTACCTATCTGGTCGCGTGAGCCTGCGCCGCGCCTTTGTTTTGATCGACAGCCGTCACGGTGTGAAGGCCGTGGACGATGAGATCATGTCTTTGCTGGACAGCTCTGCTGTAACATTTCAGGTCGTGATGACCAAAGCCGATAAGGTGAAAGAGAAAGACCGCGAAAAGACGATGGATCAGGTGCGCCAAGCTCTGTCCAAACACCCAGCGGCTTTCCCAGAACTTGTTGTTACTTCCAGCGAAAAGGGCTGGGGTCTTCCAACCCTACGTGCGCTGATTGCGAATTTGACCTGACGCGGAAAACAAGATGGCCTCAAAGCCATAGCCAACCTTGGGCAAACCCGTTAACAGGGGCAGCCAGAGGACCAGCATATGAAGAAGCAAAACATGAACCGCGATTGGATCGCCACCGCCCGCACCCTGTCTCAAGCTCTGCCCTATCTGCAGCGCTACACCGGTGCGATTGTTGTCATCAAACTTGGTGGACACGCCATGGGCAGTGATGAGGCGATGGAAGAATTTGCACGCGATGTTGTGCTGATGCAGATGGTGGGCATCCACCCAGTTGTCGTGCATGGCGGTGGTCCAATGATCAATGCGATGCTGGACCGGCTGCAGATCAAATCTGATTTTGTGAACGGCAAGCGTGTCACCGATCAGGCGACCGTTGAAGTTGTCGAAATGGTCCTATCTGGCACCGTCAACAAGCGAATTGTTCAAGCGATCAACCGTCAGGGCGGCAAAGCCGTTGGACTGTCTGGCAAAGATGCAAATCTAATGGTCTGCACGCAAACAAATCCTGAACTTGGCTTTGTTGGCACGCCAAACGCCATGAACCCAGAGGTTCTGCACGACCTCTTTGCAAAAAACACCATCCCTGTGATTGCACCGCTTGGTGCTGGAGAGGATGGAGAGACCTTCAACGTCAACGGCGATACCGCAGCTGGTGCAATTGCGGCGTCACTGAATGCTGACCGCCTGCTGCTTTTGACAGACGTGGCCGGTGTGAAAAATGGAGCAGGTGAGGTCATGACAGAGCTCACGTCCCAGCAGATCAAAGATCTGACCGCGAAAGGTGTGATTGCTGGGGGCATGATCCCAAAAACTGAAACCGCCTTGAACGCCATCGAAGGCGGCGTTCGTGCGGTCGTTATCCTCGACGGGCGCGCGCCAAACGCTTGTTTGTTGGAGCTATTTACCGAACACGGTGCCGGCTCCTTGATCCGCGGCGACGCCTGACCCAAAAGTGAGCTTAAGCCATTTGACTTGCCAAACCATGCACCTACTGTTGGTGCATGGAAAATGAAGCTGTCATCCGCCTCGGTGTTTTCTTTGGGCTTTTCATTGCTTTAGCGAGCATTGAATGGCTCATCCCGCGCCGTGCCCGTGTCCATAAACGATCCAAGCGTTGGGTGACGAACTGGGCGATTTCAATTCTAAACTCAGGCACACTTCAGGTAATGGCCTTCGCCCTCCCAGCGCTGGCTGCCGGGGCGGCACTCGACGCAGGCAACAACGGATGGGGGCTTTTCAACCAGTTCGAAGCACCTGTTTGGCTTGAAGTTTTACTCGCTATTCTAGTCTTTGATTTCGCGATCTGGCTTCAGCATTTAATCACCCACAAAGTGCCGATCCTTTGGCGCCTTCACCGCGTTCACCATGCGGATCGCGACATGGATGTGACAACCGCTATCCGCTTCCATCCCGTAGAAATTGCGCTTTCGATGCTTTTGAAAATCGGGCTGGTCTATGCGCTTGGCCCAAGCGTTTTGGCGATTGTCCTGTTTGAAGTCCTGCTGAATGGCACCGCCATGTTCAACCACGCCAATATTCGGCTTCCATTACCTGTTGATGTCGCAATCCGCCGCGTTTTGGTCACTCCTGACATGCACCGCGTTCATCATTCCGTGCATCGTCATGAGCATGACAGCAACTACGGGTTCTCTTTGTCGATATGGGATCGCCTGTTCGGCACCTATATTGCACAGCCGGAAGCAGGGCATGATGACATGATAACAGGTCTCCAGTGGCAAGATGACCGCCCATCCAAACTGGGGTGGTCCTTAATCCTGCCATTCAAGAAAAAATGATTGAAAGCACGCTTCAAAAACACGCACTAACCATTGTGGGTGGTTTTCACCCGCCCGATGATGAGTGGTTCACTGGATATCAGACCGCATTGATGATTGGACCAGATGAACCGGAGTTCTGGAGCCACTTCACGCAACAACCGGAGTATTTGGACGGTTTGCCTGACGGAATGGATCGTTTCTCCAAACGCGTACTACAACAAGTTGCGGAAAAGCTTGGCGGCAAAGTCTACTTTCCCTCTGATGGCCCGCCTTATCCTCCGTTTATTCAATGGGCGCTGAAATCGAGCTGTTATCAATCGCCCGTAGGGCTTCTTGTGCACCACAAAGCTGGGCTATTCACCTCTTTCCGAGGGGTCCTGGCCCTGTCCGAGTTCCATGATCTGCCCCTGCCTCATGACAACCCCTGTGACTCTTGTGTGAACCAACCCTGCAAGACAGCCTGCCCCATCGAGGCCCTGACGCCGTCAGGCTACGATGTAGCCGCCTGCAAAACCTATATAGGCAGCAAAGTCGGAAGCGCCTGTCTTTCAGGGTGTAAGGTCAGATTAAGCTGCCCTGTCTCGCAGAATTTTGGCAGAGTAAAAGCGCAATCAGAATTTCACATGAAGGCCTTTGTCGGCGAATGACCAAACGACTAATCCTGATCCGCCACGCCAAATCCAGCTGGGAACACCCCGGTGCAGACTTTGACAGACCGCTGAACAATCGAGGCTATAAGTCCGCTCCAGCAATTGGCGTCTGGCTGCGCGAAAATGGCTATCTGCCAGATGCAATCTTAAGTTCCAGCGCCAAACGCACACGAGAGACATGTTATGGTCTGCACTTTGATGCTCCGGCCCGTTTCGAAGATAGCCTTTATCTCGCCACCCCAAAGGTCATGCTAGTCGAGCTTAAGAAGGAAACGGTGGATACGGTGCTCATGCTCGGCCATAATCCAGGAATTGCAGACTTCGCGGAGCAATTGGTGGACATTCCGCCCCAACACAATCGTTTCTATGACTATCCAACCTGTGCGACCACGGTGATAGATTTTGAAATCCATGATTGGTCGCAGATCGAAGCAGGCACCGGAAAAGTGGTTGATTTCATCGTTCCCAGAGAGCTTCTGGAAGCCAGATGAACAAACACGCTGTCATAATCTTGAGCATTATTGGTGTCATGTTTTTGGCCCAACAAAATACCAACACGACCGATCTTCAAGCCAGCATTGTCTTTGCACTGATCTCAGCCGCATTGGCACGCAGGGCCATTCATAAGGTAGATGCGCCTGCTGTAGCCATGGCACTGGTGGTGGCTCTGGCACTCTTTGCAAGTTACCCGACAAAAAGTCTGCTCGATCTTTCCAGTTATCCCAGCGAGGTGGCTCTGGCGGTGATATATGCTGCCACGCTCTGGTGTCTTGGCCTTGGATGGAAGCGCAGCTGGCGCTCGTAAAAAAGCCCCGCAAAGTGGCGGGCCTTTTCTTTGATCTCTTTGACTAGGCTTAGTGACCCAGGATCTGGCTGAGGAACAGTTTGGTCCGTTCGCTCTTCGGATTGTTGAAGAACTCTTCCGGTTCGTTCTGCTCCACGATTTGGCCCGCGTCCATGAAGATCACGCGGTTTGCAACCTGACGCGCAAAGCCCATCTCGTGGGTCACGCAGAGCATGGTCATGCCCTCTTCCGCGAGTTCGATCATGGTATCCAGAACCTCTTTAATCATCTCCGGGTCGAGCGCAGATGTCGGTTCGTCAAACAGCATGATCCGTGGCTTCATGCAGAGCGAGCGGGCAATCGCCACACGCTGCTGCTGACCGCCAGACAGCTGACCAGGGTACTTATTGGCCTGCTCTGGTATCTTCACCTTTTCAAGGAAGTGCATCGCTGTTTCGATGGCTTCTTTCTGAGGTGTTTTGCGTACCCAGATTGGCGCCAGAGTACAGTTCTCCAGGATCGTCAGGTGTGGGAACAGGTTGAAGTGCTGGAAACACATGCCAACCTCAGAACGGATCTTATCGATGTTCTTCAGGTCAGATGTCAGCTCTGTTCCGTCAACGATAATCTGCCCCTGCTGGTGTTCTTCCAGCCGGTTGATGCAACGGATCATGGTGGATTTACCGGAGCCCGATGGGCCCGCGATAACGATCCGTTCGCCACGATTGACGGTCAGGTTGATGTCACGCAACACGTGGAATGAACCATACCACTTGTTCATGTTGGTGATTTGGATGGCAACCTCGTCGCTCACTTCCATTTTGGAGCGATCGATGGTGCGGTCGGATTGTAGATCAGACATTACGTGATCTCCTATCGTTTATGACCAGTTTGAAGCTTGCGCTCCAGGTACATGGAATAGCGGGACATGGAAAAACATACGATGAAGAACAGCACCGCGATAAACGCGAAGAGTTCCCAGTAGATGCCGTTCCAAGCGGTGTCAGCACGGATCGCTGTCGACAGACCAATCACATCGAACAGACCAATGATCGAAACAAGGGTGGTGTCCTTGAAGATACCGATAAAGTTGGAAACGATGCCCGGGATCGAGATTTTCAATGCTTGAGGCATGATGATCAGGCGTTGTGCCTGCCAGTAGTTCAAACCAAGGGAGTCAGCCCCCTCGTATTGACCTTTTGGCAATGCAGCCAGACCACCCCGAATGGTCTCCGCCATATAAGCGGCGGAGAAGAGGGTCATCATGATCATAACGCGCAAGATGATATCGAAGTTCGTGCCAGGTGGCAGGAACACGTTCAACAAAAGCGATGCCACGAACAACAGAGTGATCAGCGGTACGCCCCGGAT
This sequence comes from Cognatishimia activa, assembly GCF_026016445.1. Taxonomy (NCBI): domain Bacteria; kingdom Pseudomonadati; phylum Pseudomonadota; class Alphaproteobacteria; order Rhodobacterales; family Paracoccaceae; genus Cognatishimia; species Cognatishimia activa. The sequence continues at coordinate 184,125 of NZ_CP096147.1, read as the reverse complement.
GAACTCGATAAAGCCAACGCAGATTGTTTTCACGATCAGGAGGTCGGACTGACGTCCTAGCGCAAGAAGAATGCCCAGAGGAAGTGAACAACCAATTGCAACGATCCCCAAAAGAAGCGCCAGCATGAAGCCACCGAACTTACGCGATTCAACTGCTTCGATACCGATGTTCAGAACCGACTCCAGCCCAGATGCCACTGTTCCTGCGATGAACATCCACCAGATGATGCCAGCAAGTACAGACACGATCAAACCAACAAGACTACCTGCAATATTAGTGACGAACCGGTAGCCAAAGAAGATGACAACAAAGCCGGCTGCTGCACAGATTGGACCCCAGATAGAGCCGCCCCATAGAAGCCAAGGCATCAGGAATGGGTAAGCCATTGTCAGATAGATCATCTGACGTGGAGCTTTCTCAGCAAACAAGATCGGTGCCAAAGCCGCCAAGGTCAGGACCAAAGCAAGGTTGACGCGCCAGTAAAGGTAATCTGGGTAGAAACCGTAAAGCAGTTGTAGCCAACGGTCGTTCACCACACCCCAGCAGGCGTGACCATGGGAAGTGCCGTATTTCTCGTTAAAGATCTCACGACATTCGGTCAGCGAGGTTGCGCCCCATTCGGATTGGAAAATCCAAGGCAGCAAGCCGGCCAAAATGTAGAAGATGAAGCCAAGAGACACGACTGTCAGAATGGAGTTTACAACGCTTGAGAATAGATTCTCACGCATCCAACCCACAATCCCTACGGTAGACGCCGGAGGATCGAGTTCTGGCAGCATTTCTGTGCGGACAAAAGATTTATCACTCATATTACCGCTCCACCAATGCGACGCGTTTGTTGTACCAGTTCATCACAAATGAAATGGAGAGGCTGATCAGCAGGTAAACCCCCATCAAAAGTACAACACACTCAAGCTCACGCCCGGTCTGGTTCATTGTAATGCCACCCAATGTGCCGGTGATGTCCATGTAACCTACCGCAATCGCCAGAGACGAGTTTTTGGTCAGGTTCAGATAGTTGGAAATCATCGGTGGGATGATGACGCGCAGTGCCTGAGGCAGGACCACCAAGCTCATGATGCGGCCCTGACGCAAACCCAATGCGCCGGCTGCTTCGGTCTGACCGTGGCTGATGGCAAGAATACCGCCACGAACGATCTCTGCGATGAAAGCCGCTGTGTAAAGCGACAGAGCCAACCAAAGCGCAATCAGTGAGTTCCGCATGTGCGTGCCGCCGCTGAAGTTAAATCCTTTCAGCTCCGGATACCCCAGATGGAAGCCCAGAATGGCCAGAAGGATCACGATCGGTACAAAGACAACCGCAAGTCGCTGCCACCACGTGGTTGGGCGCTCACCGGTTTCTTCCTGAACTTTGTCAGCGCGCTGTTTGATCTTGTTGGAAACAAACAGACCGGCAATCAGAACAACAAGGAACGCCACAAGATCCAGTGAGATGTCAAAGCGCATAGAGCTTTGACCGAACAGGTGGATGTTGCCCAAGGAGTTATGGAAAAGTGCCTCTGGGATATATACCCCACGGTTTGTCACTGCGACGGTATCAAACAGGCTCATGGTGGCTTCTGGGTTTTCACCCCGGAAGGCACGCGGAGAAGGCAGGCTTTCAATCAAAACCGCCATAGCCAATACGATCCACAGCAGAACCGGTACGTTGCGGAACATTTCCACATATACGGTCATGATGCGGGCGACGAGCCAGTTTTTGGACAGGCGCAGAACGCCAATAAGGACACCGAGAATGGTTGCTGTGATGCAGCCCAGAACGGCAACAACCAGTGTATTCAGCAAACCGATAAAGGCTGCTCGCAGGTGGCTGTCGCGGCTGTCATATTCCAGTAGACGTTGGTTGATGTCGTAGCTCGCAGGCTCAGTAAAAAAGGCCAGCGAAATCGGTTTCCCAAGGGTCTCTAGGTTGGTGAGTGTATTGCTGATCAACCAAGCTGCAAGCAGCATAAAGCCCATCAGTGCCACAACCTGGATAGTCGCCGAGCGATACCGGGTGTCGTAAATCAGCATAGATAGCCGAAACGACTCCTTCGGAGGGTCGGTGAGAGTGGTCATTAAGGATGTTCCCCGTTTTTGATCTGCTCCTCAGCGCTATTTGCTGCGCATTCTCTGAGGTCAGACCACGTTATTCGTACCGAATAAAAAGCGAAGGGCGCGAGAAGTCTCGCGCCCTAGGCCATTAAGTTCTTAGCGGAATGGTGGAGAGTAGATCAGACCACCATCGGTGTACTGAGCGTTCAGACCACGCGCCAGGCCGATTGGGGTGTTCTCGCCGATGTTCTTTTCGAACACTTCGCCGTAGTTACCACCCGCCATGATAGCGCTTTTCGCCCAGTCAGCAGACAGACCCAGCATCTCGCCCAGGGAACCTTCGGAACCCAGCAGACGGTTGATTTCAGGGTTGTTTGTACCTGCGGACAGCTCTGCGACGTTTGCAGATGTCACACCCAGCTCTTCAGCTGTGATCAGAGCGTTCAGAGTCCAGCGAACGATGTCGCCCCACTCGTTGTCGCCGTGACGCACCAGTGGGCCCAGTGGCTCTTTAGAGATGATCTCTGGCAGAACCGCGTGCTCATCTGGGTTTTCAAACGCTGCACGTGTCGCTGCAAGGCCGGATGCGTCGGTTGTGTAAACGTCACACGCACCTGCGAGATACTGCTGCTGTGCTTCAGCATTGGTCTCGATCGGAACTGGCTCATAGCTGATACCGTTTGTGCGGAAGAAGTCCGCCAGGTTCAGTTCTGTTGTTGTACCAGTTTGGATACATACAGTTGCGCCATCCAGCTCTTTCGCAGAGGAAACGCCCAGTTCTTTTGGAACCATGAAGCCCTGACCGTCATAATAGTTCACACCAACAAAGGTGAACTTCAGGTCAACGTCACGGGAGAATGTCCATGTGGTGTTACGCGCCAGCATATCGATCTCGCCAGAAGCCAGAGCGGTGAAGCGTGTTTTACCGGTGGTTGGAACGAACTCAACCGCCTTAGGGTCACCAAGAACAGCAGCTGCAACCGCGCGGCAGACCGCCACGTCGAAGCCACCCCATTCGCCGTTTGCATCTGGGGTCGCAAAACCAACCAGACCTGACGCCACACCACAGTTCAGTTTGCCGCGTGCTTTTACATCATCAACGGTACCGGCTGTGGCCGCGACTGCAGACATGCAAGCAAGTGTCGCCGCGCCAAAGATTACGGATTTTTTCATATTTACCTCTTCCTGAGTTGCCGCCCCGCGTTGGGAGCAGAGCACCGATCTTTATCGATCGGCATTTTTAATGCTGAAGTCGGGTCTCGCCCCCATCAGCGCAATCCAGTTTGCTTTGAAACATCAAAAAAGGTCAAGGGGTGGATCAGGGATTTTGATCAATAAGTTAAATGGCGTCTACAAACCATGCAGATTCGCCTTAACTCTTTTTAATTAAAACACAAATTGAAGTTCTTGTGGGCTTGGACAAAGGCTGCTTTCTTGATTTCGGCGAGTTCATGAGCCTCTTCATCGCGTCCCCATTGTTCTTCTTGCCAAAGCTCATCGACCCTTGAAAGCGCCCAAAGCTCGTCAATTGGTCTCAAATTTTCGACTGCAGCGAATCCGAGAATCAGCGAACCGGAAAGCGACACCAGGTCATGGAAAGCCGACATTTCAAAGTTGGAGAAGCCATGTACCCGTGTCCGCAAGTGCTCCAAAGCGCTATCGTCCTGGGACTGAAACATGACCCCTTGCACTGGAACCAGGCGCGCGCCCAAAGTTTCAGCAGCCCAATCCAAAACCGGATCCCAGAGCTCGGCTTGTCGATTTACCAATTCTTGAGGGTTATCAGCGCGGTAACACAAAAGGTCCGTACCGCCATATTCCGCCAGCATATCGGCAACCTCGGCATGTTGCAGCGCCACTTTATCAAGTGCCGCATTTGCCCAGCGCGTGACGGGCATAGTCAGCGGATCGATCTCTTCAACTTGCACATCCCACTCAGCCGCGATGGCTTGAGCGATTGTTTCAGTCGGCACCACAACCGGTGTCTTAGCAGGCGTTTTCAGACCCCGTCCGTCCAGCAAAACCGCGAAACCATCTTCTCCTTGCGAAACAGATGTCTCTTTCCAGAATTTTCGTTTGGTATTCCAGCCGGCCATGCCTATCCCCAATAATCTTTCAGCACATCGTGCAATTCTTCAAAGTGATCAATGACCACATCCGCAGCACCGAGTTCCGCGCGCTCATGATAGCCCCAGCTGACGCCCACCGCATAGAAGCCAGCGGCCTTCGCCATCTCCATGTCAAAGCTCGTGTCTCCAACCATCACAGCGCGCGCAGGCGCAATCCCGGTCTCCGCCAAACAGGCCTGCAACATGGCTGGATGCGGTTTTGATGGATGATGATCCGCCACCTGCTCGGTCACAAAACGCTTCGTCAGTTCATGGGCCTCCAGCACCTTATCCAACCCGCGTCGTGATTTTCCCGTCGCCACGCCCAAAAGGGTCTCTGGCACCGCATGCAATTGATCCAACACATCCTGAGCGCCGGGAAATAGTGGTGTATGCGCAGCCGCAGGCTGATCTTGGCGAATGGTGACAAAAGCGTCTTTGTAGCCCTGCACCAAGGCCGCATGGATATCGGCACCGTGATCGGGTGCCAGTCGCGGCATCAACACATCCAGGGACAAGCCAACCAGTCCTAAGATGGCCTCACGATCTGGAAGCTCCAACCCCTGCACGCGAAAGGCCTCAGACATAGCCGCCATAATATGGCTCTGACTATCAACAAGTGTACCGTCGACATCAAACACTACAAGACGCAAATCCGTCATTGCAGTTCCTCAAAGGGGTCTTCAGCCGCCATATCTGGCGTCCAGTCAAAGGTTTCAAACGTATGGGCAATATGTTCTGGCAATGGTGCATGAATGGTTAGGATCTGCTTCGTCGCTGGATGCTCAAAACTGATTGTGCGCGCGTGCAGGTGCAGCTTTTTGGAAATAATTCCGCCCAGTTGCGCACCCCAACCATCACCAAGGTTCTCTTGACCAGAACCACCGTATTTCCCGTCTCCGATAATCGGATGCCCGATCTCTGCCATATGAGCACGCAGCTGATGCGTCCGACCTGTGATCGGCTCCATCGCCACCCAAGCAGCGCGGCTCGCGACGCGGTAGAGCGTAGCGTATTGAGTGATAGCGCGCTTCGCCCCCGGCGTATCAGCCACATCACGTGGATGTACGGCAATCATCTTTTCACCTTCACCACGACGCCCGTGACCCGGCGCTTTCACCAAACCATATTTGATCTCACCCAGATAAGGCGTCGGCACACCCGCCACGACAGCCCAATAGATTTTGCGTGTTGCGTGATGACGGAAGGCAGTGGTCAATTCAGAGGCCATCTTGCGTGTGCGGGCAAGAACCAGAACGCCGGATGTGTCTTTGTCCAGGCGATGCACCAGCCGCGGCTTTTCTTCATAGCCAAACTTCAGCGCTTCACTCAGCCCATCCACGTGGCGGGTCTGCTTACTCCCACCCTGTGTGGGCAAGCCTGCGGGCTTATTCAGAATAATCAGATGATCATCTCGGTAGATAACGCAGGAGCGGATCAGCTTTTCATCCGCCGCAGAAACCTTCGCAGCACCGCGTTCGCTCGGCTCCGGCGCCTTATCCGGCAATGGCGGAACGCGCACATTCTGTCCCTCAGCCAGACGCGTAGCAGGTTTCACGCGCCCACCATCGACACGCAACTCACCTTTGCGGCACATCTTTTCGATGCGGATCTGGTTTAGCTGCGGAAACCGCGCCTTCAGCCAACGATCCAGACGCATCTCTGCATCATCCGCCGAAATCGTGATATTCTGTACGCCGCTCATGCCCAAATCCCCCGCGCCAGCCAAAGGCCCAGCGCCAATGCCAAAATTGACCCCACCACCGAGATCAATACATAGACCAATGCGGCCCCGCCTTCCCCACGCTCAACCAAAGTCACCGTCTCCAGCGAAAAGGCCGAGAAGGTGGTAAAGCCACCTAAAAATCCGGTCATGATCAACGGGCTGAGGTGCGTCAACCCTCGCTTAGCCGCCATAACCACAAAGACACCCATCAAAAATGAACCAATTATATTCACAGTGATGATCGCCATCGGGAAGCCCGGACCCACAAGGCGCAAAACACCAAGGCCCGTCGCATAGCGCAAAACAGCACCCATGGCACCGCCAAAGGCCACATATAAAAGGTTCAAAAACATCGGCTGTCTCTCACCCGCGCCCGCGCCTTTGTCAAGCGAAACGCCCTATGCTTCTCTTTGTGCAAATACCTTGGGGTGAATGGCGCTTCAACGCCAAAGGGGCAAAGCCCCTAAGTGCTTCCATTCCGCTTGGCGCGTAGCTTCGCGAAATATTCGACCCGTTTCTTAAGATCGCGCTCAAACCCGCGCTCAACGGGTGCATAGTATTCAGGCCGCTCCATCCCATCGGGAAAATAGTTCTGCCCAGAAAACCCATCTTCGGCATCGTGATCATAGGCATAGCCTGACCCATAGCCCTGATCTTCCATCAAACGCGTGGGCGCGTTCAGGATGTGTTTCGGGGGCATCTCTGATCCGGTTTTCTTCGCCCCCCGCCGAGCAGCCTTGTAGGCCACATAGACCCCATTCGATTTCGGAGCGAGCGCGAGATAGACCAAAGCCTGCGCTAGAGCGAGTTCCCCTTCTGGCGAGCCCAAGCGCTCATAGGTCTCCCAGCTCTGCAAACAGACGGCCTGCGCCTGCGGATCAGCAAGCCCGATGTCTTCCACGGCCATTCGTGTGATGCGACGGGCTAGAAACCGAGGGTCCTCCCCCCCTTCAAGCATGCGTGCGAACCAATAAAGTGCTGCGTCTGGATCGGATCCACGCACCGATTTATGCAGAGCGGAAATCAGGTTGTAATGTTCTTCGCCCGATTTGTCGTATTTTGCAGCCCGCTTCATCAGCCGTTTTGACAGCTGATCTGGCGTCAGGTCGGCATCCGTCTTCCAGGCCGCAACCTGCTCAATCAAATTTAGCAACGCACGGCCGTCACCGTCCGCCATTTCCAAAAGAGCGGCACGCGCGGCGACATCCAATGGCAATGTCACATCTAATTCGACTTCTGCGCGCGTCATCAAACGCTCCAGCTCCTCAGTCGACAACCGCTCCAAAACCAAAACCTGCGCCCGGCTCAGCACCGCAGCGTTCAACTCAAAGCTGGGATTTTCGGTTGTCGCCCCTACGAGCAAGATGGTGCCGTCTTCCATGTGCGGCAAAAACCCATCCTGTTGTGCTTTATTAAAGCGATGGATTTCGTCAACGAACAGCAAAGTCCCCTGACCGTTCTGACGCCGGATTTTCGCAGCCTCAAAGACTTTCTTGAGATCCGGCACCCCTGTGAAGATCGCGCTAATCTGGACAAAATGTAGATCGGTTTCCCGCGCCAAAAGCCGCGCGATGGTGGTTTTACCAACTCCGGGTGGCCCCCAGAATATCAATGAACTCAGCGACCCCGAAGACAGCATCACCCCTAATGGTGCTTCAGGCCCTAAAACTTGGGATTGCCCAATCACATCCGCCAAAGATTGTGGACGCAGTCGATCAGCCAATGGCCGTGGTGCATTATCCGCCGCCGTAGTTGGCGACGTATCTCCGAATAGATCACTCATGCTTACAGTCTAAAGCGCAAAGTCACCCGACGCGAGCCACGTTCGACCGTAATACTGACACGTCTTGACGCCGCCTGAAGGGCCTCCTCGACGTTTTTTGGTTCCTCGATACGTGTATTGTCGACCGCTAAGAGAATATCTCCCACACGCAACCCTACCTGCGAACCAAACTCTCCCAGTTCTTCAACAACCACGCCCTCCTCTTTTAGCGGCAATCCGAGTTCCGCAATGAGCGCTGGGTTCAGGTTGGAAACCACCACCCCCGGCAACACTGACCGGCGTGAGGTCACAACTGTGTCGCGGCTTGGCACTTCCGGCGGCGCAATCAATGCAACTTCCACTTTGTCTGGTTGTCCACCAATAATTCCTGAGATTTCGGCCGTACCGCCCAACCCCGCGACAGACATGCGAAAGATCATTTCAGCGCCACTGGTGATGGGTTGCCCGTCAACGGCCAGGATAACGTCTCCGGGCGCAATCCCTGCAGCAAGAAAAGGGCTTTCAGGGTGCAACGCAGAGATCAGGATGCCTCCTGGGCGTGAGAACCCAAGGCTCTCGGCTATATCAGCATCAACAGGTTGTCCTGTTGCCCCGGCCCATGGCTTTTCAAATCGCTTATTGCCCGCCTTTGCTTGATCCACAAATGCGGCAACGAGGTTTGCAGGGATCGCAAAACCGATGCCGTTGCTGCCACCCGACCGGGTTAAAATACGTGTGTTAACGCCGATGAGGTCGCCATTCACATCAATCAGCGCACCTCCAGAGTTGCCAGGGTTAATTGGAGCGTCCGTTTGGATGAAATATCCCTGTCCCGTGCCTGCAGCAGCTCCGGTGCGGGCCAAACCAGATACAATACCACTAGAAACTGTCTGCCCGACGCCAAACGGGTTGCCGATGGCCAGGACCAACTCCCCTACCTCAACGCTGTCACTGTCGCGCAGCGGCAAGTAGGGCATGGATTCAGGCTCGTTGAGCTGAAGAATGGCCAGATCATTGGCCTCATCAGCCAACAGCACACTTGCTGTGAATTCGCGACGATCATTCAGAACAACACGAATATCCGTGGCCATGCCTACGACGTGGTAATTTGAAACAACGATCCCATCAGCGGATAGAATGACCCCTGACCCCAATGAATTCTGTACTTGAGGTCGCGATGTTCCGAAGTCGCGGAACAGGTTTTGAAAGAACGGGTCACCCTGAAATGGGCTTTCGCGCACAGCCACTAAGCGCTTGGCGTAGATGTTCACAACAGCAGGCGCTGCCTCTTTGACCAACGGGGCGAAACCCAATGAAATTTCTGCTTGGCTTGTGGGAACTTTGGTCTCGGCCTGCACAAGGCTTGCCAAAGTCAGAGTTGCGGCGGTCAGGGCAGCACGTAACATGAAATCTCCGAAATCGTTCAAACCATCGATATGCGAAGCGAAGGACTAGAATGCAAGCGGAGTAAAGGGCACAGCCCATCACTCCGTTGTGTTTCAAATGTAGGTCAACGGCTAGCGGCTGACTTGCTTCTTAATCTGCTCGGGGAGCGCGACGCGATTGAAAAGCGTATTGGCCAGCTTCTTCAGACCAACACCGGTGCGAATTTCAAATTCTTCATATTTGAACTTGCGACCCGACACGCCGTTTTTGGCGAAACCATCCTTTAGTGCGTGTCGCATCGCCTTTGGGCCACAGAATGCAACGGTAAGCTTTGTCGTATCTACGCCCGTGGTTTTCAGAAGACCGTCGGCATCAGCGCGGCCATCAGTTGTCGAACTGTGAATGTGCAACGTAAGGTTCGCCTTTTCTGCTGCCAGCGCTTTTAGTTCATCCAAATGTGCTGCAGCCGCTTCTGATTTCACGCAGTAGACCAAATGCGCGTGGTCATCTTCTGGCTTCAACGCATTCGCCCATGCGAGGAAGGGGGTAATACCCACGCCAGCGCCGATCCACAATTCTTTGCCTCCGCTATTGCGACGTTCAAAATGGCCATACGGGCCTTCGAGGCGGACGCTGGAACCAACTTCCAGATTGCGATGCAAACGGGTGGTGAAATCGCCCAAGCGTGCAATCGACATCCGGACGCTGCCATCGTCGCTTGGCGCTTTTGAAATCGTAAATGGATGCGGTTCAGAGCCTTGAAAACTCGCGAAGGCAAATTGACCCGAACGATATCGCAATGGGCTCCCCTCTGGCTTAAGCGTCACGGCGAGCACGTTGCCGGTCACCTCCGTGTTTTCCACAGAATACCGCTTTGTCGGGCGCATACCCGCAGGCAGCAAGCGATAGCTGAAACAGATGATGCCCAGGGCACAAAAGGCCGAGGTATACAGCCCGAGCGGATCGCCATTCTGAAACGGCTTCAAAATGAACAGGTAGTGCGCCGCCCCAGCAAGAAAGAAGAAGCCCATCAATCGGTGGGTCCAGCGCCACAGGTGATAGGGGATGAAGGTAGCAATGGTGATCACCACAAGGATCAACAAACCGTAGAGGCTTAACTCTCCCAGTGTTTCCGCAAGCTCTTCCAGTAGGTTCTGACCACCCAGATGGTTCATCTCTGCATCAATGGTGTCATGGATCAGAATGAAGGCCATCGCGCTGATACCCAGCCATTTGTGGAAGACATAGCCTTGGTCCAATCCGCCGAAAATCCATTCAACCGGACGCCACCTCGTCGAGATGAACTGAACGATCGCCATGGCGATCAAGGCCGCAATCCCCATGTACTGGCTGAACAGCGCCAAGGTATCTCCTTTGTGTTTCAAACCAGGCAACCAGATGATCGGCAGCAAGATCGCAACAACTGTAAGAATAAGACCAATCGGGTTCACGCGCATCGAATGTCCTCAGGGGTGAAGTGTACGGAGCAAATTTGCTCTTACTACTGTCCACTGAGGCCTAACAGGTCAAGCCTGTGTTCACCGGAACCCTCTGTTTACTTAGCTAAACTAAAGTTTAGGCTGCCGATTTTGGGGCGCTTTGCTCAATTCTGAAGTTCCAAGCAATCATCAGGTTCATAGTGATCGCACCGATCAGAGAATAAATCAGATTTTCCGGGGACAGAATCGAAGCAGACCAAGCGAATATGAAGAAATCTAAGCTCAATTGGGTCCATCCGGTTTTGATCCCCATCCTTTGCTCAATTAGCAGCGCCAGAACTGTCATTCCGCCAGCAGAGGCATTGTGGCGGAACATAGCAATCACAGCCATGCCAGCCGTCACACCACCAAAGATCGCTGCGCTTAAAGGGTGGATGGATGCAAATTCAATATGTTTGCTAAAGAACGGCACCAGAACCGAAATGCTGATCACTGCAAAGGCTGTGCGCATCGCAAAAACGGCTCCTCGCATCGTCCAGCCCATCAGAAGAAATGGCAGTGTCAGCAAAAAGAACAGCAACCCAAAATCCAGAGGAGTCAGGTAAGACAACAGCAGCGCTAGGCCAGCTGTTTGCCCCGTGACCAAACCAGCCCCCTTGAGCAATACCATAGCCAAGCAGGCTAACAGTATGCCAAAACACAGACCCTGCAAGTCATAGAAAGAAATCAGGTGCTTAAAACTGGAACGGGACATGACGAAGCCTGATTAAAAGCGCAACACATACGCGAAATATTTGGCCTCCCTGACTGCAAGAAATAGACAGCATTGCTGACTTATTCAAGGGCTCATATTTACCAATTCGCCGCAGGTGCTTGCACCAGCTCTCAGGTGCATTACCTTTGATATGAAAGGGATGTTCAAATGAGTGGACCCGCAAAAACACGCGCTCTTTATAACGGTGACTGCCCGGTCTGCAGCGCTGAAATGTGCCATTATGAAGCCTATGCGGATACCAAAAACCTGCCGCTGGGCTTTGAAGATTTGAACAAAATCGATCTATCTGACTGGGGCGTCACCGAAGATCAGGCGACGCGGCTTTTACACGTCATTCATGATGACAAGCTGCTCGTGGGCTGGGATGCATTCCTCGCGCTTTGGTCGCAAATGCCTCGGTATCAATTGGTCGCACGTATTGGGGGCTGGCCCATCGTTCGCCCTATCGCGAGCTGGGGATATAAGCACATCGTCGCCCGGATCATCTATGAACGCCATTTGCGGCGAAAAGCGCGGGGCTTGGTTGGATCAAGCTAGGAGCTCCAACAAAAAAGCCCGCCAAACTGGCGGGCTTTTGTGATCATAAAGATCAGAATTCTTATTCTGCTGCCGCTTCTTCTTCGGCCAGACGTGCTTTGTCAGCTGCGCCTTTTGCATCCGCATCGCGCTCAACGAATTCGATGATCGCCATTGGTGCCATGTCGCCGTAGCGGAAGCCAGCTTTCAGAACGCGGATGTAACCACCCTGACGCTCTGCAAAACGTGGTCCAAGCACCTCGAACAGTTTCGCAACGTGCTTGTCTTGCTTCAGCTGAGCAGCTGCCTGACGACGCGCGTGCAGGTCGCCGCGTTTGCCCAGAGTGATCAGTTTTTCAACGATCGGGCGCAGTTCTTTTGCTTTTGGCAGGGTTGTTTTGATCTGCTCGTGCTCGATCAGGGAACCAGCCATGTTTGCGAACATCGCTTTGCGGTGTTCGTGTGTACGGTTGAGGCGACGGTAGCCTTTTGCGTGACGCATAATTTCAATCCTTCTTTGGTGGCCTTGGTTGGCCGGTACTTTGTCTGGCTTCCGATGCGTGTCGGTCGCTCTCCTTGGGGCAGGATTGCCCTTGTTTTCCTCGCTACCTGCGAGCATTTGGCGGGCCATTTACATGCCCCGCCAGAATTTATCAAGACGCTCTTAGAATGCGTCTTCGAATTTCTTTGCCAGATCTTCGATGTTGTCTGGTGGCCAGTCCTCGACGTCCATGCCAAGGTGCAGCCCCATGCCGGACAGCACTTCTTTGATCTCGTTCAAAGATTTGCGGCCGAAGTTTGGTGTGCGCAGCATTTCTGCTTCGGTTTTCTGGATCAGATCGCCGATGTAAACGATGTTGTCGTTCTTCAGGCAGTTTGCAGAACGTACAGAGAGTTCCAGCTCGTCCACTTTCTTCAGCAGAAGTGGGTTGAACTCGAGACCATCGTCTTCGTCCTGACGGCCAGCCGCTTCTGGTTCGTCGAAGTTTACGAAGATGGACAGCTGATCCTGCAGAATACGTGCTGCGAATGCAACCGCGTCTTCTGGTGTGATGGAACCATCTGTTTCGATCTTCATGGTCAGCTTGTCATAGTCCAGAACCTGACCTTCACGGGTTGGCTGAACGTCATAAGAGACCTTCTTGACCGGAGAGTAAATCGCATCGATTGGCATCAGGCCAATTGGTGCGTCTTCTGGCTTGTTTTTGTCTGCAGAGACATAGCCCTTGCCAGTGTTCACAGTCAGCTCAACAAAGAGGTCCGCGCCATCGTCGAGGTGGCAGATAACCAGATCTTTGTTCAGAACTTCGATGCCCGCGGAGTCAGAGATATCACCCGCAGTCACAGCGCCTGGACCCTTTGCATTGATGGAAAGACGCTTAGGGCCTTCCACTTCCATGCGCAGAGCAACCTGCTTAAGGTTCAGGATGATGTCGGTGACGTCTTCACGAACGCCAGCAACAGAAGAGAACTCGTGCAGAACGTTGTCGATCTGTACGGAAGTGATGGCCGCACCTTGCAGGGAGCTCATCAGAACGCGGCGCAGCGCGTTACCCATTGTCAGACCAAAACCACGTTCCAGAGGCTCGGCTACAACAGTTGCTTGGCGTGCAGGATCATTGCCCGGCTTGATTTCAAGCTGGGTTGGCTTGATCAGTTCTGCCCAGTTTTTGTGGATCATGCGTCCCTCCATTCCTGTCAAACCCCCATGATCAATCAGGGTTCAACTCCCGAGGTTTCAAAATGACGAACTGGGGCCGTGAAAAACACGCGGCCCCAGAACCTAAAATTCGAATTATACGCGGCGGCGCTTTGGTGGGCGGCAGCCGTTGTGTGCGATTGGGGTCACGTCACGGATGGATGTGATGTTGAAACCAATTGCAGCCAATGCGCGCAGTGCGGATTCACGACCGGAACCTGGACCTTGAACTTCAACTTCCAGAGTTTTTACGCCGTGATCCTGTGCTTTTTTGCCAGCATCTTCCGCAGCCATCTGAGCAGCATATGGGGTAGACTTACGGGAGCCTTTGAAACCCATGGTGCCAGCAGAGGACCAGGAAATCGCGTTACCCTGAACGTCAGAGATCAGGATTTTGGTGTTGTTGAACGACGAGTTCACGTGAGCAACACCAGCTGCGATGTTCTTACGTTCCTTGCGCTTAGGCGCTCTCTTATCGCGTGCCATCTAATCAGCCCCCCTTATTTCTTCTTACCAGCAATGGCCTTTGCAGGACCTTTGCGAGTACGAGCGTTAGTGTGGGTACGCTGACCGCGAACCGGCAGGTTACGACGGTGACGCAGGCCGCGGTAGCAACCCAGGTCCATCAGGCGTTTGATGTTCATTTGAACTTCACGGCGCAGGTCACCTTCAACGGTGTAGTTTGCGTCGATGTGCTCACGAACGGCCAGAACTTCTGCGTCGGACAGTTCGTTTACGCGGCGAGTGGCGTCGATACCAACTGCTTCACAGATGGATGCAGCGGATGTGTGGCCAATGCCAGTGATATAAGTAAGGGCGATCGGGACCCGTTTGTGGGTCGGGATGTTAACGCCGGCGATACGTGCCAAGTGTCTTAGTCCTTCATTGTTGCGGTTCCGTAGCTCCAGAACCTTTTTTCACAACATAAGCCCGAGGCGTTTAGGGCCATCGGGCTATAGCTGATCAGGTGATCTGTTTCGCGGGCGCGACCCGAAAAACAAGAATTTGATTCTCTAATAGAGATAGGGGTCAATACGGGGGAATTGGGAGTGGGTCAAGGGCCGATCAACCGCTCACGCGCGAGACACGTTTTCGATAGTTAAATCTACGCATTTTCAATGAAAATTCCAACACTCAGTTGAAGCTGTGTGATTTCCATTTCGCACCGCGTTGGCGCATCCATTTCTTACATTCAAAACAGTTGGAGATTTGAAATGAACATCCATAAGGGGCTCGCCCTAACAGTGGCGCTCGGCCTGTCGGCAGCGACTGCTCAGGCTGATGGGTTTTACATCAGCGGTAATATCAGCGCGACAACCAGCGGTCACACACTAGAGCGCAACGACTCCACCCCCGGGCTTCCGGTCCCTGACACAGCAGGCGTCGGTTTTTCCGAAACCACCGATTTCTCAGGAGGTCTTGCACTGGGTTACGAGCGGAATATCGGCAACGGGCCATTCTTTCTTGGTGCGGAGGCATTTTATAACTTCGAAGACGCAAGCTCTCGAAACATCGTCGGCGTTCTTGCGACCGATGTTAGCCTGAATGCAAGCTACGGTGCGCGCATTCTGGCAGGTGTCGAAGTTGCTCCGAAACTATCGCTGTACGGTCACGTCGGCTACACCACTTTGGATTTCGACCTGCGCAATTCCTATACTTTTGCTCCACCAGTCAGAACAGACTCTCGCCGTGAAGGCGCGGTCTCTTTCGGTGCTGGCGCGCGTTACGCGGTGAACGACCAATTCTCTGTCTTCACCGAATTCACACAAGTTGCCGATGTCTCATTTGACGGCATCCCCGAAGTCGCTGGCGGCACAGGCCGGGTTAATCCAAATCGGATTTCCCTTAACAAGGTCAGCTTCGGCGTCAAATACGACTTCTAAGCAAAGTGGAGGGCGACAAGCGCGCCCTCCGCATTCTCCCGATCGCTGGCTAGGTTTTCCCGGCCATGATCCCCTTCATCTTGGTTTCCAATTCCGCTTGCCAATCCCCTTGCATCTCGCGCACGGCGTTCATGTAGTCCTCGTTTTCCATGGCTGGAATCGCCGGATCATATTCATTGGCCAGCGCCAACATGCTGCGGCGATCCAACTCGTTAAACGCATCGACCATGCGGGTCGCCTGATCAGCAGAATAACCCAGTGCTTCAATGGCAGACCGCCCCATGCGCAGCGAACTATCATATGTGTCCCGTATGATATCGCGGCACCCTGCTGCCCAGAGATCGTAAACGTGGTTCCGATCCACAGCACGCGCGACCACATGAAGGTCCGGGTAGTGGTGTTTGACGTAGTGCACCAGTTCTGTGGTCTGCTCTTTGTTATCGATGGCTATGATCAAAAGCTTCGCTTGATGAATGCCTGCCGCATGTAACAGATCAGGTCGCGTTGCATCGCCGTAGTAGGCCTGAACATTGAAAGCCTTCAGCATCTCAAGTTGTTTGGAGCTGTAATCGATCACGGTCGGGTTCATCCCAGCCCCGCGAAGTATACGGCTGACAATCCCGCCAACACGCCCATGACCAGCAATGATAATATCGCTATGTTCGGCGATTTCATCCATCTCACGCTCTTCAGCATCCGAATATCGCGGTGCGATGATCTTGTCGTAGATGATGAACAAAGCCGGTGTCAGCAGCATCGAGAGTGCCACGATCAACAACAGCCGATCGGCAAGCTCCGCGGGGATCACAGCATTTGCGACGGTGAAAGACAGCAGCACAAATCCAAACTCACCCGCCTGCGCAAGACCCAGGGCAAAGAGCCAGCGGTCGGCGCCCTGAATTTTGAAGACGAAGGAAAGCGCGAGTAGCACTGCAGACTTTAGAAGCATCAAACCCAAAGTCAGCCCAACGATGGCTCCGAGGTTATCAAACAGCAGCCCAAAGTTGATACCTGCGCCGACCGTCATGAAGAACAAGCCTAGCAGGAGGCCTTTGAAGGGATCGATGTCACTTTCAAGCTCGTGTCGATATTCGCTGTTGGCTAAAACCACACCGGCAAGAAAAGTTCCCAATGCTGGGGACAATCCCACGAGAGACATTAGCAGTGCAATACCAATCACTATCATCAAAGCGGTCGCCACAAACAGCTCCCGCAGCTGCGCACCGGCGATGAAACGAAAGATCGGACTGGTCAGGAACATCCCACCACCAACAACAACCGCAATGGATCCGAGCGTCACAAGCGCAACGGCCCAGCCCGGCAGCCCATCAACCAAGCTCATAGATGACCCATGACCATCTCCGTGATCATCTCCGCCATGATCGCCAGCATGATCAGCTGCATGGCTCATCGCTTCCATGATTTCTGGCATCGCAAGAAGCGGCACCAAAGCCAGCATTGGGATCACCGCGATATCCTGGAAAAGCAAAACCGAGAAGCTCGACTGCCCGCCATCGCTTTTCATCAGCCCCTTTTCTCCAAGGGTCTGCAAAACAATCGCTGTTGAAGAGAGTGCAAAGACCAAACCTATGGCCAATGACACAGTCCAAGGTTGCCCAAACGCCATGGCCACAGCCATCACCAGAGCAGCCGTTATTCCCACTTGTCCGCCACCCAGCCCTAAGAGTTTGGCCCGCATCGACCAAAGCAGTTTTGGTTCGAGTTCCAGGCCCACCAGAAACAACATCATGACCACGCCAAATTCAGCGAAGTGCTGGATCGAGATCACATCCACATGCAGCCACGCCAAGATTGGGCTGATCACGATGCCAGCGATCAGATATCCGAGGACAGAGCCCAGCCCCAGTCGTGATGCAATCGGCACCGCAACCACCCCGGCAATCAAAAAGACAAAGGCCAGTAGTAAAAAATCAGTCATAGTCTATTCCCCGTTCACGCCGTAAGTGCACCATAGTTGCGCGTGGTTGCAAACCCCTCATGACATCAAAGATTGCGAAGTTCTTGCCGTATCCACTCAGCAAGAGGCCGCGACCCAAGACGATTGTGCCACAACATGTCCAATCTTTGAGCCGCCTCATCAACGGCGACCGGGCAAGGGCACATCGATAAACGCATGTCCTTGCACAGCGTTTGTGCGACAGAGCGTGGCGCGGTCAACACCATATCGGTCGAAACCAATATCTCCGGTGCATGCGCGAAACTGGAGATGCTGAGTTTCACCTTCCGCTCTAGCCCAAGCTCTGAGAGTGACTTGTCGGTGCTGCCCTTCAAATCACCCTTCGGGCTTTGCAGAATGTGATCCAATCCTGCATAGGCCGCTGCGTCAAAGCTTTTTGACAACACCGGATGGTCCGATCTTACAACGCAGACATAATCTTCGATTTTGAGCGTCTCTTTGCGAAACCGCGAGGGCACCGAGTCAAAGCTAGCCAATGCAATATCAGCTTCACCGCGGTCTAAAAGATCATAGGACCGGCCATGGGTTGGCATCATGCGAACACGTAAGCCAGGGGCTTTCTTTGAAAGCACCGTCAAGAGTTCTGGCAGAAGCGCAATATTCACATAGTCCACGGCTGCAATTGTGATTTCACCGTCAGAGGCGAATGGATCAAAAGATTGATGAGCCAGCACTTCCTCAAGCTCTTTTAAGATTGCCCTAATGGGCGTCGCCAACCTGTGGGCCCGCTCCGTTGGATCGATCCCCTGCTGCGTCTTGATGAACAGATCATCCTTTAAACTGTGTCGAAGCCTGTGCAACGCATTGGACACGGCAGGTTGCGACATGTTTAGGCGCTCAGCAGCCCGGGTGACATGGCGTTCGCGATAAACGGCATCAAAAATCACCAGCAAGTTCAGATCTAAGTTTCTTAAGTTTCTTACATTATTCATCAGGCGAATATTGAGATTTGGAACATCAATTTCAACAATGATTTTTTCGCGTCTACTTCAACTCTATCGAACGCAAAGGGAAGACAGATGCGATTTAAATCAAAGACCATCGCTATTACAGGTGGCACCTCAGGTATTGGATTAGGAGCTGCAAAGGCATTCGCTAAAGAAGGCGGAGCGGTTTATGTAGCGGGGCGTAGTGCTACGGCATTCCAGACCGACATGGATCAACAAAACATTCACCCGATCCATGCCGACGTCACCCAACCAGACTCTCTGGCAGATTTTTTTGAAACGATAAAAATCTCCGAAGGGAAGCTTGATGTCTTATTCGCCAACGCCGGCATCGCCGAATTCCTGCCGCTTGATGCGACAGACACGGCTCACTTTCGACGGGTAATGGAAGTGAACTTCTTTGGTGTGCTCAACACGATCAAAGAGGCGCTACCGATCATGAGCGCGGGATCGAGTATCATCCTAACAACTTCGATCGCAAACCAAATGGGAGAGCCCAATTCCGCCGCCTATTCAGCAAGCAAAGCAGCGGCCAAATCTCTCGTTTCAACTTTGTCCACAGAACTTGCACCGCGTAGTATCCGTGTGAACGCCGTGAGCCCCGGCCCTACTGAGACTCCCATCTTTGCCAAGATGGGCTTGGAAGGAGAAGCGTTTGATCAGGTCAAAGAAGCCGTATCCGCGAGCATCCCGATGCGACGGATGGCACAGGTCACAGATGTAGTCCCTTCTGTCCTGTATCTTGCTTCAGAAGAAAGCCAGTTTGTGATGGGACAGGAGTTAGTCGTTGATGGTGGGGTCACCGGGTGTCCAACGCTCTGAAAAAAGGCCCCGCGTATTTCTACGCGGGGCTCTCTGAAACTATCTTGGATCTACCTTAACCCAGCGCTTCTGCAATCTCTGCTTTCACTGCGTCGATCTCCGCCAGACCATCGACCCAGGTCAGGTTGCCTTTTGCGTGGTAGTAGCCGATCAGCGCATTGGTCTTTTTGTAGTACTCCATCAGACGGATCTTGAGGCTTTCCTCGTTATCGTCTGCACGGGCTGTACCACCAGCAGCCACAGCTTCCGCTGCACGGCCAACGATACGGTCCACCAGAACCTCGTCGTTCACAGCTAGCGCAATCACAGCATCCAGCTTTTCACCGGTCTCTTCCAGCAGCTCTTCCAAAGCATCGGCTTGGGTCAAAGTGCGTGGGAAACCATCAAAGATGAACCCACCCTTCTTGTTGCCTTCCAGCTTTTCGCGGATCAGACCGATCACGATTTCGTCTGTGACCAGCTCGCCTGCGTCCATAATGGCCGCAACCTTCTTGCCCATCTCAGAACCGCTGGTTTTTGCTTCGCGCAGCATGTCACCAGTGGACAGTTGGATCATATCGCGGGTCTCAACCAGATGGCTTGCCTGCGTTCCTTTACCGGCACCCGGAGGGCCAAGCAGAATAATATTCATCGACGAGCAGCTCCCTTTCTCCCGCGCTTCTTAGAACCCTTTCCACGCAGCTGCGATTTTTCAATCAGACCTTCATACTGATGTGCCAGCAGATGGCTCTGGACCTGTTGGATTGTGTCCATGGTCACAGAAACAACGATCAGTACCGAAGTCCCGCCAAAATAGAAAGGAATTGCCAATTGGCCACGGAGAATCTCAGGCAGGAGACAAACTGCCGCAAGGTAGCCGGAACCCAGCACAAGAATGCGCGTCACAACGTATTCCAGATACTCGGCGGTCTTCTTGCCCGGACGGATGCCAGGTACAAAGCCGTTCTGGTTTTTCAGATTGTCCGCCACTTCGTCCACTTTGAAAGATACGTTGAACGTATAGAAGAAGGCGAAGAAGACGATCATGGCTGTGAAGAACAGCAGATACAGAGGCTGACCAGGTCCGAAATAGGCCAGAATGGTCGACATGATCGGGCTGGTCTGGTTGCCAGAGAAGGTCGAAATCGTGGTTGGCAACAGCAACAGTGAGCTCGCGAAGATCGCAGGGATAACGCCGGCTGGGTTCACTTTTACTGGCAGGTGGGATGAACCACCGTCGTAGACCTTCATACCGACCTGACGGCGTGGGTACTGAATGTGGATCTTGCGCAGAGCACGCTCCATGAAGACCACAAACGCGATGGTCGCAACGACCATAACAATCACGCCCACGATAACCGCTGGGCTGATCGCACCGGAACGACCGGAGGCAAAGAACTGTGCCAGAGCGGCTGGAACTTCAGCGATGATGCCAACGAAAATGATCAACGAGATACCGTTGCCGATGCCGCGCGCGGTGATTTGTTCACCCAGCCACATCAGGAACATGGTGCCGCCAACCAGTGTCACCATGCAGGACACAAGGAAGAACGTACCTGGGTTCGTGACAAGATCACCGGATTGCAGAGAGACCGCCAGACCGTAGGACTGCAATGTCGCAAGGAAAACCGTACCATAGCGGGTGTATTGGTTGATTTTCTTGCGACCCTGCTCGCCTTCTTTTTTCAGTTGCTCCAGCGCAGGAACCATCGATGTCAAAAGCTGAACAATAATCGACGCCGAGATATACGGCATAATGCCCAGAGCAAAGATGCCCATACGACCCAGCGCACCACCGGTGAACATGGTCAGGATGCCACCGATGCCTTGCGCCGCACCTTCCATGAACTCACGCAGCGCGTTTGCGTCAATGCCGGGTACCGGAATGTAGGTTCCCAGACGATAAACAATCAAAAGCGCGATGGTGAACAGAATGCGGTTGCGAAGATCGGTCGCTTTACCAAGCGCGGCCCAGCTTGTGTTGGCCGCCATTTGCTCTGCTGCAGATACCATTCGGATCTCTCTTCAAATGACAACGCCGCCAAGAGCGTTTTCCAGCTCCGGCGGCGTCAAATAGGAAAACTAGAGTGTATGTAAGCGCATGTGTCTGCGCTCACAACCTCTTATTCAGCCGCTGGCGCGGAAGTGACCTTCAGAGAGCCACCTGCTTTTTCAACAGCTTCAACAGCGGATTTGGACGCCCCGGTGACTTCGATGTTGGCTTTTGCGGTGATTTCACCTTTTGCCAGAACACGAACACCGTCTTTCACGCGACGCACCAGGCCAGAAGCTACCAGTGCTTCTTCGGTGATAGGTGCGGATGCGTCCAGTTTCTTTTCGTCGATGAATTTCTGGATCAGGCCCAGGTTTACAACAGCGAATGCCTTGCGGTTTGGCTTGTTGAAGCCGCGCTTAGGCAGACGTTGGTACAAAGGCATTTGGCCGCCTTCGTAACCGTTGATCGCAACACCGGAACGGGATTTCTGACCTTTGATACCACGGCCACCCATTTTACCTTTGCCGGAACCCGGACCACGGCCAACGCGCATACGTTTCTTGGCGGCACCTGGGTTGTCACGCAATTCATGCAGTTTCATATCGCTTCTCCTTGCCGGAACTGACCCCTGAAGCGTAAGCGGGCCAAACACGGCTTTTCTTGGTTTGTGATTCTGTGGCAAATGAAAGCCACTGCGCGCGTATATGCGGAGTCTTTTGGGGAATCAAGCATTGATGCAGGGCCTCGCCAGAAGGGTTTGTGAAACCCGGCTTTAAAGACAAAGCTGTAGATCAGTTCAGCGAATCAAATGCCTGCTTTGCGTTGCAGCATTATTTTCGTCGTGCGGACACAACCACCCAGTAAAAGAACTGCCTCATACAAGTTCAGGAATTAATGTTGGCTTTGAACTCCTGCCTGCAGCAACCGCCATTTTAGGTCTTCGAAGCGGTCTTGACCAAAAAATGGTTCTCCCCGAAAGGAAAACAACGGTACGCCAGTATGGCCCGCCGCATCGTGCAATGCCTGGTTCTTATCGATTGCAGCATCAATACGTTGCGCTTCTTGATTGGCGCGAATGATCATTTCTGAAGGTTTAAATCCGGCACTCATCAAAGCGCGTTCCAGATGGTGTTCTTCGTTCCAACCATCCGTCTTTCCGTTCCAAATCAGGCGGGAAATCTTATCATGGAAGTCCAGCGCTTTTCCATCTTCTGCCGCCAGTTGGGCAAGACGCGTAATCAAGTGAATATGGGGTTGTTCGCTAGCAATTTTGCCGGTTTCTAAAACTTGAACAACTGGGTCCGGTATCGGACGCCGATAAGGAATTTCAAGCCTTTCAGCGACCCTTGAGCTATCCAGCAAATGATAGGATCGATAGTGTTTCGAAGCCCGCTTTGAAAAGAAATTCGGATCCCGGATTGCTATCGGATAGATCACCTTGAATTCTATGTTCACGTTGTATTGTCGTCTCAACTCGATCAATCGGTCGATGAGAAAGTAGCAGTACGGACTACGCATGGACCAAAAGAGGTCCACACTGAAATCCTGATTTTCAACGTCTTGAAAGTCTTGCATATGATGTCTTCTAACTATTGGAAGCTCGATTGGCTATGGGCACGCAGCTTGCAGCATCGGAGACAAGTGGCTTTCAACAGACCTTCTCTGGCACCATGCCTATATTCATTTGCTCAAAAAACAAAACGCCCCCCGATTGGGAGGCGTGAAATTCCAATTTGTCTCGGCTGACTTATGCGCCGTAGACGTGCTCGCGAGCGATGCGAGTGATATCGTAACGAGAGATCGCCAGGTCTGCCAGATCACGGTCAGACAGGTCTTCGAGTTCACGAACGGTTTCGACATACTGCTTGCGCAGGGCGCGTGCTGCTTTGAAGTCTTCGTATGCAGCGCGGATGCGGTCTGCGAAGCTGATGGCGTTGTAAGAAGTTGTTGCTACGTTTGCCATTTTCACGTTTCCTTAAAAGAGGACCGAGACCTATTTCTCGGTGAGTTTCACTTTGTTTCTCCTCGTGACACACAGATAGAACGCGCTGTTACCGCAAACAACGCACATTACGGTCTGGCCGTTATGCATGTGCAGCATGGCTGTTTCTGCACTGCAGCTTAAATAAGCGTTTCGTGCATTTTGGCAGCGATTGGAGAGAGTTTTTCCTTCTCAACAGGCGCAACGACCACAAAAACCCACGGACCTTCCTGCCAGCGGATGGTGTTGAGGTCTTGATCTTCCAAAAATCGGAAAGACGTTTGAGCCTCGTCGTTGGTACGCGCCATAAACAGGGTAAGCCGTTCCCCTTCCGCTGTTTCATACATGTATTGCGCAGCCGCCTTGCCTTCGAAAGGCAACATGCGCCCGCCTACGAAATTGAAACCATGGTCTTCAAGCTGTGGCACCGTCATCTCGCGGCCCATACGCTTGGTCAGCCATGTTTGCAGATGTTCGGTTTCATCCGCCCTGACCTCCACCGCATGGCGTACCTCTGCCGTGAACAACCGGTGCGCGTCGGCAGCATCAATCGTCGCTTGCACCACCAAAATCTGCGGATCTGGTGTTGTCATCAGGTTGATGCCATACCCCCCCGCCCCGCCAACAATGAAGGTGAGAAGGGCCGCTGCAATATGGCGTTTCGCCCATCGGGGTTCTGACGTCTGATTGGCCGTCAGAAGCCCCTGCATATGGGTGTCTGACGGGGCCGGCACCAACGACTGCAGGAGATCATCGGTTTGCCCCCACGAGGCGGCCCGCTCTGACAAAGCAGGATCTTGCTCTAGCTGTTCTTCGAATGCCGCGCGCTCCTCCGGGCTCATTTCACCATCCAGATAAGCGGTGAGACGTTCTTCGATGTTTTTGAAGTCGGTCATGTGACACTCCTGAGTGTAGGGGCGGCTTGAGATTGATCTTGGTTCAGTTTAGCGCGCGCACGCGCCACGCGCGAGAGGATGGTACCTGTCGGGACAGCTAGAACCTCAGCACATTCCGCGTAAGTTAATCCACCGAAGGCAACCAGTTGCAGAGCCTGCAACTGTGTTTCCGGCAAACTCTGCATGCGAGAAATCACAGCATTCAGCTCAGATCTATCTTCGACACTGCGATCTTCAACGCTTCCGCTATATTCCGGGTCATAGGGCACTTCTGCCAATCGATTACGGGCACGAAAGCGATCTCTGAAGACGTTCAGCAAGATCTTCATAATCCATGGGCGCAGAGGTTGGCCTTTATCCCAAAGCCTGCGTTTGCGAATGGCACGCTCAACGCAGTCTTGTACCAAGTCGTCGGCCATCGCCCGATCCCTCGTCAGGGAAAACGCATATCTCCACAAATGCGGAAGCGCATCTTTTAGCTGGCTGTCAAATGACACTGAAAACACCTTTACCAATCGATGGAGATAGAATGGACCGGCTGGTTCGGGGAAACCAGCCGGTTATTAGGTAAGTTAAGGCTTAGCGATGTGCCAAACGCCTTTCACGCCGTCTCCCGTGGTTTGACCAGGCTTCTTGTCATTGATCCAGAGATAAAGAGGCTGGTCCTTGTACGCGATCTGCTGATCGCCGTTTTTACGAGAGATTACACTGAACCCAGCCGGTAGCGGTTTGTCGCTTTCAACCAGCAGAGGTGGCCATGCTTTGGCGCAGCCCGCGTAGCAGTTTGACTTACCTGCTTCGTCTTTGTCGAATGTATAAAGCGTCATGTCATGGCCATCTGTGAAATAGCCTGCGTCAGAGGTTTTCACATCCGAGGATGCGTGGCCCGCGGCGTAAGCGGAACATGCAGACAGGGAAACAGCTGCGGCGGTGATCATTAAAATACGGGTCATGGCGGGCTCCTAATGGCTCCTAATGGGTTGCCCTGCGTGGTGCAGGTACAAGACATACGCCGCGCAATCCAAGTTTATTCCCGAGAAAATGAAAAAAGTTCAAAAAAGAAAACGCCCCCGGAAATCCGAGGGCGTTTTCAATCACTTAAGCGAGAAAGACTTAGTCTTTTTCTTCGATGATTTTCACCATGTGTGGGATCTTGTTGATCATGCCACGTACGGAAGGTGTGTCTTCCAGTTCACGGGTTTTGTTCATCTTGTTCAGACCCAGACCGATCAGAGTCGCGCGCTGGTCAGCTGGACGACGGATCGGGGAACCGATTTGCTTAACAACGATAGTTTTAGCCATTGTCCGGTCTCCTTACGCTTCTGCTTCCGCAGGTGCTTCGTCCTTGCGCAGGATGTCAGCAACTTTTTTGCCACGACGAGCAGCCACTTGGCGAGGGCTTGCTTCGCCTTTCAGACCGTCGATGGTTGCGCGGATCATGTTGTATGGGTTCTGAGAACCGATGGACTTAGAAACAACGTCCTTCACACCCAGCATCTCAAATACCGCACGCATTGGACCACCGGCGATGATACCAGTACCTTCAGGTGCAGTCCTCATGATGACTTTACCTGCGCCGTGACGACCTTCGATGTCGTGGTGCAGAGTACGGCCTTCACGCAGAGGGACGCGGATCATCTGGCGTTTTGCTTGCTCAGTCGCTTTGCGGATCGCCTCAGGTACTTCTTTCGCTTTACCTTTGCCGAAGCCTACGCGACCTTTTTGGTCACCAACAACAACCAGAGCTGCAAAGCCAAAGTTCTTACCACCTTTGGTGGTCTTAGAGACGCGGTTGATCGCAACCAGGCGATCTGCGAATTCAGGAGTTTCCTCTTCGCGCTTACGGCCGCGGCCGCGACGATTTTCACGTTCTGCCATTTGGCATTCCTTTAATTTCTGGCGCGTTCGGCGCCGTTAAATCCAATCCTGGTGTCAGGCAGGCACAACCAACCCGACCCGGATCATCGGGAGGGCACCGAGGCGCCCTCCGCAACGATTAGACTTTCAGGCCACCTTCACGCGCAGCGTCGGCCAGAGCCTTCACCTTGCCGTGGAAGAGACGACCACCGCGATCGAAGTACGCTTCGGTGTGGCCAGCTTTGACCGCACGTTCTGCGATTGCCGCGCCAACTTTGGACGCTGCTTCGATGTTGTTTTTGCCAACTACGCCCAGATCTTTTTCCAGAGAGGAAGCAGATACCAGGGTGATACCTTGAACGTCGTCGATCAGCTGTGCGCTGATGTTCTTGTTCGAACGGTTCACGGACAAGCGAAGCTTGCCAACGTTGACCTTGCGAAGTTTGTTCCGGACGCGCAGGCGGCGCTTTAGGAACAGTTCCCGTTTGCTGTTTGCCATTTTGCTGGTCCTTACTTCTTCTTACCTTCCTTGCGGAAGATATACTCGTCTTTGTATTTGATGCCTTTGCCTTTGTAAGGCTCTGGCTTACGCCATTCACGGATGTTTGCCGCGACTTGGCCAACGAGTTGTGGATCGGTGCCTTCGATGATGATCTCAGTTGGCTTTGGTGCAGTGACCGTAACGCCTTCTGGAACTTCGAAGTTAACGTCGTGAGACAGACCCAGCGCCAGTTTCAGGACTTTGCCCTGCATCTGTGCACGGTAACCAACACCAACAATCTCCAGCTCTTTTTTGAAGCCTTCGGTTACGCCGGTAACAAGGTTCTGAACAACAGTGCGGGACATGCCCCACTGCTGACGTGCGCGCTTGGACTTGCCGCGAGGAGTCACAGTAACTGCGTTCTCTTCGACAGCCAGTGTCACATCGTCGGTTGCGGTGAAGCTGTGGGTCGCTTTTGGACCTTTCACTTCGATCGTCTGGCCGGAGACAGAGGCGGTAACGCCTGCTGGCAGCTCGACCGGTTTCTTACCAATACGAGACATTCAGCTTCTCCTTAGAAGACTGTGCAAAGCACTTCGCCACCAACATTGTTGGCACGAGCGTTTGCATCCGACATCACACCTTTAGAGGTGGAGACAATCGACACACCCAGGCCCTGACGGACGGTTGGGATGTCATTGACAGCCATATAAACGCGACGGCCAGGTTTAGAAACCCGCTTCACTTCACGAATAACAGGGGTGCCTTCGTAGTATTTCAGGCTGATTTCAAGAGCCGGGTGGCCCGCTGCATCAGTCGTCTTTTCGTAGCCGCGGATGTAGCCTTCGTCAGCCAGTACATCCAGAACCCAGCCGCGCAGTTTAGATGCAGGGGAAGACACTGTGGACTTGCCGCGCATTTGACCGTTGCGGATGCGTGTCAGCATATCACCGATAGGATCGTTCATAATGTTCTCTCCTTACCAGCTAGATTTAACCATGCCTGGGATCTGGCCGTTGGAGCCAAGTTCCCGAAGCGCGATACGGCTGACCTTCAGCTTACGGTAGTAAGCGTGTGGACGGCCTGTCAGTTGGCAACGGTTGTGCAAACGAGTTGCAGAGCTGTTGCGTGGCAGTTTCGCCAGTTTCAGACGCGCTTTGAAGCGCTCTTCCATTGGCTTGCTTTCGTCGTTTGCGATCTCTTTGAGTTCAGCGCGCTTGGCAGCGTATTTAGCAACCAGAGCTTCGCGCTTTTTCTCGCGTGCGATCATAGATTTTTTAGCCATGATATCCTCTCCCGCGCTTAAGCGTTGAATGGCATGTTGAAAGCTTTCAACAGGCTCTTTGCTTCAGCGTCGGACTTAGCGTTGGTTGCAATTACGATGTCCATGCCCCAGTTCTCGTCGACTTTGTCGAAATCGATTTCTGGGAAGACGATGTGTTCCTTCAGGCCCATGGCAAAGTTGCCACGACCGTCAAAGGATGGCTTCACACCACGGAAGTCGCGGATGCGTGGCATCGCGATGGTGATCAGACGATCCAGGAATTCGTACATGCGTTCGCCGCGCAGTGTCACTTTTGCACCCATTGGCATGCCTTCACGAACACGGAAGCCAGCGATGGAGTTTTTCGCAACAGTTGTCAGCGCTTTTTGACCAGCGATCAAAGTCAGATCTGCCTGAGCGGATTTGGCTTTTTTGGAGTCTTTCACAGCCGCACGACCGCAACCGATGTTCAGAACGATTTTTTCCAGCTTAGGAATCATCATGTCGTTCTTGTAGCCGAACTCTTCTTTCAGAGCGGCACGGATGCTGTCTTTGTACAGAGACTGCAGACGTGGAGTGTAGTCAGCGTTATCAAGCATCGATCACATCTCCTGTGGTTTTTGCGTAGCGAACTTTTTTGCCGTCTTCTACTTTGAAGCCAACGCGAGTTGCTTTGCCGTTTGCGTCCAGGAATGCCAGGTTGCTCAGTTGGATCGGCATAGCCTTAGGCTGGCGACCGCCCTGAGACGTCTGGGTTTGCTTGGTGTGGCGGATGGCCATGTTGATGCCGTCTACCACTGCTTTGCCTGCTTTCGGATCAACGGAAGAGATTGTACCCTCTTTACCTTTGTCCTTGCCGGCCAGAACGACGACCTTGTCGCCTTTTTTCAGCTTAGCAGCCATCTTACAGCACCTCCGGCGCGAGTGAGATGATTTTCATGAAGTTCTTTGCGCGCAGTTCACGAACAACTGGGCCAAAGATACGTGTACCCACTGGCTCACCTGCGTTGTTCAGGATCACTGCAGCGTTGCGATCGAAACGGATCGCTGTACCGTCTTCACGACGAACTTCTTTAGCGGTGCGTACGACAACGGCCTTACGGACGTCACCTTTTTTAACGCGACCACGTGGAATGGCTTCCTTAACTGAGACGACGATAACGTCACCTACAGAAGCGTATTTACGCTTGGAGCCACCCAGTACCTTGATGCACTGAACTCGGCGAGCGCCGGAGTTGTCAGCAACATCCAGGTTTGTTTGCATCTGGATCATGTGGTTTCTCCCGACCTTTAGGACCGGCGATGCGTGCCATTTGGTCCTAGGGTTTCGACTTTGTTAAGTCGTCCGGGAAGCTAAGTGTGACTTAAGCTTCCAGAACTTCCCAACGTTTCGTTTTCGACTTTGGTGCGCACTCAATGATCTTGACTTTGTCACCAACGTTGAAAGCGTTCTTCTCATCGTGAGCCCGGTATTTTTTGGACTTACGGATGGTTTTCTTCAGAACTGGGTGTGTAAAGCGACGCTCTACAGAAACAGTTACAGTCTGTTCGTTTGCGTTGCTTGTGACAACGCCGCTCAGAATACGTTTAGGCATATCTCAAAGCTCCTTATTCTGCGGCTTGCGCGGCTTTTTCGTTCAGGATGGTTTTCACGCGTGCAGCGTTGCGGCGAGCCGCTTTGATGCCTGCAGTGTTTTCCAGCTGACCGGTTGCCTGTTGAAAGCGCAGATTGAAGCTTTCTTTTTTCAGGTTTGCGAGCTCTTCACGCAGTTGATCTGCGGACTTCTCGCGAAGTTCATTGGCGTTCATGTCGCCTATTCCTTTCTTACACCAGAGGGCGCCTGACGATATGTTCAGGGTGACCCTTTGATCTGGTGGACCAAAACAAAACACGCGAATCCCGTCGCCGGGAATCCGTGAGATGCGCCTCTATAGGAGTGTCGCGTGGTTAGGGCAAGGAAAAGAATCGGAAAATCCCAATATTTATTAGCTAAATGACAAGTTAACCGAATATCCGATCCTGAAACCAGATTAGGCTTGGATAGGCGCAGAGCCAAATCCAGAAAAACCGATTTAAGCCAAAGAGGAACGCATTGGCGAGATGGAAGGTCCCCGCCACGACCATCCCACCAAGTAGTGCAAACGGATGCAGCAGGGTCAGCGGGAAAATCACCTCAAAGCCAATCACGCTCCAGCTCATCAACCAGAGCAATCTTGGCTGATCCGCCCAGCCCCGCAGCCGTTCCGACACAGGATAGGCCGAAAAGCGAAACACATCGACCAAAGCCTGCCCCGACCGCCACTCCGGGTTCACAAGTTTCACATAGCCCGATACGAAGTAAGACAGCACCAGTTGCACCGCCAGATAAGCCATCGCCAGCTCTTGCCACGCTGGAAAGAGATGCGCTGCGCCGAGGCAAGTGGTGATTAGCATCGTCATCTTATCCGCGCCGCCATTATAAGGCCCGCCAAACCGATGCAGCAGAATGAGATGTGTGATCCAAAGCGCGCCAACAGCGCCGCCGCTCTGCCATCCCACCAATAGCCAAACACAAGCCAAGGCCCGCGCGGCAAACAAAACCCGATCCCGGCCCATCCAGTAGTGCTCAACACAAGTCTGCAGGATCACCAGCGCCAGCATCACTTCGGTCAGCCGCATCATCGCGTCAAAACTCATACGCGCAGCTCCTGCAAAGCCACGGGTTCGCTTTCATAGACCACAGTCCCAACGATTTGATCACCTTCGGGCGCCATGAACATCAGTCGGAACTGAAGCTCTCCATCCTGCTCGCCAATCTTCTCAGCAATCAACCGGTTCAGTTCCGCCGCAGAGTGTTCCACCAGCCCCGACACCAGTCGTTCAGACAGGGAGACCATATAAAGCTGTGTATTCCTTGCGGGGTTCCAAAACATCCGACGCACCATGCGCTTTAACCCAACATTCTCAGGGATCGGGTGGCTTTCGCGCCATTCACTTTCGCACCCACCCGTGAGCACGCGGTATTCCACGCGCGGAGACGGCCCTACCTGTTTAAAAAACCGCCAGCTCGGAAACAGCGCAGGCAGGAGCAAATCAATCGTTCGTCGCAACATGCCCCATCATTACTGCCACACGATTTCAGCAGCTTTAAAAGATGCGTGTCATGCAAAGGTTTTCCGCGCTGCCCCCGCGCGCTATAGAAACGCCATGTCACAGATTGAATCACTCTTCGTCACCCGCCTCTACCGCGCCGCGCTTTCGGAATTCAAACCAAGCATCGATGCGCAAGAACTAGAGACCTCCTGCATCGTCATCGCTGAAGACGACGAAGCGGGCCACGCCTGGTGCGAAGAACAGGGCTACCCGGGCTACACATCCTATGCGTCGCTCACCGACCTCCCCTGGCGCTTTCCGATCTTTGCTGACCTGGTAAAAGTACTGGACCAACACGTCACGGCCTTCGCCAAAGACCTCGAGTTTGATCTGGGCGAAGGCAAACTGGAGCTTGAAGACCTCTGGATCAACATCTTGCCCGAAGGCGGTTCACACGGTTCTCACATTCACCCGCATTCTGTAATCTCCGGCACGACATATGTCTCCATGCCCGAAGGCACCAGCGCGCTAAAGCTCGAAGATCCGCGTCACGCAATGATGATGGGCGCCCCAGCCCGCCTGAAGGGCGCGCGTCGCGAGATGAAGAACTTCATTTACATGGAGCCCAATGTGGGTGACGTTCTCTTGTGGGAAAGCTGGCTGCGCCACGAAGTGCCGATGAACATGGCCGAAGACGAGCGCATCTCGGTCAGCTTCAATTACAAATGGGTAGAGTGATCAGAGCGGCGCAATAGCCGCTCTTTCCTTATGCGCGCCGAATGGCTGCTTGAGCAGCTTCGGCGAGGATCAAAGACCCTGCCCCGCCGATAAACGCTGCCGCAAAACGATTGAGCCGCTTCAGCGCCTTGGGCTGAGTCATCATATTCCGCGCCTTGGACGCGAGCAGCATATAGGGCGCCAGCGCCGCGAAGATCACAAGAATGGTCAGCACCGACAGAACCGCCCATTGGGCGACATGCACGTTGTTGAGGTTCAGAACCGTGGGCAGCAGGGCAAGGTAGAACACGATGGTTTTCGGGTTGCCGAGCGTCACAAAGTAGCCCGCCAGAAACGACCCACCGTCTGATTGGTTTTTTGCCTTCTGCACACGCGTCAACCCGGCGTCGCTTGTCCAGAATTTGTAGGCGAGATAGAGCAGATAGGCCGCGCCGAGGAACTTGATTATGATGAATGCCCCTGCGAAAGCTTTCGCTATCGCTGCCAATCCTACGACCGCAACCGTCAAATAGGTCACATCCCCCAGCGCGATCCCGGCCAAAAACATCGAAGACGCCCGCTGATTTCCCCCAAGCGCCTGCCCAACTAAGGCGGCAATCCCTGGACCGGGAATGACGGCGGCAATACCGAGCGCGGCGATATAGGCAAGGTAAGGGGTGAGGGTTTCCATGGGATGCGTCCTAGTTCACAAGGTGCAAACAATCATGGGACAGTAGCAATTTCAATCCTGAACCTTGATCTAAAAAGCACCTGATTAAGAAATCAACGCGAACAATCGCTGGATAGCTTGACACTACTCAATCTCACAACCAAAACGGCACTAAATTAGATAGATATCACGCGCTAAATGCAAAGCGTTTAAATATTCAACTGATATTAGGATATATTAATGAAGGCTAAATTCACCATCGCTATGCTTGCAGCATCCACGTTAAGCGCTTGCGTTGCAGGCGTAGCAAGTTCCCCCACCACATCTCGAATTTCGAGCGTTTCGGGCGGTACAGTAAACGAATCTTTGAGCAGTGAGCAGAATGGTTCAGTTTCAGCAGCTGGTGTTGGAACTGTCGCCTATGTCACTGGAGTTGACCGCGATAGAGGTCAAATGGTTGCTGCCGCCGGTATTTCCGGAACGCCTAGCGTTGGGACAGCTCGCACATCCGGGAGCGGAACCTACAGCACCAACTACAGATATGGTGTTATTGACAATGTGTCCCGCACAAGCACCACTATCAGCGGAGTACAAGGCAGCGAAACAGGCTCGATGAGCCTTGCCGCTGATTTCGATGCTGGGACTTTAACTGGCTCCAACAGTGAATTGACTGTCAACGGAACGATTTCTGGTAGCACAGTTGGCGGCAGTGTCACCGCCACCTACTCGTATTCGACCTTGCGAGGAAGCATCAATGGCAACCTTGCGGGTTCAATCGGAAGGGACGGTGTGATCGGAACATTCCACGGTTCCGACAGTAACACAGTCATGGCTGGCGGTCTGGTGGGTACGGCGGACTAAAGTCTGTTGCCACTTGCAGAAGACCTAGAAGGTATCTTCAACAGTGCAGATGCGCTCTTCTAAAAAGATAGTGACAACGCTGGCTATATTGCTGGCGTTGCACGGTACGCCAGCGATTAGTGATACTATCTCACTGAGCAAACCCTTAGAGGCTGAGTTAACCGGCCTTATGAACCAAGGGCTAATTTCAGAAGCGCGCGAGTTGCTGGCGGAAAACCCGCATGAAGAGGCGGACAAACTTCTATTTGAAGGCCGTGTTTACAAGCTAAGTGGCGACCTAGATAAGGCAGTCGACTTTCTGGATAAGGCGCTAAGACTCCGTCCCTCTGATATTGTTATTCGACGAGAACTTGCGCACACCCTGTTCCTTGCCCAACGATATTCACGCGCACAGGCACATTTGCAAAAACTTGTAAGACAAGATGGCGACCCGTTGCTTAGGCAAAGCTATCTTTCAATGATGAATACAATTCGCAACAAACGCCCTGGCTCATTCGGGCTGACACTCGCGTTAGAGCCGTCTACAAATATCGTGAATGGCTCTTCTTCCGATGAATTCTATACACCGACCACTTCTATTCGCATTGATGATGCGTCTCGCGAGACGTCAGGCATAGGCCTCACAGCCATCTTGCTTGGCAAATACTCAGTTCTAAGACGCGCTAATACGAATATCGAATTCGACATCGGGATTTCGGCAACCCGATATTCTGTTGAACAGGCCAATGGGAAGGAAAACCTAAATTTCGGGATATCCTACCGGTTCGAAGACGAATTCTCAAAAATCAGCATTCGCCCAAACTGGCACCAAACCGAGACAGATTCCTTGCCTCGCGAAACAGGTTTCGGTGTTGAACTTGATTGGCGTAAGCGACTGACTTCAGATTCAGACATTCAAACTCGCGTTAGTACAGAATATGTCGAAGTGTCCGGACAACCAGATCGGAACGGCCTGAAAACCAATTTGCATCTGTCATATCAGAAACTTCTATCTCAGCGCACAGCACTTACGTTTGGCGCAGCGCTCGAGCGGAACTTGTCAGGTCTGGCCCATAACCAATATCGAGGAGGCCTGCTCCATCTCTCTCTCGGTTACGTTTTTCCATCCGGTGTCGTCAGCCATGCTCGAATCGCTTTCGGACGACGAAAATTCGATGAGGATTTCCCGCTGCTCAGCCACGAAAGAGCGGACAATTATGCTGAGCTCTCAATACAATTACGCAATGCTAAGTGGAATATCTGGGGGTTCAGCCCTGTCGCAACCTGCAAGCACACTTCTAACCAGTCAAATATCGACCTGTATACCTACAAAACAACAAGCTGTACCGCGTCACTTACCAAAGAATTCTAAGCGACGTATCAGTCGTTTAAGCGGAGTGAGATAGATGCCGCACCGCCCTCTCTTCAGGCCATAAAAAACCCCCGCCGCTTGCGCGCCGGAGGTCAATCTCGTCGTAGGGTGGGGTTTCACCCCACCAACCACTTACCAGTCTTCGCGCAGAACAACGCGTGTTTTCACCGGCAGCTTCATTGCGGCCAGACGCAGCGCTTCACGCGCAACTTCGTCGGACACACCGTCGATTTCAAACATCACGCGGCCAGGCTTGACTTTGCAGACCCAACGGTCAACAGAGCCTTTACCTTTACCCATACGAACTTCGATAGGTTTTGCAGTTACTGGCACATCTGGGAAGATGCGGATCCATACACGACCCTGACGTTTCATGTGGCGGGTCATCGCACGACGTGCCGCCTCAATCTGACGCGCAGTGACACGCTCTGGAGTGGTCGCTTTCAGACCGAAAGAACCGAAGTTCAGAGTGGAACCACCCTTCGCATCGCCCTTGATCCGGCCTTTGTGCGCCTTACGGAATTTAGTACGCTTTGGTTGAAGCATCTTTCAAATCTCCCTTAGCGGCGACCGCCTGCACCGCGAGGTGCTGGGCCGTCCTGGAGTTCTTGTGCTTTACGGTCACGCGCCGCTGGATCGTGTTCCATGATCTCGCCTTTGAAGATCCAGGTTTTGATCCCGATGATACCGTAAGGTGTCATCGCTTCGGAGTGTGCGTAATCGATGTCTGCACGCAGAGTGTGCAAAGGCACACGACCTTCACGGTACCATTCGGTACGCGCGATTTCCGCGCCGCCCAGACGACCTGCAACGTTCACGCGGATGCCCAGAGCACCCATACGCATTGCGTTCTGAACCGCACGTTTCATCGCACGACGGAAAGATACACGGCGTTCCAGCTGCTGAGCGATGGACTCGCCAACCAGCTGAGCGTCGAGCTCTGGCTTACGTACTTCAACGATGTTCAGGTGCAGTTCGCTTTCGGTCATCGCAGCAATCTTCTTACGCAGAACTTCAATGTCCGCGCCTTTCTTGCCGATAATAACGCCAGGACGTGCAGTGTGGATTGTCACGCGGCACTTCTTGTGCGGACGTTCAATGATCACACGTGCAACACCAGCTTGCTTGCACTCTTTTTTGATGAACTCACGGATTTTCAGGTCTTCAAGCAGAAGATCGCCGTAGTCTTTGGTGTCCGCGTACCAGCGGCTGTCCCAAGTACGGTTGATCTGCAGGCGCATGCCGACCGGATTGACTTTATGTCCCATTAGGCTTGCTCCTCTACTTGACGCACCTTGATGGTGATCTCAGCAAATGGCTTGATGATTTTGCCGAAACGGCCACGTGCACGAGGACGACCGCGCTTCATGGTCAGGTTCTTACCAACGTAAGCTTCTGCCACGATCAGTTCGTCCACATCCAGGTTGTGGTTGTTTTCAGCATTGGCGATGGCGGACTGAAGGCATTTCTTCACGTCCTGAGCGACACGCTTGTTGGAGAAAGTCAGGTCGGTCAGAGCCTTCTCAACTTTCTTGCCGCGGATCATGCCAGCAACCAGGTTCAGTTTTTGCGGGGAAGTACGGAGCATGCGCAGTTTTGCCATTGCTTCGTTATCTGCCACGCGGCGGGGATTCTTTGCCTTGCCCATGACTTACTTCCGTTTCGCTTTTTTATCAGCCGCGTGACCGTAGTAGGTACGGGTTGGTGAATATTCACCAAACTTCTGGCCGATCATTTCTTCGGAAACCAAAACTGGTACGTGTTTTTGACCGTTGTACACACCAAATGTCAGGCCAACGAACTGTGGCAGGATGGTGGAACGACGGGACCAGATTTTGATCACTTCGTTGCGGCCGCTTTCGCGAGCTGCTTCTGCCTTCTTGAGGACATAAGAGTCAACAAAAGGGCCTTTCCAGACTGAACGAGACATAGATTAACGTCCCTTCTTCTTGGCGTGACGCGAGCGGATAATAAGCTTTTGCGACGCTTTGTTCTTGTTGCGAGTGCGCTTACCCTTTGTCGGTTTACCCCAAGGAGTAACCGGGTGACGACCACCAGAGGTACGACCTTCACCACCACCGTGCGGGTGGTCGATTGGGTTCATAACAACACCACGGACGGATGGGCGGATGCCTTTGTGGCGCATACGACCAGCTTTACCGTAGTTCTGGTTGGAGTTGTCTGGGTTGGATACCGCACCAACGGTTGCCATGCATTCCTGACGGACCATGCGCAGTTCGCCAGAAGAAAGGCGGATCTGAGCGTAGCCACCGTCACGGCCTACGAACTGAGCGTAGGTGCCCGCTGCACGTGCGATCTGACCACCTTTACCAGGCTTCAGTTCGATGTTGTGCACGATGGTACCGATTGGCAGACCAGAGAACGGCATTGCGTTACCTGGTTTGATGTCTGCTTTTGCAGACGCGATGACCTGATCACCGACAGCCAGACGCTGAGGCGCCAGGATGTAAGCTTGCTCGCCATCTTCGTATTTCACGAGTGCGATGAACGCGGTCCGGTTCGGGTCGTATTCGATCCGCTCTACAGTTGCCGCGACATCAAACTTGTTCCGTTTGAAATCAACGATCCGGTACAGACGCTTTGCGCCACCGCCACGACGACGAGAAGTGATCCGTCCGGTATTGTTCCGGCCGCCCGATTTGGTCAAACCCTCTGTGAGGGACTTGACTGGACGTCCTTTCCAAAGCTCCGAACGGTCGATCAGAACCAGCCCACGCTGGCCCGGCGTCGTCGGTTTATACGACTTGAGTGCCATGTTTACTGTCTTCCGTTTAGCAATGCGGGCTGGCCTTATGAGGTGCCGGTACCCGCGATGTTAGCCCCCCATCTTGGAAGAATGGGTGACCGTATGAAGGGCCCCGAAGGTCCCGGTATAAAAGGCAATCAGCCCCAGAACGAATCTGAGGCCGATTTCCACTCGCGCGAAGTATCAGGGTTTGGAGGGCGTGGCAACAAAATACCGACTGTATTTCATTACCTTCAGTTCATATAAAAATCGCACGTTCAAAAAGATTCTGAACCCGGACTACACGTCCACAGATCCGCCCACGTGTTCAGGCGGCCAGAACAATGACAAAAAATCAACTTCGCTTAGCCAGAGAAACATGAACAAGTTGAAACAGAAAAGTAACAAGAAAATTAGTCCAGTGTTCCAGTAGACAAAGAATACCTCCCAAGGCCAAAGACGATCGGGCCTGTGTTCTTTGAGGTAATGCTCCCAAGACTCTGGAGCTTCGCAACCGACCTTATGATACAAAAAAGACTCTAATTTTTTGCTATAGTTACCAAGTGTTAACAGAATACCATATTCGACCTTCAATCGTATAAATATGAGCATACTGAATGCGGTGGACGCAAAAAGCACGACCGTCGGATCAAAGCCGATTGTCTTGCCGGTCATCTTCCCTAGAAGCCAAGCGTAGAACACTGCGTACCCGGAAATAACTGTAATTTCCAACCGCCAGATTGCGGATAAAAGTGCATTCAATTGATCTCGGCAGCTACCCCATTCCAACAACGCAAATTCACGTACTTCAGCTTTTGCTTTAGCATCCAAATGACTTATTTCGTTCGCCTCAAGTTCGGATTTTGCGCTGTCACACATGTACTTGGCCTGTCATATTTCTTTTTTGATAATTTGACCGTTTTTAACAACAATCTGAGAAGTTACTAGAAGTACTTACATTTCCGATCGAGACAGCCCTCATCGCAAGACGCCTGACTGCAGCCGGTTGTCAGGCGCAGCACATTAGACATCGAGTAACGTTGCCTCTAACTAGATTAGAGAGCTGCTATCGCGCCTTACCCTCGCAAAATGTTATTAAAGTTCTTTCCAAGGGCAAGCTCATCCAACAGCCTATCTAAATTCCGGATTTCCCGCATCAACGGGTCTTCAATCTCCATATCCCGCACACCGCAGACCGCCTCTTTGATCAAGTCTCGCTTCCGGTTCATCTGCGACGGTTCAGCAAAGAACGCCTCAAAGTCCCGCTCATCATACAGAGCCTTTTCAAGTCCTGTCGCATCATATCCCGTCAGCCACGCAATGATTTCATCCAGTTGCGCTTTGCTGCGATCTATCTTTTCGACTTTGCTTACGTTGTGCGGATAGATGCTGGCAAAGTTCATTTTTGAAAATCGGGTGTGACATGGGGTGCCACCCTGAACCTAAGCTTCCACCAACATGCGCAAAAAAAGGCGCGACCGTTGGATAATTTCAATCCGTAGGGTGCGTGTTCACACGCACCGCTCCGCCCAAGCCAAACGCAATACCGGTGCGTGAAATCACGCACCCTACCCTGTCTCCAAATCAACAAATTCTTCGCTCAAATTCTCCACATAGAGCGGCCAAACCCAATCCAAGAAATTTCAAACCTTCGGATTTTGACCATGCGCCTTTTCCTCTCAGCCCTCGTCGCCACCACCCTAGCCGGATGCGTCCCGCCTGCCATCGAAAACAGCAGACCCATTGGGTTTGACGCTTACCTCAGTGGGGAACGCGGCGGCTATACACCGCTACCAAACGATACAAATCCCCTAGCACCAAACTTAACGAGACCTGCTGGTTCTACTGGCGAGAGCCAAAGCACAGCAGAAAAACTGCGCGTAAAAGTTCCTGTATACACTTTCGAAGGGAGCCGCCGGGCATTCTCAGAGAAGCTTACCCCCTGTCGCAAACAAGCCGGCATTACCGGCCAATTTCGGGTCGAATTCCTTTACATAGATGGGAAAACACATCGTTGGCTAGAACCGCATGATGGCGTTACATCCACACAAGCCCATATCGCCAACAAATGTTTGGCATCGTAGGCCGGGCTTCAGCCCGGCACCACCACCGCCAATAAAAAAGCCGGGCTGAAGCCCGGCCTACCAACTTTTTGTAGGATGGGGTTTTACCCCACCAAAGCCCGCGCCTCTTTGTAAGACAAGAGCCGCTTGCCCTCCTCGTCCCACAGATGCAGCTTCGCCGTCGCAAGGCTTTCCCGGATGGTCAACTCTGCACCCACGGCCAAATCCCCATGATCCCGCAGAACTTCCGGCAATCGATAAAACGGAATGCGGCTGTTCAGGTGATGTACGTGATGGATGCCGATATTGCCGCTGAGCCACTGCAGAACTGGCGGCAGCAGGTAATGCGAGCTGCCATGCAGCGCGGCTTCATGCATGTCCCAGTCGGGTTCGTTCTCCCAATGGGTATGCTCAAACTGGTGCTGGACGTAAAACAGCCAGACGCCTAACGAAGCGGCCAGAACAGTCGACGGCAAGAAGATCAACAGGATCGGCGCCCAGCCCCCAACCAGATAGATCGGACCAAGCAGTGCCAGAATCCCAAGGTTATTGCCCATGGCGCTGATCCAGAATTTACGCTGATCCATAAAGCCAAAGGGCAAACGGTTCACCAGTAGAAACAAAATCCCTGGGGCGATGAGGAAGGTCATGATCGGGTTGCGATAGATGCGGTAGTAAAGCTGCTCGATCCAGCCCGCTGCATTGTACTCGCGCACCGTCATCGTGCGAATGTCACCCAGACCACGGCGGTCCAAATTGCCGGAGCCGCTATGATGCACCGCATGCGCGTAGCGCCACATCTCATAGGGCGTCACGGTCAACACGCCAGTCAGACGGCCAATCCAATCGCCGAGGGCTCGGTTCTCAACAAAGGACCGGTGGCCGCAATCATGCTGGATAATAAAGAGCCGCACGAGGATTGGACCATTGAGCAACGCCATGGCAAAACTCAGCCAGTAGCTGACAGACATGGCCCACCAAGCTGCCGCCCAGATCGCAACGAAAGGCAGCAGCGTGACGACAAGCTCAAACATGCTGCGCGAGAAATTCGGAGTGCGGTATTTAATCAGTATCTTGGCCCATTCCCGGGCGGAGACAGATTCTGAGTCAGTGGATGGTGTAGCGTTTAGGTCAAACATGCGCCCGCTTCTTAGTGTTAGTATTCAGCGACGCGGCCTTATGGCGACGACCTAAATTCGATCTGGTCCAAAGCTCGAAAAACAAAAGCCCCCGCTCTCGCAGGGGCTTCCGTAAAGTTTACCAGCGCACCAATCAGAGACCGGTGGAGACGTCGATTGTGTTGCCCTCTTCGAGCGTCACATATGCTTTTTTAACGTCTTTGCGCTTACCCATGGTACCACGGAAACGCTTGGTTTTACCTTTAGTGATCGTGGTGTTCACAGCTTTCACCTTCACACCAAACAGAGCCTCAACAGCTTCTTTGATCTGAGGTTTGTTGCTGTCGATTGCCACTTCGAAAACCACTGCGCCATTCTCGGACGCCATGGTGGCCTTCTCGGTGATGACCGGCTTGCGGATCACATCGTAGTGTTCTGCCTTCGCGCTCATTTCAGTCGAGCCTCCAGTGCTTCGATACCCGCTTTGGTGATCACGAGAGTGTCACGCTTCAGGATATCATAAACGTTTGCACCCATTGTTGGCAGGATATCCAGACCTTCAATGTTTGCAGCTGCTTGTTTGAAGTTTGCGTTCGCTTCTGCACCGTCGATAACAAGCGCGCGTTTCCAGCCCAGGTTTGCAACCTGTTTCGCCAGAGCAGCGGTTTTGCCTTCTGCGGATGCGTCTTCGATCACAACCAGTTCGCCAGCTTTCGCTTTTGCGGACAGGGCGTGCTTCAGACCAAGCTTGCGGAACTTCTTAGGCAGGTCGTGGCCGTGGGAACGGACAACTGGGCCTTTGTAGATGCCACCACCGCGGAAGATCGGCGCGTTACGGTCACCGTGACGTGCGCCACCGGTGCCTTTTTGGCGATAGATCTTTTTGGTGGAGTAAGAAGTTTCAGAACGTGTCTTAACCTTGTGAGTACCCGCCTGCGCGTTGTTACGCTGCCAGCGAACAACACGGTGCAGGATGTCCGCACGCGGTTCCAGACCGAACAGATCTTCAGACAGCTCAACGGAACCCGCTTTGCCGCCGTCCAGTTTGATGACGTCTAGTTTCATGCTTCACCACCTTCCGCAGGCGCTTCTTCAGCTGGTGCTTCAGTTGCTGCAGATTTCAGAGCCGCTGGGAACGGAACGTTCTCAGGCAGTTTCTTTTTCACGGCGTCTTTCACTGTGACCCAGCCACCTTTGGAGCCAGGTACGGCGCCTTTGATGAACACAAGACCGCGGTCCGCGTCAGTTTTGACGACTTCCAGGTTTTGTGTGGTCACGCGTACCGCACCCATGTGACCCGCCATTTTCTTACCTTTGAAAACGCGACCTGGGTTCTGACACTGACCGGTCGAACCGTGGGAACGGTGAGAGATGGAAACACCGTGAGAGGCACGCAGACCGCCGAAGTTGTGGCGCTTCATCGCACCGGCAAAACCTTTACCGATAGATGTGCCCGCAACGTCAACTTTCTGACCGTCAACGAAGTGCTCTGCAGAGATCTCTGCACCGACTTCGATCAGGTTTGCTTCGTCAACGCGGAATTCTGCAACCTTGCGCTTAGGCTCAACCTTCGCTTTTGCGAAGTGACCACGCATGGCTTTGGAAGTGCGCTTTGCTTTTGCGGAACCTGCACCCAGCTGAACAGCTGTGTAGCCGTCACGCTCGTTGGTGCGCTGGTCTACAACTTGCAGACCGTCGAGAGAAAGAACGGTCACAGGGATCTGCTTGCCGTCTTCCATGAACAAGCGGGTCATGCCCACTTTTTTTGCGATAATACCGGAACGCATATCAGAACCCCTTAAACTGAGATCTGAACGTCAACGCCAGCCGCCAGGTCGAGCTTCATCAGCGCGTCCACGGTTTGTGGGGTTGGGTTAACGATGTCCAGCATACGCTTGTGCGTACGAATTTCGAACTGGTCACGAGATTTCTTGTCAACGTGTGGACCACGCAGAACGGTGAACTTCTCGATTTTGTTTGGCAGTGGGATCGGGCCACGTACGTCAGCGCCGGTGCGCTTTGCAGTGTTTACGATTTCCTGAGTGCTTGCATCCAGCACGCGGTAATCGAATGCCTTCAGCCGAATGCGAATGTTTTGACTTTGCATTTCGTCAGCCTTTATTGGCGTCTGAGTTGAGAGGAGGACCTGCGACCACCGCAAACCCTCATCGAACCCAAAAGGCGGGAATCACCCCGCCTCACTGTTCTTAAAGAGAACTCGCGCGATATACGGCTAGAACGCCTTGCTGGCAAGGGGTTTTGTTGCGAAACAGTTGCGTTTGTTGAGTGCGATGGGGTTGGAATGCGTTAACCACGAAGGCAAACGTAGGGTGCGTGATTTCACGCACTTAAGAAACCGAAAATCACCCCGCACCATTCACCCTCAATTCCCGGTTACTTTGCGCAAGTTCCAGTAAATTTGCCCACACCTTTTTTGTTACGTGTTATCTGCAAATTAGTAACTCGCGTACCCTTCGGGCATAGCGCTCCAAACGCATTATTCTGCAGGTCTTCGTTGGTCCAACCTGGTCCTGCTTTGCCTTTGAATTCCGCGCCGT
Source organism: Cognatishimia activa (assembly GCF_026016445.1). Lineage (NCBI taxonomy): Bacteria > Pseudomonadati > Pseudomonadota > Alphaproteobacteria > Rhodobacterales > Paracoccaceae > Cognatishimia > Cognatishimia activa. The sequence goes on along the minus strand of NZ_CP096147.1, from coordinate 141,417 downwards.
GATGAGAAACGTTTAGCATGTTGTCTTTGGAGCCAGCCTGCACAGACGTAGCGGCCAACAGCAATGCGACCAAAATAAACTTGTTCATTGTATCCTCGTTCGAAAATTAGTTGTTGAACTTCTAGTGGCACGATCAACACGACACAAGCCACAACCCTAGAGTGAAACGCTTCAGAGCTCTCGTCGATCGCAAAGTCAAAGATTTTGCAGCCCGCGAACCGCCTATACAGACGTAAAACACTTCAACAAAGCCGGGCAGCGCCCGACCTCGGGTGGGCATCGAGCCACTCTCGTGGGGCAGTTTATTTATCCGCTTTTGATCGGACGATGCGTATGGCGAGAGGTTGCGAAAGCGCCCTCCCGGCGGGAGGTCGGGCGCTGCCCGGCGGCGCTACGCGCCTTGTTCCGGGCGAGTACTTATCGCGTACTACGACTTGGTCTACGAACTAAAGGCCAGCAACCAATCACTGCTAGACACATTAAACCCATTTTTAGATAAACAATGCACAAGCGGCCCCATATGCGCCGCCCCAAAGATCACAGCGATCGACTGGATGGGTTCTGCATCATCCAAAACTTCAAAAATAGTTTTTTGAAGGTGCATATCTCGGGTTTCGCTAAGTGCACTGAAAACCGCTGCGACCTCTTCATTCCAAGACATTATCCAATCTCGGTCTTTTAAATCATTTGAGTTGAGCTTACGCCCGATCGACGAACGTCTTGCGGTCAATCGCTTCCAAATTCCTAGCACCCCTGCGCCCAATTCCAATAGCACTCTTGTTCGTAACGGTGCTTCGTTCCAGATTGCATCAAAGTCTTCACCTGGCAGGTCGCCGAGAATTGTTTGAGCGTTGCCTTTTGGAAATTTCGGTTGCACCACCATGCCTAACTTCTCAGGTTTAAGCCAACGGTAGGAACGCGTAATTCGCGTCGCGACCTTGGAGCCAATCCCCTCTAAAATAACAAGGTCATGTTCTGCCGCATCAGTATAAACCGCGTCGTAAAACGCCTGTTCCGCGATGTGAACCATTGGGAAAATTGTGATAGTTATACCGCGTTCGACGTTTACCAGCTCATACTTTGCAGAACGCAGTCCGACGACAGACCATTCTAAAAACTGCACTTTAAATCCTATTGGGTTTTAAATTCAGACTAATATCAATTGAACAAACTTAGAGTATCAACAGCAAAAGGGCGCCCCTAGGGACGCCCTTTCATAATTTCTGACGACGTCAGGAATTACTCAGTGATTTTGGAAACAACACCGGAACCAACGGTGCGGCCGCCTTCGCGGATCGCGAAGCGCAGACCTGCTTCCATCGCGATTGGTGCGATCAGCTCAACGTCGAACTTCAGGTTGTCGCCTGGCATAACCATTTCTGTGCCGGATGGCAGGTTAACAGTGCCGGTCACGTCTGTTGTACGGAAGTAGAACTGCGGACGGTAGTTCGCGAAGAATGGGGTGTGACGACCACCTTCTTCTTTGGTCAGAATGTATGCTTCTGCTTCGAACTTGGTGTGAGGCTGTACGGAACCTGGCTTACACAGAACCTGGCCACGCTCAACCGCTTCACGGTCAACACCACGCAGCAGCGCGCCGATGTTGTCGCCCGCTTCACCGGAGTCCAGCAGCTTGCGGAACATTTCAACACCAGTACATGTGGTTTTCTGAGTGTCTTTGATGCCAACGATTTCGATTTCGTCGCCAACGTTGATCACGCCACGCTCAACACGGCCAGTCACAACAGTACCGCGGCCAGAGATCGAGAACACGTCTTCGATTGGCATCAGGAACGGCTGGTCAGTCGCACGTGGTGGCTGTGGGATGTACTCGTCAACAGCCGCCATCAGCTCAGCGATTTTCTCTTTGCCGATGTTGTCGTCACGATCTTCCAGAGCCGCCAGAGCGGAGCCTGCAATCACAGGGATGTCGTCGCCTGGGAATTCGTACTCAGACAGCAGCTCGCGAATTTCCATTTCAACCAGCTCGAGCAGCTCTTCGTCGTCAACCTGGTCAACTTTGTTCATGAAAACAACCATCGCAGGGATGCCAACCTGGCGGCCCAGCAGGATGTGCTCACGAGTCTGTGGCATTGGGCCGTCAGCTGCGTTCACAACCAGGATCGCGCCGTCCATCTGCGCCGCACCGGTGATCATGTTTTTCACGTAGTCAGCGTGGCCTGGGCAGTCAACGTGTGCGTAGTGACGTGCTTCGGTTTCGTATTCCACGTGCGCTGTGGAGATGGTGATGCCGCGTGCTTTTTCTTCTGGTGCGCCGTCGATTTCGTCGTACGCTTTGAAGTCACCAAATTGCTTGGTGATTGCCGCTGTCAGTGTTGTTTTACCGTGGTCAACGTGGCCGATTGTGCCGATGTTGCAGTGCGGTTTGGAACGTTCAAACTTTTCCTTAGCCATAATGGCCTCCTATTTGGGGATGCCGGGCAGACGCCCGGCCTACAGTGGGTGGGTAGGGCGGGTTTCCCCGCCGCCCCCGTTAAGCGTATTTCGCCTGAATTTCTTCAGAGATGTTGTTTGGCACTGGGTCGTAGTGGTCAAACTGCATAGTGAACTGCGCGCGGCCAGAAGACATCGAACGCAGGGTGTTGATGTAGCCGAACATGTTCGCCAGAGGCACAAATGCGTCGATCGCAACCGCGTTACCACGTGGTTCCTGACCAGACACTTGACCACGACGGGATGTCAGGTCGCCGATGATGCCGCCGGTATACTCCTCAGGAGTGATAACTTCGACCTTCATCATTGGTTCCAGCAGTTTCGCACCCGCCAGTCTCATACCTTCACGCATTGCCATACGGGATGCGATTTCGAAGGCCAGAACGGAAGAGTCAACGTCGTGGAACTTACCGTCGATCAGAGCAACCTTGAAGTCGATCACTGGGAAGCCAGCCAGAGGGCCGCTATCCATGACAGACTGGATGCCTTTTTCAACACCTGGGATGTATTCCTTCGGAACCGCACCACCAACGATGCGAGATTCAAAGGAGTAACCCTCGCCTGGCTCAGTTGGTGTGATGATGAGTTTAACTTCACCATACTGACCAGAACCACCAGACTGTTTCTTGTGGGTGTATGTGTGCTCGACTTCGTGGCCGATGGTTTCACGGTATGCCACCTGCGGTGCACCGATGTTCGCCTCAACCTTGAATTCACGCTTCAGACGATCCACCAGGATGTCCAGGTGCAGTTCGCCCATGCCTTTCATGATGGTCTGACCGGATTCCAGGTCAGTCTCAACACGGAAGGATGGATCTTCTGCTGCCAGACGCTGCAGACCCTGAGACATTTTCTCTTGGTCAGCTTTTGTCTTAGGCTCAACCGCGATCTCGATCACCGGATCTGGGAAGGTCATGGTTTCCAGAACAACAGGGTCGTTGACAGCACAAAGTGTGTCACCGGTTGTAGTGTCTTTCAGACCCGCCAGCGCGATGATGTCACCAGCAAATGCTTCGGTGATTTCTTCACGGTTGTTGGAGTGCATCATCATCATACGACCGATGCGCTCTTTGCGGCCTTTGGTGGAGTTCAGCAGGGTGTCGCCTTTGTTCAGCGTACCAGAGTAGATACGTGTGAATGTCAGGGAGCCAACGAACGGGTCGTTCATGATTTTGAACGCCAGACCAGAGAACGCCATTTCGTCGTCCGCGCGGCGGGCGATGTCACGTGTTTCTGTTTCGTCGCCTGGTTTGAAGCCCATGTAATCAACAACGTCCAGTGGGGACGGCAGATAGTCGATCACAGCGTTCAAGAGCGGCTGAACACCTTTGTTTTTGAACGCGGAACCACCCAGAACCGGAACGAAGTCCAGAGCCAGTGTGCCTTTGCGCAGAAGCTCACGCAGCTTTTCTACGGATGGCTCTTCGCCTTCCAGATACGCTTCCATTGCTTCTTCGTCCTGCTCAACAGCAGTCTCGATCATCTTTTCACGCCACTCATTCGCCATGTCCTGAAGTTCAGGGCGGATGTCACGTTTGTCCCAAGATGCGCCAAGGTCTTCGCCTTCGTAGACCCATTCTTTCATGGTCACGAGGTCAACCAGGCCTTCCAGCTCGGTTTCTGCACCGATCGGAATACCAACAGGTACAGCACGTGCCCCTGTACGGTCTTCGATCATGTTAACGCAGTTGAAGAAGTCCGCGCCGATCTTGTCCATTTTGTTAACGAACACGATACGTGGAACGGAGTAGCGGTCAGCCTGACGCCAAACGGTTTCAGTCTGAGGCTCAACACCTGCGTTTGCGTCAAGAACACAAACCGCGCCATCGAGAACCGCCAGGGAACGCTCAACTTCGATGGTGAAGTCAACGTGGCCTGGAGTGTCGATGATGTTCAGACGGTGCTTAGGAGTGTCGGCTGTTTGGCCGTCCTCTGTGCGCTCCCAGAAAGTGGTGGTCGCAGCGGAAGTGATGGTGATACCACGTTCCTGTTCCTGCTCCATCCAGTCCATGGTCGCCGCACCATCGTGCACTTCGCCGATGTTGTGGGACTTACCTGTGTAGTACAGGATGCGCTCGGAACAGGTTGTTTTACCCGCATCGATGTGCGCCATGATACCGAAGTTACGGTAGTGATTAAGCGTATATTCGCGTGCCATTGGTCAGAATACCTTTTGGAATTACCAGCGATAGTGGCTGAAGGCTTTGTTAGCTTCTGCCATCTTGTGAGTATCTTCGCGCTTCTTAACAGCGGAACCACGGGAGTTCACAGCATCCAGAAGCTCACCCGCCAGGCGTTCTTCCATGGTGTTTTCGTTACGACCACGGGATGCGGAGATCAGCCAGCGGATGGCCAGTGCTTCGCGGCGCTCTGGGCGAACTTCAACAGGAACCTGGTAAGTCGCACCACCAACACGACGGGAGCGAACCTCGACGGATGGTTTGATGTTGTCCAGTGCTTCGTGGAACACTTCGACAGGGGCGCGTTTTACTTTGTTTTCAACACGGTCCAGCGCGTTGTAAACGATTTTTTCTGCAACGGATTTTTTGCCATCGATCATGAGGTTGTTCATGAACTTGGACAGAACGCGGTCACCAAACTTTGCGTCTGGCAGAATTTCGCGTTTTTCAGCAGCGTGACGACGAGACATTTATAAATATCCTTCTTACTTAGGACGCTTCGCGCCGTACTTGGAACGACGTTGCTTACGATCTTTAACGCCTTGGGTATCCAGAACACCGCGGAGGATGTGGTAACGGACACCCGGAAGGTCTTTTACACGGCCGCCACGGATCAGAACCACAGAGTGTTCCTGAAGGTTGTGGGATTCACCTGGGATGTAAGAGATAACTTCGAAACCGTTGGTCAGACGAACCTTCGCAACTTTACGCATCGCGGAGTTCGGTTTCTTAGGAGTTGTTGTGTAAACGCGTGTGCAAACGCCGCGTTTCTGTGGGCACTGCTCCAGGTGCATGGACTTGGAGCGCTTGATTTTTGGCTGACGCGGTTTGCGGATCAGCTGTTGGATCGTTGGCATAGGGGTTTCCCGTTCCTAACTCATTTATGCATGGGTGTCCCCATACGCTCATATGTGCTGCGCCGCGTGTGTCCACATAGCGCAAAAGCCGCAAATGTTCCCGTACCGAGGCGAACATCGCGGTTAGTTTCCAGAGGGTGCACGCTTCAAAGTAGCGCGGACCTTAGCCACTGAAATTTTGATTGCGGCGACAGGGACATCTCCCCTTAGCCGTATGGTTCGCGCGTATAGGGGGAGTCGGGAGGCATGTCAACAGCATGCCAAGTGTCCAATGGAGTGAAGCCTGCTCGGGCTTAAAGCTCAAGCGGTTCCGCAGCCAGACCTTGTTTCAATTCTTCGATCCGGTCAAGCACAGCTTGCTTACGCGCGTCTAGGTCAGCCTGCAGTCGCTCGATATGCTCCAGTTTTTCCTGCATTTTGATAACCCCGCCCTCACACGGCCCTGCCCCTTCATCCGACAAACAGGCACTCATCGATTTGATTTCGCGGGTTGAGAACCCTGTCGCTATGAAGTCACGAATTCGACCAGCTCTGCGCAGATCGCTTTCACTGTAACGGCGATACCCGTTTTCAGAGCGATCAATCTCGATCAGGCCCTCGTTTTCATAGTGACGCAACATACGCTGTGTGATGCCGAGCTTTTCGGCAGCTTCTTTGGCTTGCATTCGGAAATTCCTTCATCAGCAGAGATCAAATGTGATCTCCGTGGTCTTGGTTCAAGAATTGCGCCGGTCAGACACATGATATCTGACCGGCAAAGAACTACACTCGCTGCGACCAACCACCGTCGACAACAATCACTTGACCTGTCAGCCACTCATTTGCCGAGCTTCCAAGGCGAAGGATCCAGGGTAGAATATCTTCAGGAGTACCACGACGCTCCAACGGCACCTGTTCGGCTTCCTGCTGTTCGATCTGCGCAGCCATCTCTGGCGGCAATCCCATCATGCCGGTCAGCGCTCCGCTTTTGACCGGACCGGGCGCAATCGCGTTAACGCGGATTCCATGACTCGCGAGTTCCACCGCCCAAGATCGCGTGAGGTATTCCAAAGCAGCCTTTGTAGCGCCGTAATGCGCAACCATCGGTGCAGCATTTTGCGAAACTGCAGTGGTAATATTCACAATCGCGCCGCGACTTTCTTTCAACGCCTCAAAGCTTGCCTTCACCAAAAGCGACGGTGCAACGATATTGACCTCTGACATGTTCACGATTGCAGCCGGATCATAGGCTTCTAATGGCATCGGGTGACCCGCACCAGAATTGTTCACCACAAGATCTATCCGCCCCCATAAAGCCATGGCCTTACTGACGATCTGCTCTGCACTGTCTGGATCAGCGCTGTCGATCTGAAGTCCTTCAATAGAGGAAGACAGCTCTGCAACGCTCGAAAGCCGCTCCATATTGCGCCCGGTGATCAAAACCTTTGCGCCCAATTCGGCAAGCTCCAAAGCTGCAGCGCGACCAATGCCCGAGCTTCCACCCGTCACAATCGCCACTTTATCTTGCCAAATACTACTTTGTGTCATCTCGCAATGTCTCCTATCTGCGAACGATTCAATCGTGTTGAGCAGACAGGCCTAGCGGCTTGACACTAGCGTCAGGGTCAAGGCCAAATTGCGAAGGAAAAGCGATACAAAGCTTAAAATTCTGATTTGCCGAAAGCTGGTGATCAAACCGCTGCAGTGAAATGAGGCAAAACCTCTTCCGCTAAGCGATACAACGTCTCTTCAATATCTGCATTGTTGTAACGCAGGTTGAGCGCCACGTGGTTTACACCAATCTCTTCGAGCTGCTTGAGGTGATCACGCAGAAAGTCTGTACCAGCAGCATATCCCAAGGCAATTGGTCGCGCGGGTGCCGAATTCGTGGCCATGACGTCAATGTAGAGAGATTGCATCACGGGTTTATCTGAAGAACAAACTGCCCGAACGTTTTCGCGATACGCATCAATGGCCTGCTCTTGCGCGTCCAACCTACGTGGATAGGTCATCCAACCATCTCCAAATTCGGCACCCCATTCCGGGGTCTGCTGAGCTCCGCCGGTCATAAGCAAAGGAATACGTCCAGAATCCGGTTTCGGCAGCATATCCATATGGCCATTCAGTCGCCCCTGTTGACCTTCAAATTCTGGGAAATCCTGAAAGGTGGCACGGATATAGTTGATGCTGTCTCGAAAGCGCGCGGCACGGCCCTCATAGTCTGCCGCCAGTGCTGGATATTCTTCAGGCCTATCCCCTGACGCAACACCCAAAAGCATACGACCGCCAGAAAGCATATCGACAGACGCTGCACCTTTGGCAACATGCGCAGGATGGCGCAAAGGCAAGACTGCACTGGCGATACCAAGCCCGATATCTTTCGTCATCGTTGCCAATGCACCGAGATAAACAAATGGGTCAAGCATCTGACCGACATCGCCAAATGCAGGAACATTAAAAGGAATGTCGCGCAGCCAAAGCGCCGAAAAGCCAAGTTTCTCGGCCAGTTGCGCGCGCTCTATGTGACGCTCCATCGTAGGCGCGTCGCCAATTGTGTAGGCCTCTAAAGGGCTGATCAGGCCAATCGTCAGTCGTCCCGGCTGAAAGGTCCGGTTGTATGCGCGGTTAAACTCCGGAAACTCACTTAATTGGCCCATAACCTGCCTCTTATCATCTGAACGGAACGTCCGCGCCACCATGCGCATATCTCAGAAGGAAAGAAAGGATACAAATGCGGGCTGCAGGGGCGAAGGGATCTTTGTTGCGCTTATCCTGTCCCGCTGGCATTCTTTGGGCAATTTATCGAACAGACATTGAGGGCACAACTTTGAACAGTCAGGACATGCAGGTCATCGGGCTTTGTCGCTTTTCCTATCCTGCCTATGGCGGCTTTCAAGTTGAACATGAAAGCATCGAACAACGTCGTGCCTACCTTTATGCCCCGGAGCGCATGGATGACCGGATGCGAACATTCGAAACCATCGCCCTGCCCGGTTTAAAGGCACAGACGGATCAAAATTTCGAATTCTTGATCGTCGTTGGGACCTGTCTACCGTCCCATTACCGCGCGCAACTCGAAGCGATGATCGCCGATATGCCTCAAGCCAAAATCGTCGCTGAGGAACCTGCGAAACATCGCCCGGTGATGAAACGCGTGATCAACCGACATCTGCGCGAGAATTCAATCCTGCCAAGTTTGCAGTTTCGTCATGACGATGACGACGCGGTTGCTGTAAACTTTGTCGAACGCTTCCGCGAGGCGGCTGCGGATTGCAGCGGTCTGCTCGCAAAGGCTCCGACAGTTGGGATCGACTTCAACCGAGGGTATTCGGCACGACCGACAGCGAGTGGCATGCTCTCAACGCCCTCTTTCATGCCCTATTACGGTGTGGCACTTGGGCTTTCAGTCGCCCCATACGTAGACCAGACTATTATGAATTTCAGCCACAATAAGCTCAATCAAGTGATGCCGACGGTGACCTTTTCAGATGAAGACATGTTTGTGCGGGGTCACAACGACTTTAACGACTCCCGCCAGAAGGCAAATGTGAAACGGGTCAATCTAGAGCCATTGGATTTTTCAGGCGAGATGCATTTCAAAGAACGCTTCGCTATTGATAGTGACCAGATCCGAAGCACCTTTGGCTAAGCCTCCAATTTTCGGGATTTAACTTTGGCCTCCCGATAAAGCGTGAAGATGCCTGTCCCAACGACGATGGCCGCACCAATTAGGGTGAGGAAGTCGGGCCATTCATCAAAAAATACGAGACCGAATATTAGGGCAAAGATCAGGCCTGTATATCGAAATGGCGCAACAAAAGAGACGTCTCCGATCCGCATCGCCAAAACCGAGAATACATAACCCAATCCCAGTAAAAAAGCGGCCGCAGCGATCATGGTTTGAATCTCGAAGGTCATTGGTTGCCATCCGGTTTGGGTCATGGCGACAAAGCCGTAAAGCGTCACGGCCAGGGACATCGCAAGCGCAGCTGTCAGTGACGGCACATATTTTGACATTCGCCGGGCAGCAAGATCCCGGATCGTCACAAAGAAGACCGTCGCCAAAGCATATAGACTGCCGCTGGAGAAGCCTTCAGGTCCTGGTCTAACGATCAGCAACATCCCGCAAAAACCGATCAAAATGGCTGTCAGGCGCCTCCAACCGAGCGGTTCTTTGAAAAAAAGTGCTGCTGATAACGCGAGGCTCAGCGGGAGCACCTGCAGGATCGCCGTTGCATTCGCGAGCGGAAGCAATGTGAGCGAGGTGAGGAACAGATAGGCGGCGATCACCTCAGCCACGCTTCGGATCAACATCAATTTGCCATCACGCTTGGAAACGTTCAGCACGAGGGCGCGTTGTTGCCAAGCAAGCAAAGCGATCAATGCGCTGCATAGGACGCCACGCAAAGCTTGGTACTGCGGCAAAGGTACATCCACTAGAATGATCTTTGTCAGTACATCACCAGATGAAAAGGCCGCCATCAGCGCTATCATGAACATCGCACCGCGCGTGTTATCTGTTACCGCCATTCACCTGCTCCATTACCACCAGGCGGAGATTGCTTGTTTTTGACCAAAAGGCAAATCGCGTTTCTTGATAGGTGCGTTCACAATATGTGTCTGAAAACAAAAAGCCCCGGCACATTGGCCGGGGCTTTCTAATTTGATTGAGGCAAAGATTACTCTTCACGGCTCTCTGGTGTGTCGACCGGAGCAGTTTCGAATACATCCGCTGCGCCGAAGTCATCCGCAGATGGTGCCGCCAGGGCAGCCGCTGCTTCAGCTTCTTCGCGACGTGCTTCGATCACCACGTTGTCGCGAGACTGCGCAACCTGACGAACCGCTTGGGTCGCACCACCGGTACCGGCTGGGATCAGACGGCCCACGATGACGTTTTCTTTCAGACCAACCAGCTTGTCTTTCTTACCTTGGACAGATGCCTCGGTGAGAACACGTGTGGTTTCCTGGAAGGACGCCGCAGAGATGAACGAACGTGTCTGCAGGGAGGCTTTAGTGATACCCAACAGGATCGGCTCGCCTTTCGCCGGACGCTTACCACGGGAAATTGCTTTCTCGTTTGCAGCGTCAAACTCTTGCTTGTCGACATGTTCGCCTTTGAGCAGCGTGGTTTCACCAGAGTCCTGGATCTCCCATTTCTGCAGCATCTGGCGCACGATGACTTCGATGTGCTTGTCGTTAATTTTAACACCTTGGAGGCGGTAAACTTCTTGCACTTCGTCGATCATGTAGTCAGCCAGAGCCTCGACACCCATGATAGACAGGATGTCGTGCGGCGCTGGGTTACCGTCCATGATGTATTCACCCTTCTGGATGAAGTCACCTTCGCCAACTGGGATGTGTTTGCCCTTTGGCACCATGTATTCCACTGGCTCCATGGACTCATCTGCTGGCTCGATCGAGATACGACGCTTGTTCTTATAGTCGCGGCCAAAGCGCACGTAACCATCGATTTCGGCGATGATCGCGTGGTCTTTTGGACGACGTGCTTCGAACAGTTCCGCAACCCGTGGCAGACCACCGGTGATGTCTTTTGTTTTCGTGCCTTCCCGTGGAATACGCGCGATAACGTCACCAGCTTGAACCTCTTGGCCATCTTCAGCGGACAGGATCGCATCGACAGACATTGGGTAGTGGACAGGGTTGCCCGCATCGTTGCGTACTGGCTCACCATCTGCATCGACCAGAATGATTTCTGGCTTCAGCTCGTTGCCTTTTGGCGCGGAACGCCAGTCAGAAACGATTTTCTGGGTCATACCAGTTGCATCGTCGGTCACGTCACGAACAGCGATACCGGACACAAGGTCCACGTATTTCGCTTTACCGGCTTTCTCAGCGATGATTGGCAGTGTGAACGGATCCCATTCAAACAGCTTGTCGCCACGACCGATGTTTTGACCGTCTTTGACAAACAGCTTGGAGCCGTAACCCAGCTTGTGAGTAACACGGGAGTCGCCATTGCCGTCGATGATCTCGAGCTTCATGTTGCGGCCCATCACCAGAGTTTCGCCATTCGCGTTCTCCAGCACGTTGGTGCCTTCGAAACGAATGGTGCCTTCTTGGCTTGCTTCCTGGAAGGACTGCTGGCCACCCTGCGCAACACCACCAATGTGGAATGTACGCATTGTCAGCTGTGTACCAGGTTCACCGATGGACTGTGCCGCGATGATGCCGACAGCTTCGCCAGTGTTCACCATGGTGCCGCGTGCAAGGTCACGACCGTAACACTTGGCACAGACGCCCTCTTCCGCTTCACAGGTCAGAGGTGAGCGGATGCGTGCAGAAGCAACACCCGCTTCATCGATAGCATCCGCCATCAATTCGTCGATCAGTTGACCTTCAGCCACCAGGATCTCATCGGAGCCCGGACGCTTGATGTCTTCTGCGGCCACACGACCCAGAACACGTTCTGCCAGAGTTGCGACAACCTCACCGTCGTTGACCGCTGCTTCCGCAGTGATCGCGTTTTCGGTGCCACAATCGTCCATACGAACGATACAGTCTTGTGCAACGTCCACCAGACGGCGTGTCAGGTAACCAGAGTTCGCAGTTTTCAACGCCGTATCCGACAGACCCTTACGGGCACCGTGGGTGGAGTTGAAGTACTCAAGAACGGTCAGGCCTTCTTTAAAGTTCGAGATGATCGGTGTCTCGATGATGTCGCCGTTCGGCTTTGCCATCAGACCGCGCATACCACCCAGCTGCTTCATCTGAGTAACGGAACCACGCGCACCGGAGTGAGCCATCATGTAAACAGAGTTTGGCTCTGCTTCAGCGCCATTCTCTTCGGTCTTCGCCGCAGAGATGGTGCCCATCATCGCGTCGGTGACCTTGTCGTTACACTTTGACCACGCATCAACAACTTTGTTGTACTTTTCGCCCTGAGTGATCAGGCCGTCCATGTACTGCTGTTCAAAGTCCTTCACCTGCGCACGGGTGTCATCAACGATGCCCCATTTGTCATCAGGGATAACCATGTCGTCTTTGCCGAACGAGATGCCGGCCTTAAAGGCTTCTTTGAAGCCCATGGACATGATCTGGTCACAGAAGATCACAGACTCTTTCTGACCGCAGTAACGGTAGACGGTGTCGATGACTTTCTGAACGTCCTTCTTACGCAGAAGGTTGTTCACCAGCTCAAATGGCGCTTTTGCGTTCTGTGGCAGCAGTGCACCCAGCTTCACGCGACCAGGAGTGGTCTCGTAGCGCTTCATCACTTCCAGACCGTTCTCGTCGATCTGTGGGATACGCGCTTGGATTTTTGCGTGCAGGTGTACTTCACCGGAGTCCAGTGCGTGCTCTACCTCTTCCACGGAAGAGAAGACCATGCCTTCACCCTTCATGCCGTCACGTGCAATGGTCACATAGTAGAGACCCAGGATCATGTCCTGAGAAGGAACGATGATCGGTGCACCGTTTGCAGGTGACAGTACGTTGTTGGTGGACATCATCAGAACACGGGCTTCCAGCTGAGCTTCAAGGCTCAGTGGTACGTGTACCGCCATCTGGTCACCGTCGAAGTCCGCGTTAAACGCAGAACATACGAGCGGGTGCAGCTGGATCGCTTTACCTTCGATCAGAACCGGTTCGAACGCCTGAATGCCAAGACGGTGCAGCGTAGGCGCACGGTTCAGCATAACCGGGTGTTCGCGGATCACCTCATCAAGGATGTCCCAAACTTCTGGACGCTCTTTTTCCACCAGTTTCTTGGCTTGCTTCACAGTGGAAGACAGGCCTTTGGCTTCAAGGCGGCTGTAGATGAACGGCTTGAACAGCTCCAGCGCCATCTTCTTCGGAAGACCACACTGATGCAGTTTCAATTCAGGACCGGTCACAATCACGGAACGACCAGAGAAGTCGACGCGTTTACCCAAAAGGTTCTGACGGAAACGACCCTGCTTACCTTTCAACATATCGGAAAGGGATTTCAGAGGACGTTTGTTCGCGCCAGTGATCACGCGGCCACGGCGACCGTTGTCAAACAGAGCGTCAACAGACTCTTGCAGCATCCGCTTTTCGTTGCGGACGATGATGTCAGGTGCGCGCAGTTCGATCAGACGCTTCAGACGGTTGTTCCGGTTGATCACACGACGATAAAGGTCGTTCAGGTCAGATGTCGCAAAACGACCACCATCCAGAGGCACCAGTGGGCGCAGTTCTGGTGGGATCACTGGGATCACGGTCAGAACCATCCACTCTGGGCGGTTGCCGGATTCCAGGAAGGATTCCACAACTTTCAGACGCTTGATGATCTTCTTAGGCTTCAGCTCGCCTGTCGCTTCCGCCAGTTCCGCACGCAGGTGCTCGGCTTCTGCTTCCAGATCGATCATAGACAGCATGTCACGGATCGCTTCCGCACCGATGTTGGCAGTGAAGGCATCCATGCCGTATGCGTCTTGCGCATCCATGTACTCTTCTTCGGTCAGCATCTGGCCGTATTGCAGGTCGGTCAGACCCGGCTCGATGACAACGTAGTTTTCAAAGTACAGAACACGTTCCAGATCACGCAGTGTCATGTCCAGCATCAGGCCGATGCGGGATGGCAGCGATTTCAGGAACCAGATGTGTGCGACAGGTGCTGCCAGCTCGATGTGGCCCATACGCTCACGGCGTACTTTTTGAAGCGTAACTTCAACACCACATTTTTCGCAGACAACACCGCGGTATTTCATGCGCTTATATTTGCCGCAGAGACATTCGTAGTCTTTGATTGGGCCAAAAATACGTGCGCAGAACAGACCGTCACGCTCTGGTTTGAACGTACGGTAGTTGATGGTCTCTGGCTTTTTGATTTCGCCGTAAGACCAAGACAGGATCCGCTCTGGAGACGCCAGGGAGACTTTGATTTCGTCAAAGACTTTTGGCGGTGTCAGAGGGTTAAACGGGTTATTCGTCAGTTCCTGGTTCATTTGTTTACCTCAAATTCGTGCGGAAGGGTGGAAGGGAAGAAGGACCGAGGTCCTTATTCCTCAACCTCCGCATCCAGGAGTTCCATATTCAGGCCGAGACCGCGGACTTCTTTCACGAGAACGTTGAAGCTCTCTGGGATGCCCGCTTCGAAGTTGTCTTCGCCCTTGACGATGCTTTCGTAGACCTTGGTCCGGCCTGCAACGTCGTCCGACTTGACGGTGAGCATTTCCTGCAGGGTGTATGCAGCGCCGTAAGCTTCCAGAGCCCAGACCTCCATTTCCCCGAAACGCTGACCACCGAACTGCGCTTTACCGCCCAATGGCTGCTGAGTAACCAGCGAGTATGGACCAGTGGAACGCGCGTGGATTTTGTCATCCACAAGGTGGTGCAGTTTCAGCAGGTATTTCACACCCACAGTCACAGGACGTGCAAACTGTTCACCGGTACGACCGTCAAACAGGATGGACTGACCGGATTGGTCAAAGCCAGCACGGACCAGAGCGTCGTTCACGTCGCCCTCTTTCGCGCCGTCAAAGACTGGTGTCGCGATTGGAACACCACGGGTCACGTTGCCCGCTGCTTCGATCAGCTGATCTTCTTCCATGCCCGCGATGCCTTCGTTGTAGACATCTTCGCCATAAGCAAGCGCCATGGCTTCGCGAACTGGTGTCAGATCGCCTGTGCGACGGTAGTCACCCAGAGCGTCGTCAATCTTGATACCCAGACCACGGGCTGCCCAGCCCATGTGCGTTTCAAGGATCTGACCAACGTTCATACGGGACGGAACGCCCAGTGGGTTCAGACAGAAGTCGACAGGTGTACCGTCTGCGAGGAACGGCATGTCTTCCATAGGCACAACCTTGGAAATAACACCTTTGTTCCCGTGACGACCCGCCATCTTATCGCCCGGCTGAAGCTTACGCTTCACAGCGATGAAGACTTTGACCATCTTCATGACGCCTGGCGGCAGATCATCGCCGCGACGGACTTTTTCGACCTTGTCTTCAAAGCGCGCGTCCAGAGCACGTTTCTGTGCTTCGTACTGTTCGTGCAGCGCTTCAACGATCTGTGCGTCGCTTTCCTCTGCCAGAGCCAGCTGCCACCACTGACCGCGGGTCAGCATGGACAGTAGATCTTCAGTGATCTCGGAGTTCGCTTTGACGCCTTTCGGGCCTTTCACAGCAACCTTGCCGATGATCAGATCGCGCAGACGGGCGTAGATGTTACGATCCAGGATCGCCAGCTCGTCGTCACGGTCACGCGCCAGTGCTTCCACTTCTTCGCGTTCGATCTGAAGCGCACGTTCGTCTTTTTCAACGCCGTGGCGGTTGAAGACGCGCACTTCCACAACAGTACCGAAGTCACCTGGCTTAACACGCAGAGATGTGTCGCGCACGTCGGATGCTTTCTCACCGAAGATGGCGCGCAGAAGCTTCTCTTCTGGCGTCATTGGGCTTTCGCCCTTCGGAGTGATCTTACCGACGAGGATGTCACCCGGTTCTACGTCCGCACCGATGTAAACGATGCCTGCCTCGTCGAGGTTACGCAGCGCTTCTTCACCGACGTTTGGAATGTCGCGGGTGATTTCCTCTGGGCCAAGCTTCGTGTCACGTGCCGCGACTTCGAATTCTTCGATATGCACCGAAGTAAAGACGTCGTCACGCGCGATACGCTCGGAGATCAGGATGGAGTCTTCGTAGTTGTAGCCGTTCCAAGGCATAAACGCGACGACCACGTTTTTACCGAGGGACAGTTCACCCAGATCGGTAGATGGACCGTCAGCGATCACTTCGCCTTTGCCAACCTTGTCGCCTACTTTCACCAGCGGACGCTGGTTGATGCAGGTGTTTTGGTTGGAACGCTGGAACTTGCGCAGACGATAGATGTCAACGCCCGCGTCGCCCAGTTCGAGGTCTTCGGTTGCGCGAATAACGATACGCTGCGCATCAACTTGGTCGATGATACCTGCGCGTTTCGCCTGGATCGCCGCACCTGAGTCGATCGCAACTTTGCCTTCGATACCTGTACCAACAAGCGGCGCTTCTGCGCGTAGCAGAGGCACAGCCTGACGCATCATGTTCGAGCCCATCAGAGCGCGGTTCGCGTCGTCGTTTTCAAGGAACGGGATCAAGGATGCCGCAACAGAAACCAACTGCTTTGGTGATACGTCGATCAGGTCAACGTTGTTCACTGAGGCCATGGTGTAATCGCCCGCCTGACGGGTGTTCACCATTTCGTTCTGGAAACGACCTTCGCCGTCGAGCTGCGCGTTCGCCTGAGCGACAGTGTGGCGCATCTCTTCGGTGGCGGACATATAGTGCACTTCGTCGGTGACCTGACCGTCTACAACCTTACGATAAGGTGTTTCGATGAAGCCATATTTGTTGACGCGTGCAAATGTCGCCAGAGAGTTGATCAGACCAATGTTTGGACCTTCCGGCGTTTCAATCGGACACATACGACCGTAGTGGGTTGGGTGCACGTCGCGCACCTCAAAGCCAGCACGTTCGCGGGTCAGACCGCCTGGGCCAAGCGCCGAGAGGCGACGCTTGTGCGTCACTTCAGACAGCGGGTTGGTTTGGTCCATGAACTGAGACAGCTGTGAAGAGCCGAAGAACTCACGAACGGCCGCCGCCGCCGGTTTCGCGTTGATCAGATCCTGAGGCATGACAGTGTCGATTTCGACAGAGGACATACGCTCTTTGATCGCGCGCTCCATGCGCAGCAGGCCAACACGGTATTGGTTTTCCATCAGCTCGCCAACGGAACGTACACGACGGTTTCCGAGGTGGTCGATGTCGTCCACGTCGCCTTTGCCGTCACGCAATTCAACCAGCGCTTTGATACAAGACACGATGTCTTCTTTGCGCAGGGTACGCTGAGTGTCTTCTGCATCCAGAGCCAGACGCATATTCATCTTCACGCGGCCAACCGCGGAGAGGTCATAACGCTCGGAATCGAAGAACAGAGTGTCAAACAGCGCAGACGCCGCTTCAACGGTCGGAGGCTCACCCGGACGCATCACACGGTAGATATCCATGAGCGCGGTTTCGCGGTTCATGTTCTTATCTTGCGCCAGTGTGTTGCGGATGTAAGGACCAACGTTGACGTTGTCGATGTCCAGAACAGGAATGTCGGTGATGCCCGCATCCAACAGCTCTTTGACGGAACCGCCAATGATATCGCCGTCTTTGTCGTATTCGAATGTCAGCTCATCGCCAGCTTCGACATAGATCGCGCCGGTTTCTTCGTTGATGATGTCTTTCGCAACGAATTTGCCAACGATCTGATCGTAAGGCAGCAGCAGCTCTGTAACTTCGCCCTCTTCGATCAGTTTCTTAACCGCGCGAGGTGTTACTTTCTTGCCCGCTTCCGCGACTACTTCGCCAGAGGCTGCATCCACCAGATCATAGGCAGGACGTGTGCCGCGCACGCGCTCTGGGAAGAACTTGGTGACCCAACCTTTGTTCTTGTCCAGTTTGTAATCAACGGTGTCGTAATAGGCGTCACAGATGCCTTCCTGGTCCAGACCCAGTGCATAAAGCAGAGTGGTCACAGGCAGTTTGCGGCGACGGTCGATACGGGCAAAGACGATGTCTTTTGCGTCGAATTCGAAGTCCAGCCAAGAGCCGCGATATGGGATAATGCGGCAAGCAAACAGCAGTTTACCGGAAGAGTGTGTTTTGCCTTTGTCGTGGTCAAAGAACACGCCTGGGGAACGGTGCATCTGAGAAACGATCACACGCTCGGTGCCGTTTACGACAAATGTGCCGTTCGGTGTCATCAGAGGCATGTCGCCCATGAAGACGTCTTGTTCTTTGATGTCTTTAACAGATTTCGCGCCTGTATCTTCGTCGATATCAAACACGATCAAACGCAGAGTGACTTTCAGCGGCGCTGAGTAAGTCATGTCGCGTTGCATACATTCTTCGACGTCATACTTCGGCTTTTCCAGCTCGTAGTTGACGAATTCCAGAATGGAGTTTTCGTTGAAGTCCTTAATCGGGAACACCGATTGGAACACACCTTTGATGCCTTCGCCGTCCAGCGGCATATCTGCATCGCCGGAGCGAAGGAAAAGATCGTAAGAGGATTTTTGAACCTCGATCAGGTTCGGCATCTCCAGCACTTCGCGGATTTTGCCGAAATACTTGCGCAAGCGTTTCTGGCCAAGAAAAGTTTGAGCCATGTTCGATGACACCTTTCAATTTCTCATCGGGTCAGCATGCCGTCGGGCCCCGGCACCTTTCCCTTTCGAGACAGACAAGTTGGATCCATTCCCGGCCTCTGTCCCACCAGAGGCCACCCGATCCGTAACTCGCCTTAGAAAAACCCCTTACAGAAAAGGGTCTTTCTAAGACAGGTTAAGCAGGGTACGGAAATCCGCACCCTGCTCACTAATCACTCCGGGAAAATCCCGGATTAGATTACTTAAGCTCGACTTCTGCGCCAGCTGCTTCCAGCTTCGCTTTGATGTCTTCTGCTTCAGCTTTGTCGACGCCTTCTTTGACAGCTTTGCCGCCAGCTTCAACAAGCTCTTTTGCTTCTTTGAGGCCCAGGCCAGTGATGCCGCGGACTTCTTTGATGACGTTGATTTTCTTGTCGCCTGCGGCTTTCAGAATTACGTCAAATTCAGTTTTTTCCTCAGCTGCCGCGCCTGCGTCGCCGCCTGCTGCGCCTGCGACCATTACGGCGCCGCCAGCTGCTGGCTCGATGCCGTACTCGTCTTTGAGGATTGTTTTCAGTTCTTGTGCTTCCAGCAGGGTCAGACCCACGATGCTTTCTGCTAGTGCTTTCAGATCAGCCATTTTAAGACTCTTTCCGTTTAAGATATGTGTTCCAACGTCTAGGCGATTACCCAAACGCGGTTCTCAAGTTGCTTACGCAGCTTCTGCCTTGTCCTCGATGGTAGACAGAATGCCCGCGATGTTCGAAGCAGGTGCGCCAATTGCGCCAGCGATGTTGGAAGCAGGTGCGCCCAGCATGCCTGCGATAGTAGCAATAAGCTCTTCGCGAGATGGCATCTTGGACACGGCTTCAACGCCGGCAACATCCAGAGCGTTCTCACCCATGGCACCACCAAGGATTTGGTAAGTGTCGTTCTCTTTTGCGAAGTCTTGCGCAACTTTAGCAGCCGCAACAGGGTCTTCAGAGTAGGTCAGAACAGTCATACCTGTCAGGTATTCGCTCATGCTTTCGCAAGGCTTTCCTTCCAGGGCGATTTTGGCGAGCCGGTTCTTGGCAACGCGAACAGCAGCGCCTGCATCACGCGCTTTCGCGCGCAGGTTCTGCATGTCAGCAACAGTGAGACCCGCGTAGTGTGCAACCACTACAACGCCAGAGCTTTCAAAGATTTGGCCGAGTTCCTCGACGACTTTCTCTTTTTGTGCTCTATCCACAGTTTCACTCCAAATTTGGAAGACTTACGTCCTCCGGCTCATATTTGCCGGACAAAGCCCGGCGTTCAGGTCCGCAACACGGGGCTGAGCCAATATCACCCGAGGAAATCCTCAGCTAATCTGGTCTTTCCCGTCTCAGGCAAGAAATTAAGTGGGCAACCCACACTCACCGTCTTGGACGAAATACAAAACAGCGCACGAAGAATCGCACGCTGGTTCGTACAGGATCATTTAGTTTGGATTAACGCATAGCGCAAGTGGCAACATGCGCCAATTTGCACATTGCCAAGCGCCTAAATCAACGAGCGCGAAGACATAATAACATAAAATCAGCACTCGAACAGAAAAAAGGCGCCTGCTTACGCAGACGCCTTTCTAAATTCGCTTTTGCTTCAGCTTTATTGTGCTGCAGCGTTGTCCACGTCGATGGAAACACCTGGGCCCATTGTGGAGCTCAGTGCAACCTTCTTAACGTAAGCACCTTTCGCGCCAGCTGGCTTGGCTTTCAGAACCGCGTCCATGAAGGCGCGCACGTTCTCAACCAGCTTGTCTTCGCCGAAGGACGCTTTGCCGACGCCTGCGTGTACAACACCAGCCTTTTCAGCTTTGAACTGTACTTCACCGCCTTTTGCCGCTTCAACAGCCGCTTTCACGTCCATGGTCACGGTACCAACTTTTGGGTTTGGCATCAGGTTGCGTGGACCAAGGATTTTACCCAGACGACCAACGATTGGCATCATGTCTGGAGTCGCGATACAGCGATCGAAGTCCAGGTTGCCACCTTGGATGGATTCCATCAGATCTTCTGCGCCGACGATGTCTGCGCCAGCTGCTTGAGCTTCTTCAGCTTTCGGGCCGCGTGCAAAGACTGCAACGCGAACAGATTTACCTGTGCCGTTTGGCAGACCTACAACGCCGCGGACCATCTGGTCTGCGTGACGTGGGTCAACACCGAGACAAACTGCAATTTCTACAGTTTCGTCGAATTTCGCTGTTGCATTGCCTTTGACCAGAGCAACTGCTTCTTCAACAGAAACGTTATCTTTGCCTGCGAAAGCTTCGCGTGCTGCTGCTGTACGTTTACCGAGTTTAGCCATGACTTAACCTTTCACCTCGATACCCATGGAGCGTGCGGAGCCCATGATGATCTGCATTGCTGCTTCTACGTCGTTCGCAGTCAGGTCTTTCATTTTCGCTTCAGCGATTTCACGAACCTGCTTGACGGTTACGGAGGCAACGACCTCACGACCAGGTGCTTCCGCACCACGAGGACGGTTACGCTTACCGACTGGCTTAAGGCCAGCGGCTTTTTTCAGGTAGTAAGACGCAGGAGGCGTCTTGATGTCCATGGTGAAGGACTTGTCCTGATAATAGGTGATCACGGTTGGGCACGGCGCGCCGTTTTCCATGTCCTGTGTTTTTGCGTTAAACGCTTTACAGAATTCCATGATGTTGATGCCGCGCTGACCCAGTGCCGGGCCAACTGGCGGGGATGGGTTCGCTGCGCCCGCAGGGATCTGCAGCTTCATAGTACCAGCAAGCTTCTTAGCCATCTGCTGTTCCTTTCAACGAAGACGACACGCGTGTCGTCCGGTTTATGTTGCGTGGTCCGATTTTGAGATCGCGATCCCTCAATCTCCCACGAGAGAATCTCGCCCGAAGACGATGAGCGCGCTGAATACGCCCGAAGTCATACGTTGGCAAGAGTTAAACTGCCCTGCCCTTTCAGTCTCACAATCAGACGCTTTACAAAAATATTTTGGCACAGCGCTAGGTTGAAGCGTAAAACAAGTCAGGCCTTAAATCGGACTGGGCCTTTTCAACCTGGGGGCAGATTGAGCACATCAACGTCCGAATAGAACATACGCCACAATGGCGGTATAGCAGATGTGCTCAGTCTTCCGAATTAGAGGACGAGACCATTGAACTTTGTGAGTTCTGATCGCCATGCGCCTGAGCACATGGCACAAAGTATTAATACTATGCCCAAAGAGGCTACACCCATTAAACCTGAGCGCCGGTACAAACGGGGCTACGACACCCAGCATCTGAGTGCAGACATTAGGGCAACTCTGAAAGATGCCGAAGCCTGCAAACCCTGGGCACGCATCAGAGAAGCAACGCTGACAATTGCCAGTATACCAGCTGTGGCGGCATTGACCGTCGCGGGCATTCTGGCTCTGTTTAATGCGAATATCTCAGTGCCGATCCAGTTTGGCGCGTCTATTTTCACGTATTTTGTGGCCTGCGTGGCGATCGCGCGTCAGTTGCGTGGTCTTGAAATCATGGTACATGACGCGTCTCATTTGACCTGGGTACGCTCAAAACCAAAGCTGAACCACTTTCTGGCGGACCTGTTTGTCGGTGCACCTGTGCTGAGCTCTGTAAAAGAATACTGGAAGTCACACCGTATTCACCATGGCCAGTATGGATCACACAAAGATCCCTGCCTGCAACGTTTCACAGACATGGGCGTGAATGACATCGACTTGTCGACCCATTGGAAGATTGCCCGCGCCGTCGTTGCATGGTTGCCCAGCTATAACGCGGCTTACTACCGCGAGATCGGCAGCCAATCCGCCTATCAGTGGACGCTATTCATCACATGGCATTTTTGCGTTTTGGTCGCGCCCTTGGCAGCTCTGCTGACACTCGGACTGGGCTTCGAACTCAAGGTCGGCATGGCGCTGGCACTCTTTGGCTGGGTGATCTTTTGGGTTCTCCCAGCGATGGTGTTCCTCCCTGTCATTCGATCAATTGCAGAGACCGAAGAGCATGACTATGAGGCTGGAGACACGGAATTTGAAACCACCTTCACCAACGATGGCTGGCTTCATCGTCTGCTGATCCACCCAAAGAATGACGCCTATCACGTCATTCACCACCTGTTCCCCAATATCCCAGAAGCCGAGCATCATTGGGTGCATGATCTGTTAATGGAACATGATGAGCGTTACAGTAACGCCCTGCGACGTGGGAAGCTGCTCAATGTTCAGTGACAGATTAGGGAGCGCGCCGTCTTTGCGCGCTTCCTATTTCGATTTGAGTTATCGCCAGCGCAGATTTTCGCGAGAGAGCTGATCAAGCGAAGTCACACCCATCAGCTTCATGTCGCGTTCAATTTCAGTTCGGAAATTGCCAAGGACGCGCTCAACACCCGGCTGCCCTGCGGCGGCCAAAGCATACAAGTACATACGCCCTCCAGAACAGGCTTTTGCACCCACAGACAGCGCTTTAAGAACGTGCGAGCCTCGCTGAATACCGCCCTCACAAATCACGTCGATCTTATCGCCAACCGCATCACAGATTTCCGCCAGCTGATCAAATGGTGCGCGACTGCCATCGAGTTGGCGGCCCCCGTGGTTTGAGACCATTATACCTGTACAGCCGATTTCCACCGCGCGTTTCGCATCCTCAACGCTCATGATGCCTTTCAGCGCAAACTGTCCGTTCCATTGCGCACAGAGCTTCTCGGCATCATCCCAGTTCATCGACTGGTCCAACATGGTCGAGAAATAGTCCCCAACCGAAACAGCCAAATTCGTACCAGCACTGACGTGGCCAGAAAGATGCGGCATATCGAACTTTTCTTTGGTGAAGAAATTCCACGCCCATTGAGGATGCATCGCAAAGCTAAGCGCCGAAGCGGCTGTCAATTTGGGAGGAGAAGTAAAGCCAGTACGCAGATCTCGCTCGCGGTTGCCCCCAGTGATTGTGTCCACAGTCAGCGCCATCACCTGGAAATTCGCAGCCCGCGCGCGTTCCAGCAATGCGTCATTCAACCCGCGATCCTTGTGGAAGTAGAACTGGAACATCTTTGGTCCCGGCGCGAGCTTTTCGATTTCTTCAACGGTAACGGTGGCCAGAGACGACACGCCAAACATCGTGCCGTATTTGGTCGCAGCTTTACCCACCGCACGTTCGCCATCATGATGGAAGAGCCGCTGCAATGCTGTCGGGGCACAATAGATTGGCATGTCCAATTTCTGCCCCATGACCTCAACGGACATGTCGACATTCTCCACCCCTGCCAGAACATTAGGCACCAAATCCACATCATCAAAGGAAGTCGTGTTTCGACGATAGGTCAGCTCATCATCTGCTGCGCCATCGATATAGTGAAAGATCGGCCCAGGAAGGCGCTTCTTGGCAAGGCGGCGGAAATCACCAAAGTTGTGACAATCTGACAGACGCATAATCCCTCCAATTTGGTAACTTAAAATTACCAATTTAGGAAATTACATAAACATCTGTGTCACGCAATGAAAAAAGCGAGGCACTAGGCCTCGCTTACAATGATTGCCTAGTCGACAGCAGGCACGGCTCCGAGCGCGCGCAGCATCTCAGGCAGCGGCGGTGATTTTCGTCGATCCGAAGCGCCAGCACTATTTGCGCCAAATTGCATACGAATACCTGCGCTCAGGATTGTATCGTTTACGTGATCTGTTGAAAGGCTGCTGCTGTCTTCCCATACGTTAATCAACGACAAACCGCCATAGACTGCCAAAGAGCCATAGCTGGTTTCGCGCACCATATGTTCGATCTCAAATCCAACCTGCAAAGACTTAACCGGATCAGGTGTGCTGCCTGAATCGATATCCTGCTCTCCATCCATAAGAGTTATCGAACCAGTTAATCGCGTGTCTTGTGCAAGATCATGGGTTCCTGCCGCAGAGACAACAAAGGCATTCGAAATTGTCTCAGGGTTGTCCGCGGAACTGTCCAACCGACCTAGGCTCGCAGACAAGGACCACCCCTCCCCGTACCACGCGCCCTGCACACCATAGCTCTGGAAATTGGCGTCCTGATCATCATCATCGGGGTTGAATGAAACGCGGCCGACAACTGCATAGGCGCCAAAATAGTGGCGCTCAAGTTGCTGGCCGATCTGCAGGGAGAATTGCGAGCCCAAGCGATATGTATCATCGGTCGACGCAATTGTGCTTGATGCAGCGTTGGCAAAGTTTCGATCAAGCTTCAGACCCGCCTGAAACAGCAAACCTGAATCAAGTGAGAACGCCGCAAGACCATCGAGATTTACGAGAGAGAACTCTGCTAGCTCATCTCCGCCGCCGCTTGAATTTAGAGCCTCGCCACCGCGAAAATCGTTAGAAACACCAAAATCCAACTCGAAATATGGCTGATCCGCAAAGGCAGCGCTCGGCAGCAAAGCTGCGAAGGTCAAGCCAAGAACTTTATTCATCACATTCATCCCCATTTTGCGCATCCACTACCCGCCATCCTGAAGACGAACAAGCATGATTAATCAGTTCTCAACGCTAGGTTGGATCACAAAAAAAAGCCGCCCTATGGGCGGCTCCAATATTAGGCATTCCGAAGATCTTACGCTTCTTTAGAAACCTGCGTGTACTCCAGCTCAACCGGAGTTTCGCGACCAAAGATGGATACGGTCACTTTCAGGCGCTGGTTCTCTTCGTCAACTTCTTCGACCATACCGTCGAAGCCTTCGAATGGACCATCGTTCACTTTGACCTTCTCGCCGACCTCGAAGGAGATCATCAGCTTCGGAGCTTCTTCGCCTTCAGCAACACGGCCCAGGATCGCCTGAACCTCTGCATCACGCATTGGCATTGGGCGGCCCTGTGGACCCAGGAAGCCAGTCACGCGGTTGATGGAGCTGATCAGGTGGTAGCCTTGGTCGCTCATTTCCATGCGCACAAGAACGTAACCCGGCATAAAGCGACGTTCCGTGGTCACCTTCTTGCCGCGACGTACTTCGATGACCTCTTCGGTCGGCACGAGTACTTCTTCGATCTGATCTTGAAGACCGCTTTCTTCAGCGGACTGGCGGATCTGCTCGGCGATCTTCTTCTCAAAGTTTGAGAGGACGCTAACAGAGTACCAACGCTTTGCCATATGACCGTTCTTTCCCGTCCGTTCGGCGCGAGGCCGACATTCTTATAAAACTGTGGGCGCCTGTGCCCGCTTCCGAACAAAAAATCGGCGCGCAAACCGAATCGCCGCGCGCCTATTCGAAAGTACTGTGTGTGCTACCGGGGAAGCCCGGCGAATTCAAGAGGTTTGTCGGCGAGTGCTGCGCCGTCCGTTCGCTTAGAAAGCGTTCAGAACCGCTTCTAGCGCGCTGCGGATACCCAGATCAACCAGCGCAAAGAAAACTGCCGTCAGAGCCGCCATGATAAAGACCATCACCGTGGTCAGAACAACTTCGCGACGGGTTGGCCAAACAACCTTGGAGATCTCTGCGCGCGTCTGCTGAATAAACTGTGCTGGGTTCGTACGGGCCATGATGTGTCTTCTTTGATAGGATCAGTGGCTGACATACGCCGCAAAAGCACCGAATTCAAGAGTAGCTTTGCTGCCTTTCTTCTTGCGCAATACGCGCCATGCGCCGTGAATGGGCGGTTTCGGCTGCAGATTGCTCTTTTTCGGTCTGCATCTGTGGCAGATCAATATTCAGCGGCAACTTGTCCAAACGTTTCTGCAACCTTTCCATGCGAGCCATCGCTTTTTTCTGTAAACGCTGAGCTTTCTTTGGATTCCGTTTTGAATAGCGCTTCCAACCCAATTCAGAATAATGCCTGATCCGATCCGGCCCCAGGGCCAGAGCGATGAACGACGTTACAAAAACCGCAATCAAAAGGACCGTTGGGATGAACCACGGTTCAATCAGGATCGCGGCGATAATTGTCGCGATTGCCAAGCGTCGAGGCGTCACCCATGTCAGGAACGAGTTTCGTAATGATGTATTCTCTGGTTTATCAGCTAAAGGAGATGCCCGAAGGCGCAACGTAGAATGCTCTTTATTTACAGCCTTCTTATTTGCAGCTTTCTTTTCAGCACGCGCACGGCGCCTCTGACGGCCCGGAATATCTAACGAGTTCTCAGGCATTGTTTTGGCTTGCCGATCCTCGCGCACGATGGCTTTAATCGCCATCAGCGTTTCTTGGCTCAGCTCGCGTTCCAGCATCTTGGCAGGCTTTGGCAGCGCATTGTCTTTGGTCATATCTCATCCAATCCGCCCCCGGATTCTCGCAGACACGAGACATTGAGGCGATTTTCAGTTTGAGATTTGCCGGATTTAGGGCTGAAAAAAGGCAAAATAATGTCTCTGTCGCTCAAGCGGAAACAATCAACAACTTATGCAGCCCACTGACATAAAATCGGCGACCAATTGTTAACTTATTTTGGGGCCGAGGCCTCCAATGCGACCAGATTCGTGCCACAAATCTCAACCTCGTGGGCTACGATATGGTCAATCGGCCAGTCCCACCATGCTAAGGCTTGCATGCGTTCAGCGTCTTTCAGAGACAACCGCCGCCGGATCTCTTTGGCCGGGTTCCCCCCGACAACGCTGTAGGGCGCAACATCTTTTGCGACAACAGCTCCTGCCGCCACGATCGCCCCGTCCCCAATTGTGACACCGGGCAGGATCATAGCTCCGGTACCGAGCCACACATCATGACCAACTCTCGTATTGGCCCCAGGCTCAGGCTTGCTCGCACGGTCATCCCAGCCGCCGCCAAAAACCAGAAACGGGAAAGTCGACAGCCCATCCATCCGATGATTGGCAGAAGAGGTAATGAACTGTACGCCGTGGGCGATCTGGCAGAATTTCCCAATAATCAGCTTTTCAGGAGCAAAGTCCCAAAGATATGGAGCAAGCCGCTGCACAATGTCACCAGGCTCCTCCAGCGGCTGATGGGACGACATATATGTATAGTCTCCCACCTCAATGCGCGGGTGATCGATGGCTGCTTTCAAAAAGACAGTCCCACGATGCGCAGTGCCATCGCGCAGTTTGATCGGATGAAATGTATTGGGATTTGGAAAAGGCATGATTTGCTCCTGTCAGAAATTCAGTGAATTCGTTCAGATCGCGATAATCATTGTCCTTGCTCCTAGAAGAAGTGGCAGGGGCACCAGGGCTCGAACCCGGGACCTACGGTTTTGGAGACCGTCGCTCTACCAACTGAGCTATACCCCTACGGTGACGCTTGGATTAAGAGAGAGTCGGAGTGGGTGCAAGGTAAAAATGCGAATCCGCTGTAATTATCCTCACAGATTGCTCACGCACAAACACCGGATCACCAACGGGAGTTTTCAAACCCGTGAGCCCATTGAAACAAATCAACATTTTTTCTTACGCACTTTTTTGTGACCCATAAAAAGACGGCTCGTTTTTGGCCCCAATTCTCTCGAAAACCTCGCGGCTTCACACGGCATGTATGCGCATATTCTCCTTATTTTATTGACGTGCACATAGGACATGCAGGGATGCACAGCCTCCTGTTCACCACCCACTCCTTTCAAGGAAGAAAACCGTGATCGAGCGTGTGCGATTTCGTGAATTCAACTCGCCGATCAGCGATCCTAATTTGTTTGGTGTCAGCGGGACACACCGCAAACAAACTACAAAACGAACCAAACAAACCGAAAGGAACACGACAATGAAAAAAGTATTTCTCGCATCCGCAGTTGCTCTGACAGCATTCGCCGGCGCAGCTTCCGCAATGGGCGCAGCATCTGCATACGAAGGCACAATCAAGCAATTCGCTCCTGAAGCAGACCTGTCTGGTTACTCTGACGCAGCAATCGCTCACATCGTAAGCGCTATCACTGAAGGCAACGACGACACATTCGTGCAAACGCAAGCGCAAGTTCGCTCCCTGCTGAAGAACCTGAACTAAGACCCACCCCCCAAGACTGAAACCAACTGAAAAAGGAAAATCACCATGAAACGCATTATCGCAACCTCCGCAGCAGCTCTTGTTGTTCTATCCGGCGCAGCTTCCGCAATGGGCGCAGCATCAGCCTACGAAAACACTGTTAAGAAATTCGCTCCTGAAGCCGACCTGACTGGTTACTCTGACGCAGCAATCGCTCACATCGTAAGCGCTATCACTGAAGGCAACGACGACACATTCGTGCAAACGCAAGCGCAAGTTCGCTCCCTGCTGAAGAACCTGAACTAAGACCCACTCCCCAAGACTGAAACCAACTGAAAAAGGAAAATCACCATGAAACGCATTATCGCAACCTCCGCAGCAGCTCTTGTTGTTCTATCCGGCGCAGCTTCCGCAATGGGCGCAGCATCAGCCTACGAAAACACTGTTAAGAAATTCGCTCCTGAAGCCGACCTGACTGGTTACTCTGACGCAGCAATCGCTCACATCGTAAGCGCTATCACTGAAGGCAACGACGACACATTCGTGCAAACGCAAGCGCAAGTTCGCTCCCTGCTGAAGAACCTGAACTAAGACCCACTCCCCAAGACTGAAACCAACTGAAAAAGGAAAATCACCATGAAACGCATTATCGCAACCTCCGCAGCAGCTCTTGTTGTTCTGACTGGCGCAGCTTCCGCAATGACATCCGCTTCTGCACACGAAAACACCGTCAAAAAGTTTGCTCCTGATGCAGACCTGTCTGGTTACTCTGACGCAGCAATCGCTCACATCGTAAGCGCCATCACTGAAGGCAACGACGACACATTCGTACAAACGCAAGCGCAAGTTCGTTCGCTGCTAAAGCACTTGAACTAATATGACTTGCCAATAACCCGCGCTTTCTCACCTCCCAAGATAGCGCGGGTCCGATTGAAAAGGCGGCCCAAAGGGCCGCCTTTCATACTTTTCAGATCGCTTAACTTTACAGATCGATGCGGAAACGTGCGAAGCCGTCTGGGCCTTCACCCGCAGGCGCGATATTCACGCCCTTCACATCTGCCGCATATCCTTTTGCCTTTGGCCCTGTATCAAACAACACAGATGTTCCCGGCGCCGGTGCAAATTTCCAATTCGCATCTGCAGAAGGGGAAATTGTACCCTGCTCAACAATATAGCGCACAATCACATCGCGGTTTGTGTCAGGACCTTCAAAGATAATGGTATCTCCAAGTGCACCTGGGAACTTACCCCCGCCAGACGCACGGTAGTTATTGGTCGCGATGACAAACTTCTGCTCAATATCGAGCGGCTTGCCATCATACATCAGGTTCACAATACGGTTTGCATCTGGATTGACTAGGTTACCCTTCGGATCGAACATCGACGGTTGCGTCAGATCGATCTCATAGGTCACCCCGTCCATGACGTCGAAGTTGTATGAAGGGAATTCAGGGTTCAGCAGGACCTGATCCGATTTGCCAGCTTCAACTTGGTTGAAGATACCCGCAGAACGCTCAAGCCAGTCTTTCACCTGCTGACCCGTCACCAGAACTGCACGCGCAGTGTTTGGATAGAGGTAGAGGTCAGAGACGTTTTTGATCGCTACATCGCCCTTGGCCACATCGGTGTAATACTCTGGACCACCGCGGCCACCCGCTTTGAACGGAGCGGCTGCAGACAAAATTGGCAGACCTTCATATTCGGTGCCTTTCATCATCTCTTTGATGTACCAGCTCTGCGCAATGGAAACGATCTGTACGGATGGATCATCCGCAACCAGAGCAAAGTAGCTGTGCAGAGGCGCATCAGTCTTACCAACCGCACGGCGCACATAGGCCAGGGTTTCATCGTGATCAGACTGAACCGCATCCAGAACATATTGCTCGCTATCCACAAGCGCAGTGATGGAACGATCTTCATTACGTTTGGAGATCGGGCGCGCCTCGGCGGTGTGACCAACCACTTTCCACTCATTTCCGGAACGTTCGATCATCAGATCGATCAGACCAAGATGCGAGCCCCAGAAACCACCCATCGCGGCAGGAACACCTTCGATTGTACCCTTTTCAACATCGACACCAGCGACATCGCCGTAGTCCTTGGATGGGAACACACGGTGATGGTGGCCGGTGACGATAGCATCGATCCCCGGAATGCGCGCCAGAGGCACAGATGCGTTTTCCATGCCGTCCACAGCTTCCGCACCACCAATACCAGAGTGGGACAGCGCGATGATGAGGTCAGCACCCTCTTCCTTCATCTGAGGCACATAGGCTTTTGCAGTCGCGATGATGTCACGTGCCTGAACCTTGCCTTCCAGATGACGGCGGTCCCAGTTCATGATTTGTGGAGGCACAAAACCGATCATACCAACTTTGATCATGTGCTTCATGCCAGCGCCGTCGACGATCTCTTTGTCAACGATCACATATGGTTTGATCAGAGTGGTGTCTTTTGTCGGATCAGAGCCCAGCTCTTTCGCAACGTTTGCGGAAACGACAGGGAAGTCAGCACCCGCCAAGGACTTCATCAGAAAGTCGAGGCCATAGTTGAACTCGTGGTTGCCCAGAGTAGAGGCATCGAATCCTACAACGTTCATCGCTTTGATGACTGGGTGCACGTCACCCTCTTTCAAGCCCTTCTCGTAAGCAATGTAATCGCCCATCGGGTTGCCTTGCAGGAAGTCGCCATTGTCAACCAGCAGAGAGTTCGTCGCCTCGGCACGGATCTCTTTTACGATGGCAGCGGTGCGCGCAAGGCCAACGGTGTCGCGCTCTTTGTCGGCGTAATAATCATAAGGGAAGACATGCACGTGCAAGTCAGTGGTTTCCATAATGCGCAGGTGCGCCTGGGTGGCAGAAGCATGTGCGGAGAACGGATGAAGCGCGATAAAACCAGCACCGGCAGTGGTGCCAAGAAAACCGCGACGGGAAAGCTTAATAGTCATGAGGGAACCCCGTTGTAGTTGATTTTGACCGTTAGATAAAAAACCCAACTTAGACAACGGATTTAAAAAAACACATGAATTTTTTGCAAAACCCGTCTTTGAGCTAACTGGCGCCAAAAAAAAGGGCGCCCAGCAGGGCGCCCTTCAACTTGTGTCTCATGAAATCTTAGAAATAGCGCCAATCTATGTAGAAATGCGCCATCGCTAGAGTCAGTAGCATGATTGGAAAGGCGTACATCATGAATTTCAAGAACCCGATAGGTTGCTTGGCCTTCTCTGCGAAAGCTGCAACCGTGAGGTTCGCGCTCGCTCCCAACAGTGTACCGTTGCCGCCAAGACAAGCACCAAGAGCGAGGGACCACCACAGTGGCTCGATCGCATCCGGTCCGCCAAAACTGTCGGCTGTGGATTCAATCAGCGGGATCATGGTTGCCACGAATGGGATGTTATCAAGAATGGCGGACAGGATACCTGACGCCCAGAAGATCAGCAGCGCAGTCATACGCATGTCGCCTTCGGTGAATTCCAGAACCTTCTGGCCAAAGAACTCCAGCAGGCCAACGTGCTCCACACCTGCAACAATAACAAACAAACCACCGAAGAAGAAAATGGTGATCCACTCGACTTCACCAAAGATGTGATGAACCGATTCAGACTGTTCCTCACCGTGCTGATGACCATAAGCCAAAAGCATCAGCAGACCCGCGCCTGCCAGCGCAGATGTGCCCGGCTGAATACCGTGGCCATGACCTGCTGTGAAGCCAATCAAAGTCAGGGCCAAAACCGCCAGTGATTTCACTAGGAGAACGTGATCGGTGATCGCTTCTTTCTCGTTGAACTGCATGATGCGTTCTTGCGCGGATTGTGGGATGCGCGCCAGAGCTTTGCGGTTCATGAAGTAGATAATGACTGTCAATACCACCAAGCAGATGGCAGATATCGGCGCGAGGTTATAAACGAACTGCATAAAAGATAGATCCGCAGCAGAGCCAATGATGATGTTTGGCGGGTCACCAATCAGAGTTGCTGTACCGCCGACGTTTGACGCCAATATTTCAGCCAAGAAGAACGGAAACACCTTTGTTTCCAGAGCATCCGTGATCAGCAATGTGATCGGTGCAATCAACAAAACGGTCGTCACGTTATCCAACAAGGCCGAGAAGACAGCTGTGATCAGGGTCAACATGATCAGAATGCCGGTGGGATTGGCCTTCACCCATTTGGCCGAAACGATCGCTACATATTGGAACAGACCGCTTTTTGAAGTGATCCCTACGATTACCATCATACCAATCAGCAGCGCCAAAGTATTGGCATCCACCCCGGCAACAGCCTGTGCTTGGTTGATAATTCCTAAGAGCACCATCAGCGAGGCGCCCAGCATCGCTAGGATTGCGCGGTTCACTTTTTCAGTGATCAAAACCGCGTAGGTCAGGATCAGAATACCGGTGGCCACCCAAAGTGGATCGACACCCAGCAATTCAGGCAAGGAAAAACCCTCGCCATGCGAAGATGCGCCATGCGCATGAGACGTTTGAGACATTTTCAGGTCCGAATAGGAAGTAAGCGTTAGCCGAGAGTTTTATCGAGCAGCGAGTTGCTGCTGACAGTACCGACAAATCGACCGGTATCTGGATCAACCAGAACCACGTGGCGTTTGTATTTGTAGTAAAGGAATATACCTTCCATGATCGGCGTCGTTGGTGCCACGACAGGGATATTCACCGGGCTCGACATATTGTCACGCACAGTTTCGTCTTTCAGATTTTCCAGCTCTGCTTGGAAATCTTCTTTCGTGAGGCTCATGAAACCAAGGCTGCCGATCGGCACTCGAGTACTTTCAGAATTCATGCCAATGGTCGCAGCGCGCGGCAGCAACAGTTTCAGCAAAGTCGGGGCTGTAAAGACCCCATGATATTTCCCACTTTCATCCACCACTGGCAGAAAACGCGCTCGGTGTTTTTTAAAGAGTTGAAAGGCGTCGCGAACACTCGTGTCGGGTGTCACGGTGATTTGGCGGTCAGGTGAAACCATGACGTCCTGGCAAGTCAGAACCATGTGATTTCCTTTGTAAGCTTTTGTTGTGGATTCAGGGCAATAGCAAAACGAGTCGCGCGATCTACCCAAGAATACTGACGCCCTTCTAGTCTCATAATTCGCAGATACTAGATGTCCATGTCAGAAATTTCGCACTTGCAGAAACCTATTTGCTAATTTGTGCAATTCACATGATTTTTGAGCCTAATGACGCTCACTGAATGAGAACATTAATGTCCGGCAGACGGAATATCCATCACTCAGAGTACCAATCAGCTCTTAAACCCGGCTGATCCGGTCTCAATCACAATAGATTGACTGGAAATTTTCTAAGACACGGGCTTAGCGCGGATCTCCGATATTTCAATACCGATATCTTCAGTCACCCACTTACTCCCAATGATCCAATCGCAGGATCCCGTCGTAGAGACTTTGATGCCACATTCGGCGTCGGATGAATCTTATCTTACGGGAGAAATGAACATGATCCGTGCAACAACCTTTGCAATCGCAGCACTTCTAACATCACCTGCCCTCGCTGGTGGCAGCTCAAAAGACATTGTCGACACAGCCGTTGGTGCTGGCCAGTTTGGAACATTGGTGGCGGCTGTTCAGGCTGCAGGTCTTGTGGATACGCTCAAGGGCGATGGCCCCTTCACCGTCTTTGCTCCTACTGATGAAGCCTTCGCAGCACTGCCAGACGGTACGGTTGAGAGCCTGTTGAAGCCAGAGAATAAAGACCAGTTGGTCGCGATCCTGACCTATCATGTTGTGCCAGGCAAAGTGATGTCGACGGATCTGGTTGATGACATGACCGCAGCGACTGTTCAGGGCGGCGAAATCACAATCGATCTTGATAATGGCGTCATGATCAACGACGCAAGCGTTGCTGCAGCAGACATCGTCGCTAGCAACGGCGTGATCCACGTGATCGACAAGGTGATCCTGCCGGGCAGCTAAGTCTGCTTTTTATCAGGTCACAAACGTAGGGTGCGTGATTTCACGCACCCTAAATATGCCGAGGCGCTGAGAAACGCCCGACCTAGGGAGGCATCGAGCCGTTCTCGTGGGGTGGTTTATTTATCCGCTTTTGATCTGAGGACGCGTATGGCGAAGCGTTGCGAAAGCGCTCTCGTTTTGCCGGAGGCAAACCTTCGGTTTGACGGGAGGTCGAGCGCTGCCCGGCGGCGCTACGGCCTTGTTCCGGGCTTTCCAAGTTTCGGGAATTAGCCTCAAGAGCAACGTCAGCTGATGGGAATGAGCAACACTACCGCCCATACAGCTTGAAGGAAATACAAACCAAAGTTCGGATTTCGTGGGGCACGTGTTCGATACCACCAATACGTTCCGTAGTTTTCACGCTCAGTTTGGAACTGCTTAGATATTCGAAAGTTCCAAAAATCCTTGATGCGAAAACAGATAATTGGGGCAACAAGAACCAAAAAATTCAAAATCGGCGGTAGTTCATAAAACAATTTAACAATCTCAACTCATTGCGGGCGTATGAATTGCTCAAGTACACATTCGTTAAGTTAGAACGTCAAATAGTTTGCTTACCAAACACCTTACACAACGCTTTCTGACCGGCCGGTGACGACCTAAAAATCACCAAACGAAAAAGGCCGCCCATTGGGCGGCCTTCTCTATTCACAATCACCTGATTGGCTTTCAATGAATTGCTACGCAATTCACTTACCGCCTGATCATGTTTGGGCCCTAGCGGGCCCAAGCCACGATCTTACTCAGTGATCTTAGAAACAACACCGGAACCAACGGTGCGGCCACCTTCGCGGATCGCGAAGCGCAGACCTGCTTCCATCGCGATTGGTGCGATCAGCTCTACGTCGAACTTCAGGTTGTCGCCTGGCATAACCATTTCTGTGCCGGATGGCAGGTTTACGGTGCCGGTTACGTCAGTTGTACGGAAGTAGAACTGTGGACGGTAGTTCGCGAAGAATGGGGTGTGACGACCACCTTCTTCTTTGGTCAGAATGTATGCTTCTGCTTCGAACTTGGTGTGAGGCTGTACGGAACCTGGCTTACACAGAACCTGGCCACGCTCAACCGCTTCACGGTCAACACCACGCAGCAGCGCGCCGATGTTGTCGCCCGCTTCACCGGAGTCAAGCAGCTTGCGGAACATTTCAACACCAGTACATGTGGTTTTCTGAGTGTCTTTGATGCCAACGATTTCGATTTCGTCGCCAACGTTGATCACGCCACGCTCAACACGGCCAGTCACAACAGTACCGCGGCCAGAGATCGAGAACACGTCTTCGATTGGCATCAGGAACGGCTGGTCAGTCGCACGTGGTGGCTGTGGGATGTACTCATCAACAGCAGCCATCAGCTCAGCGATTTTCTCTTTGCCGATGTTGTCGTCGCGATCTTCCAGAGCCGCCAGAGCGGAGCCTGCAATCACAGGGATGTCGTCGCCTGGGAATTCGTACTCAGACAGCAGCTCGCGGATTTCCATTTCAACCAGCTCGAGCAGCTCTTCGTCGTCAACCTGGTCAACTTTGTTCATGAAAACAACCATCGCAGGGATACCAACCTGGCGGCCCAGCAGGATGTGCTCACGAGTCTGTGGCATTGGGCCGTCAGCTGCGTTCACAACCAGGATCGCGCCGTCCATCTGCGCCGCACCGGTGATCATGTTTTTCACGTAGTCAGCGTGGCCTGGGCAGTCAACGTGTGCGTAGTGACGTGCTTCGGTTTCGTATTCCACGTGCGCTGTGGAGATGGTGATGCCGCGTGCTTTTTCTTCTGGTGCGCCGTCGATTTCGTCGTACGCTTTGAAGTCACCAAATTGCTTGGTGATTGCCGCTGTCAGTGTTGTTTTACCGTGGTCAACGTGGCCGATTGTGCCGATGTTGCAGTGCGGTTTGGAACGCTCAAACTTTTCCTTTGCCATCTCGAGGCGCCTTCTATGTTTAGGGGCCTCAATATGGCCCAATTAATCTTCCGGGCGGCACATATTGCGTTGCGCGCCAAAAATCAAGCGGGAGTTTCCTCTTCTACGGTCTAGAAGAAGCAATTTTTAACCGCGTTGTGCCTAGATCATCACGATGACTTTTAGGATTCGTCAATTTGAGGCGGGGGCGTGTCTTTCCAGCAGTCTTTCAAGACCTCTTCTGACGGATTTTCCGTCATACACTGTGCGTTATCAGCCAGCCATTTTTCGATTTGACGTGCAGCACTGATCGACAGGGCTTCGATCTGTTCTTCGCGAGTCGTTGTGTAGCCGGAACCCACAATTGGGGAGCTACCAAACTGCTCGAATGCGAAGATTTGCTTCGGCTTCTCGTGAAACTTTCCACCCGCGCGGTCATCCCAAGCTGTGACCGTTAAACCCAGCACAGATTTCGGCGTATAGACCAGTGGCACACCACGACGCGCGAGGACATAGGCACCGATATTAACGCCAATATGCACAAGGCGCTCACCCTCATAACGCCCTAGGCGCTTGTCGAGCTGGGTCTGCACTGCTTCAATGAGCTCTTCCTCTGTTGCATTCCGAGAGGTCGGGCCCTTTTGCAGATCCGGTGCAACAACGATGTTATGGCCCAATGTGAAGTCACCTAGATCCAACATTTCGGGCGTTTCGCCTTCTTGAGCGCAGGCCGTCAGTGTCAGCGCAAGCGCAAGCATGGCAATAAGTCGGGTCATCATCGTGTTCCTTGTCCCTAAGGTTTTCTTGGCATAGCCGAAGGAGCCTTCCCGCGCAAATACTCGGCACGCTCAGCGGAAATATTTCGCCCGTTGCTGGAAAAAACCTCTCAGATGACTAGACTCCAGTTGCAGGAGGAGGAGCCGAATGTCTGAACTGCCAGTCCGCGCTGCCTTGGCAACACGTCCTTTGGGGCTGTGGCAAAGCCTGCAAGCTGCGCGCAGCAACCTGCTTGAGATTCTGCCGCTCATTTCCGTGAAGCAACCCATGGTCTCAGGAAAGACCGGACTTCGATGGCATATGGTGATGGATCCGGATGCGATCCGGCGCATGCTGCTTGAAAAAGTCGAAGACTACCCAAAATCAAAAGCCACCAAAAATTTACTGAAGCCCGCGATTGGCAACAGCATGTTTATCGCCGAGGGTGCTGATTGGCGTTGGCAAAGACGCGCTGCCGCTCCGGTTTTTTCGCATCGGAATGTCTCCGCGCTGGCACCGATTATGACCGCCGCGGCAGAGGACTGTTGCACCCGTATTTCCGAGCAATCACCGGCAGCGGTAAACTTGCTCGACGAAATGGTGCGCACCACGTTTGATGTGATCGCCGACGTCACCTTCTCAGGGGAAGGCGCGTTTGATGCTGGCGCAGTTCATACCGCGATCGATGCCTATATTGCGGAAGCTGGAAAGATATCGATCCTCGACATGATTGGCGCGCCAGACTGGTTACCAAGGCCGGGCCGGTTGTTTTTTGGGAATGCGGTCAACGATATGAAAGCTGTTGCCGACCAGGCCATCTCTGCTCGCCAAGAACGTGGGCCGCGCGATGTGCCAGATTTGCTGGATTTGCTGCTCGCAGGAGAAGACCCTGAAACAAAACGCAGCATGAACACGGCCGAGCTGCGTGACAATCTATTAACATTCATTGTCGCCGGGCACGAAACGACAGCGCTTAGCTTGTCTTGGGCTTTGTATCTATGCGCATTTGATCAAGAGGTTCAGGACAAAGCTCGGCAAGAAATCAAATCGGTGTGTGGCAACAACCCAGCAACAGGAGAAGACGTCAGCAAACTTCCCTTTGTGCGCATGATTATTGATGAAGCATTGCGGCTTTATCCCCCAGCTGGAATTGTTTCGCGCACCGCAATGTCAGATGACACTCTTTGTGGTCGCGAAGTAAAACGTGGCGATACGGTTATGATCCCAATCTATGCGCTTCATCGTAGTGAAGCCTTGTGGGACAATCCTGACAGTTTCCAACCTGAGCGCTTTGCAGACCGCAAATCCATAGATCGCTACGCCTACCTTCCTTTCGGGGATGGACCACGCATTTGCATCGGTGCAAGTTTTGCTCTTCAGGAAGCTGTGATCATTCTCGCAACCTTACTGGGACGTTTCAAATTCGAACCTGTCGCCGGGCGTGACCCAGAACCCGTGATGATCCTGACGACCCGTCCAGAAGGCGGAGTATGGCTACAGGCAACCCCTGCTTAGTCACAAATACTACGCAGGCTCTCCCACTCGGTTTGACTTAACAAAGGGAGCGATTCAAAACCTCGTTCGGCAGCGTCCATTTGCCAAACTTTGGAAGACTGTATGCGAGCGCTCAAGGTGGGGTGGCTCAAAAAATGCGAATGCACGCCTTCGGTTTCTCCAAATTCCTCGACAAACCGGTGGAACATATCGCCTAGGGCACCGGGTGCGATCTGTGCGGCTTCCATGGTGGCCATGGCGAAGTTGTCAGCATTACTTTCTGCTGCTTGCGAATACTGTGCTTCAATCAAACGTTCTGTCAGAAACAGCACCAGGGCTCCGCCTGCGAAGTCTCCTAAGAGCAAGCCTAATACACCAATCGACCCTGCTGAACGCAGGGCGTGGCGGGTAGGATCGCGGCTGTCCACATGTCCCATTTCATGCGCGAAAACTGCGGCGAGTTCTTCTGGTGTCTCCGCAGCTTCGATTAAACCGCGGAAAAAGACGATATGGCCACCAGGTAGCGCAAAGGCATTCACCATCTCATGATCCAGAACGTGCACTGTCATCGCCACAGGCAATTCAGCATGCTGCTCTAGCCGCTCACCCATTTTCGCGAGTGCACGCGTGCCGGCCTCATCGGTACAGGTTGGCAGTTCACCAAACCCGGTTTCATCAAGAGCGGTTCGAATCTGATTCAGCGTGGCTTCACCCAAAGCTTGTTCACCCTCAGGAGGAATAAACTCCGCCAATTGGTCCGCCATAAGGGGGACCAGCACAAAAACGATGAGTGCCACAGAGGCCAGCGCGCCTAGGGCCCAAGTCGCCACCCTTCCCCGTTTCACATGTGTGTTGCGGTGCCCCAAGTTTGGACATCTCTGCGCAAGACGGGTCTCTTCGGTGATCAGGCGCGCCACGGGATTGCCTGCCAGCGCAAGGACCAGCTCCCCTCTTTCAGCTTGATCGGGCAGCCTGCGTATATCTGCCAACGGCCAAATCTCATGACGGCCAGAAAACTCAATCACCAAAGCCGCGCGGGACTCTTCGATGCGCAGGCGTGCTGGATGAGCTGCCGCGGTTTCTCCATCAAAAAATGTGCCCAAAGCACCTAAAGCGGAAGGGCGTTCGCCAACGCGGATTGTGGTCTGATCGCTCATATTGCGGCCCCGACGTCTAAGGCTTCGGCAAATCCCTCTGCTTCGCCAAACTCATCGCGCGGTCTTTGCGGCACAGTTCCTAGTTGATCCAAATGAGTGATCGTTAAGGTCGATGCGAAATGGCGCATCAAAGGATAGCGAATGAAGGCATGCATTAAAACCGACCACATGAGGAACAAAAGGAAATAAAACCCAACACCTATAGCCGTCAAAACTGGCTGAGATAAGTCTTCAATCGTGGCGCGCTCGCCAGCCATTTTAATCATGCCGTCAGACTCAATAATCAGGATCGCTCCGATCACAACCGGGGTCATGATGATTGACCCAACAAGCCCGGCCAGTGCATATCCCCAGAAGTAAACACCTGTGACTTTCCAGAACCGGGGTGCCATCGCCAATCGCGCATCACCCGCCGATTTGTGAGACGTCAGAAATCGCAGCCGTTTCACGTTGTAGTTCACAAGACCCAAAAGTGCCCAAAACGGCGCAATAATTGCCGATATACCTAAGGCCAGGGCTGCTCCGTCAGATTCATAAACAAACATGGCGACGCCTGACGCAGCCAATGCAATGAATGGAAGCCAAACGCCCAGAAATGGCCGGATTAGAGTTTTCCAGTCTCCGCTCTGAGAGAGCCTCTGACTGCCAAAGAAGGTGCGATCTGTAATGTATTTCTCGAGGTAGAAAGCTTTGCGAGGCCACAGAAAGCCGAGCGTTATTAACGTTAAGAACCAATGCCATAACGCAAGTATCGCGTATCCCCAGGCCCCTGGTTCTAATCCAAAACGCACGCCACGCCAGCGAGTGCGTGCCAACACATATCGACGTGCACGATAGCGGGCGTAAAACCACAGTGGAATGACGCCCAGAAAACTGAGCACATAGGCGGCTACGTTACCGTTAAAGAGCGAAAAGCTTGCAAACATCAGTAAGAGGTTCACGATTCCGATGTAAAACGCCAGGAAGACCACGGCGATCAGAAAGCCCAAGAGTTTTTCCCAGGGATCACCGACATATTCCAGAGGATAACCCCCCGGCCTCCATGACGACCAATACCAACGGCGCAGACGCGTTTTCATCCAAAAACGATAAAAGCCAAGCGTGAGGATAGTCAGAAACCCTAACCGTAGGGACATCCAGAACAATCTCCATCGACGCCCGGAAAAGCCTGTCTGTGCAGGCTCGCTTGATGGAACCTCATCGCGGCGCGCGACTTCCCATGGAGAAATTACCTGCACTGCGTTCCCCTCTTTGGCCTCAGATCAGCCTTCTCAGCCCACAATAGGCTGCGATGCTGAACCCTCTCAAGTTCTTGCAGGAAAAAACCAGCCGAGTGGTACCGGCTGGTTTCAAAATCAGTTGAATTTGTTGTCGCGTGGGAAACCCCTTGGCGCCATTCGCCCCGCCCCGGCCCGCTTACCCGTCCATTCGGCCAGATCGGTTTCGCTTCGCGTACGCCCAGCTGGATCTTTCCAACTCAGCCCCTCATCAAGAGTGAAGGTTGTGGCGTCACTCAGCCCACCGTCTTTGTATTTCTGCAGACGAACACCTTTGCCGCGCCCCATGACCGGCAATTCATCCAAGTCAAACACAAGAACTTTACGGTTTTCGCCAACACAGGCGACGGTATCACCTTCAATTGGCTTACAAACCAGCGCTTTCACATCATCTTTCACGTTGAGCACCTGCTTACCCGTCCGGGTCTGCGCAAGAACGTCATTTTCTTCGACCACAAAACCATCACCGGCGGATGAGGCCACCAGCAGTTTCCGGTCCGGCTCATGAATCAGAATATCAACGATATCCGCCTCGTTAGGCAGATCGACCATCAAACGCAGTGGTTCACCCATGCCACGTCCACCCGGCAGGTTACTCGCCGAAACAGTATAGAAACGACCGTTCGTGCCGAACACCAACAAGCGATCTGTGGTCTCTGCATGGAAGATGAACCGTGGACCATCACCGTCTTTGAACTTCAGCTCGCGTGTCAGATCGATATGGCCAGACATCGCCCTGATCCAGCCCATCTGCGAACAGACCACTGTAATTGGCTCTCGATCGATCATGGCCTCGATGGGCACTTCTTCGAATTCACCTGCTTCTTCGAATTGCGTGCGGCGAGAACCGCCATCGTAGTCTTTCCCAAACTTCTTCTTAGTCTCTTTCAGCTGGTCGCTGATCCGGGTCCACTGCAGACTTTCGCTTGCCAAAAGGTCCTCCAGATCGGCGCGCTCTGCCATCAGGTCATCGCGCTCTTTTACAAGCTCGATTTCTTCCAGACGACGCAAGCTGCGCAGGCGCATATTCAGGATCGCTTCCGCCTGAACTTCGCTCAGTTCACCTTCGCCCCTGGCAGGTAGCGGAGAGACATAGTCATCTTCAGAGGTCGCACGTGCGAACTTTCCGCCCCATTCCTGAGCCATCAACGCCTGCTTTGGCGCATCATCATAGCGGATGATATCGATCACGCGATCGAGGTTGAGGAAGGCGATAATAAACCCTTCCAGGACCTCCAATCGGTGGTCGATCTTGTCCATCCGATGCCTGGAACGCCGTTTCAAAACATCGCGACGGTGATCAAGGAACGCCTGCAGCACTTCCTTCATCGAGCAGACCTTCGGCGTTACACCGTCGATCAACACGTTCATGTTAAGGCTGAAACGAGTTTCCAGATCACTCGATTTGAACATCATGTTCATCAGGATGTCTGGTTCGACGTTCTTAGACCGTGGCTCCAGAATGATCCGAATGTCGTCCGCTGACTCATCGCGAATATCAGCGAGGATCGGGACCTTCTTGGTCTGGATCAGCTCTGCGATCTTCTCAATCAGCTTGGATTTCTGGACCTGGTACGGAATCTCGGTGACAACGATTTGCCACTGGCCGCGACCAAGGTCTTCAACTTCCCATTTGGAGCGCAAACGGAACGATCCTCGACCCGTTTTGTAAGCCTGCGCGATATTTTCCTTTGGCTCAACAATCACACCACCGGTCGGGAAGTCAGGCCCCGGAACATAGTTCAACAGAGTGTCATCCCGTGCATCAGGAGTTTTGATCAGATGCATACAGGCGTCGATCAATTCCACAATATTATGTGGCGGAATATTGGTCGCCATACCAACCGCGATACCGGCAGCGCCATTGGCCAGCAAAGATGGGAATTCAGCAGGCAGAACCACAGGTTCTGTCAAACGACCATCGTAGTTGTCACGGAAATCGACTGCGTTTTCTTCAAGGCCCTGAAGCATCGCTTCCGCAACGAAGGTCATCCGCGCTTCCGTGTATCGTGACGCCGCAGGATTATCACCGTCGATATTGCCGAAGTTACCTTGGCCATCCACAAGCGGGTACCGCACGTTGAAGTCCTGCGCCAGGCGCGCCATTGCGTCATAGATCGCAGCATCACCATGTGGGTGGAAATCCCCCATCGTGTCGCCCGAAATCTTCGCGGACTTCAGAAATTTGCCACCAGATGCCAGCTTCAACCGGTTCATCGCATAGAGAATCCGGCGGTGCACAGGTTTTAATCCATCGCGCGCATCAGGCAGCGCGCGGTGCATAATTGTGCTCAGGGCATAGGTCAGATATCGCTCACCAATCGCGCGGCGAAGCGGCTCTGCCACCTCCAGCGATGGGCTGTCATCATCATCAAGAAGATCAGTCATGAGAGAGTGATACAACCCCGTTGGAATCCCGACAAGCAAGCTTACGGGGAAAACCTTTTCTTTTTTCCGCCGGAATGTCGACGCAGC
The DNA here is from genome assembly GCF_026016445.1 of Cognatishimia activa. NCBI lineage: Bacteria > Pseudomonadati > Pseudomonadota > Alphaproteobacteria > Rhodobacterales > Paracoccaceae > Cognatishimia > Cognatishimia activa. Next base: position 97,936 of record NZ_CP096147.1, on the reverse strand, counting down.
TATTTGCTATAGTGATTCCCGTGGTGCTCATGGCGGACTGTCTGCCGCCGTTTGGGAGTAAATGGTTATGATCAGGTTTATCGTTTTGACCTTCGCATTCATGGGTCTTGGATTTTACGAATTAAGTGGTGGTTCAGATTTTGAGCCGGCTCAATGGCGAGAGATTACTGCTCCAAAAGTGGACACGGATGCTATTGCTAAGCCTGAACCTCATCCCGTTCAGCAAGTTACCAAAGCAAAAGAAATCACTAAACCTGCGCCGCAAATCAATGTTGAACCACAAGAAAACCCTCTTGTTGTTCTTGCTGCTGTTCCAACAACACGACGTTTGGTCGGCGCTTCGGAACCGACCCCTAATCTGCAAAAGACAACCCTTGGTCCAGATCCATCCGATGTGCCCGAGGGTCGAAGCACAGATGTGATCCCAGTGAGTTTGACAACTGAAGTCCAAATCGCTCCAGATTTTCGCCGCGTGACTGGCAATCGGGTCAACATGCGCAATGGACCTGGGACCCAATACTCCGTCGTAGGAAAGCTTCTGCGAGACGATGAAGTTGAAGTTCTGCAAGATCCGGGTGTTGGGTGGGTTAAACTGCAGGTCCTGGAAACTGGGCGCATTGGGTGGATGTCAGCAAAACTTCTGACCAAAGTGAACTATTGATCTGCAAGAGCGATTGCCTGCCGCTAAATTGCATCCTACCCTGCGCGCTAGACAGCGGCAGGATAGAAAATGTCCCAAAAATCGATACTCATCACAGGGTGCTCTTCTGGCATTGGCTTGGACGCGGCACAGGGTCTGAAAGCACGCGGTTGGCGCGTTTTTGCGTCATGCCGAAAGTCAGCTGATTGTGAGCAACTGAAAGCACAGGGGTTTGAAAGCCCTTTGATCGACTATCAGGACACCGCCTCCATTCAATCGGGGCTCACTGAAGTCCTGCAATCGACCGGTGGAACGCTTGATGCACTGTTTAACAACGGCGCCTTTGCCGTTCCAGGAGCCGTTGAAGATCTTCCAACAGATGCACTTCGAAACATATTTGAAGCTAATTTCTTTGGCTGGCACGAGTTAACGAAACAAGTGATCCCAGTGATGCGCGCGCAGGGTTATGGGCGCATCATCAACAACTCTTCGATCCTCGGATTTATTCCAGCACGCTGGCGTGGGGCCTACGTCGCAACCAAATATGCGCTGGAAGGGCTGACCGATGTTCTTAGGATCGAGATGCGGGATGCTCCCATTCATGTAGTTCTAATCGAACCCGGACCGGTCACGTCGAAAATCCGTGAAAACGCGATCCCGCATTTCGAACGGTGGATTAATTGGAAGGCCTCCGCCCGCGCTGAGCAGTATGAAAAACTCACGCAGCGCCTTTATACAAAAACCGGCCCAGACCCGTTTGAACTCCCTCCAGAGGCTGTGACACGCAAACTCATCCGCGCACTAGAATCCTCCAACCCAAAACCACGCTATTATGTGACCACACCAACCTATTTGATGGGCACTTTGCGGCGTGTAGTACCATCGCGTACGCTCGACTGGCTGACGGCAAAAAGCTGAGAATTCAACTGAGACGTTCTTTCCTATCGCAATTGCATCAAAAGCGATTAAGTAGTCACCAAACGCCTGAAGGATATTCTCATGCTGCTGCAAGACCCGCTTTTCATCATTGTCGCAATCGCCACTTTGGCGGTTTTGGTCATCTTAGCGGTCGGAATTGGCGGGTTTGCCCGCGGTGGAGAGTTTAACAGGAAATACGCAAATAAGATCATGCGCCTGCGCATCGCGGCCCAGGCTGTTGCCGTCGCATTGATCCTGCTCTTTATCTTCCTGCGCGGAGGCAGCTGATGGTTGTTCTAAACAAAATTTACACACGAACAGGCGACAAGGGCACCACGGCGCTTGGCAATGGTGACCGCGTTGCAAAACATGATGCGCGTGTGAATTCCTATGGCACAAGCGATGAGTTGAACGCATTTGTGGGTGTTGCCCGTCTCGCGGCAGAAGGCACGATGGATGAGCGCCTTTCGCTCATCCAAAACGATCTGTTTGATCTTGGGGCGGACCTCTGCCGCCCTGACCTCGACAAAGATGCAGAGGCTGAGTACCCGCCTCTGCGGATGGTCGAAGCGCAGGTAAAACGACTGGAAGCCGAAATTGACGAAATGAACGGCGCGCTGTCTCCGTTGCGCAGTTTTATCCTTCCTGGTGGCTCAGCATTGGCTGCACACCTGCATGTGTGCCGCACCGTTGCACGCCGAGCAGAGCGTTTGGCAACCGAATTGTCGACCGATGCTGAAGTGAACCCACATGTGATCACATACCTCAATCGACTGTCGGATTGGTTCTTCGTCGCCGCGCGTATTGCAAATGAGAATGGCGAAAACGACGTATTGTGGGTGCCCGGCGCCAACCGCTGATGCTCGCCAACAACGTGATCACATCAGCAAACATTTAGAAAACGCGACGTCCATAAGCTTTTTTGTGACGATTTTTGTCTGTTTCGTAGTGCCGCGATTCTATATCAACTCACCTTGAGAGCATAACGTGTGAGTCGATTGAGGCTCATACATATTAAGGAGTCTGACGCCCATGAAGGTCTTGGTACCTGTCAAACGCGTAATTGACTACAACGTGAAAGTTCGCGTGAAAGCGGACGGGAGCGGTGTAGATCTCGCGAACGTAAAAATGTCCATGAACCCATTCGACGAAATCGCTGTCGAAGAAGCGATCCGTCTGAAAGAAGCGGGTAAGGCTGACGAGGTTGTGGCTGTTTCCATCGGCGTGAAGCAATCCCAGGAAACCCTGCGCACTGCACTAGCGATGGGTGCGGACCGTGCCATCCTGATCAATGCGGCTGAGGATGTTCACACTGACATCGAGCCGCTCGCTGTTGCCAAACTGCTGGCGAAGGTTGTGGAAGAAGAGCAGCCAGGTCTGGTGATCACCGGTAAGCAAGCGATCGACAACGACATGAACGCAACCGGACAGATGTTGTCTGCGATCCTGGGCTGGTCTCAGGCGGCATTCGCGTCTGAAATCGACATCGAAGGCGACAATGCGAAGGTCACCCGTGAGGTTGACGGCGGCCTGCAAACCATCGCGGTGAAAATGCCAGCGATCGTAACCGCCGACCTGCGTTTGAACGAGCCACGCTATGCGTCTCTGCCAAACATCATGAAAGCGAAGAAAAAGCCTCTGGATGAGAAGACACCTGCTGACTACGGTGTGGATGTCTCCCCTCGTTTGGAAGTTGTTAAAACAGCAGAACCAGAAGAGCGTTCTGCGGGTATCAAAGTCGGCTCTGTTGATGAGCTGGTTGCGAAACTTAAAGAAGCGGGGGCACTCTAATGGCTGTACTTCTTCTTGCTGAAGTCACCGGCGGTGAACTGGCGCTGGACGCAACTGCAAAGGCAGTGACCGCGGCGCAAGCATTGGGTGACGTGACTATTCTGGCGGCGGGTGCATCCGCAGCAGACGCTGGCGCAGCGGCCGCAAAAATCGACGGTGTTGCGAAGGTTCTGGTTGCAGAAGACGCATCTCTTGGCCACCGCCTTGCGGAACCAACAGCGGCTCTGATCGCATCTCTGGCGGGCGACTATGAGCATATCGTTGCTCCGGCGACCACAGATGCAAAGAACATCCTGCCACGCGTTGCTGCGCTGCTGGACGTGATGATCATCTCTGACGCTACAGCAGTTGTAGATGGCGCGACATTCGAGCGTCCAATCTACGCAGGTAACGCGATCCAGACTGTGAAATCTTCTGACGCGAAGAAAGTCGTGACCTTCCGCACAGCGAACTTCGACGCAGCGGGCGAAGGTGGTTCTGCAGCTGTTGAGGCGATCTCTGCGGCTGACAACCCAGGTCTGTCTGAGTGGGTTGAAGACAAGGTTGCAGAAAGCGATCGTCCAGAGCTGACCTCTGCGGGCATCGTTGTGTCTGGCGGTCGTGGCGTTGGGTCTGAAGAAGACTTCGCGCTGATCGAAAAGCTGGCGGACAAACTGGGCGCAGCTGTTGGTGCATCCCGTGCCGCGGTTGACTCTGGCTATGCAGCAAACGACCTGCAGGTTGGTCAGACCGGTAAGGTTGTTGCGCCTGATCTCTATGTAGCCGTCGGTATCTCCGGTGCGATCCAGCACTTGGCAGGTATGAAAGACTCCAAAGTGATCGTTGCGATCAACAAAGACGAAGAAGCGCCAATCTTCCAGGTTGCAGATTTCGGTCTGGTTGCGGACCTCTTTGAAGCGGTTCCAGAGCTGACTGACAAAGTCGGCTAAAGCCCCAAAATCCTACGCTAAAGGGCTCGCTAATGCGGGCCCTTTTTTGTTTTATGCGCTGGCATTCTCTCGTTCGGAACTCGATTTTTTCGCCTCACGAAGCGGGGTTCTCTATTCGATGACCCACTGAGTATTGTCTCCAAATGCTGCGACAGTTTCAGAGCCGCTTCCTCATGAGCTTGAGGGCCAAGCATTTGCTCAGCAACCTGCCGGTCCAGATCACGAAAGACCATTCCCTGCGTGCCAGCGCGACGTGCCTGTTCGCTAAGCCTGATCTGAATCACCCCGCTGACAAACGGCCGCAAGGCGTCGATCATACCGCTATCCACAAAAAGGGGATCTCGCCCCAACGAGCGCTTTGGTAACCGCGTCGGAGGCGGATGATCAGCAAACCATAAAAGCACCTTCTGACCTGGTATATGATCCAGCAAAGAGCGCATGCGTGCCGACCAAGCAGACCGCAGCTCTTCTCGTACAAATGAAAATCTTTCCACCGCCTGATGTGACACGCCCTGCAACATGTGACGCGTGAAGTTGTATTCAGAGAAATCCACGTCATGAAAAATCGACTGCATCAATGCTGAAGGCTGAAGAAACCGGTCATTTCGCCGTGGATGGACCCGATACAAGCGGTTGGAAATATTTTGCGCACCCAAAATCTGAATAACCGTGGCCTCGGCGTTGGCGGCAAAACTCAATACCTCGGATTCGTTCAAAAAAACATCCAGACCTGCATTCATGAGCCCGAAATTGACACAGGGCAAACCGATCTTACGTTCTACAAGCTGGGGATAAGGGGTTTTGATAAACTTCCCGTAAGTCTCGGTCCCCCCCAGAAACGCGACATAGCGCCCGCGCAGTGTTTTGCGCGGTCCACGAAAGTCTACCCGCGTTTTGCCATAGCGACACGGCGCATAATCCAGCACCCGCTGGTCATTTCGTTGCAAGGTCATATCGCCCACCTTTAGTCTCACCCGATGTGGAGCTTCGGCGATTCCATTTGCTAATTCCTTAAACTGACAATTCGACACAAATTCTTTCGAGCGCTGGCACTTGTGGTTCCCCCGCCACCACGCTTAAAGTCGCTGCAACTGCGAAAAGGTTGAGGCACATGGAAATCACTTCGGTTGGCGTGGTCGGCGCGGGACAAATGGGCAACGGCATCGCACATGTGATGGCGTTGGCCGGATATAACGTGGTGCTGAATGACATTTCGGAGGACAGCCTGCAGGCTGCGGTCGCCCGGATTGACAAAAACATGGAACGGCAGGTCTCGCGTGAATTGATCACAGCAGACGCAAAAGTCGACGCGCTTGGCCGGATCAAAACCACGCTCGCGCAGGAAGAGGTGGGGCAAACGGATTTGATCGTTGAAGCGGCAACCGAAAACGAAGAAATCAAATACAAGATCTTCGAAGGCCTGCTACCGCATATTCAGCCGCACACCATCCTGACCTCCAACACATCTTCCATTTCGATCACACGCCTCGCCAGTCGGACCGACCGGCCAGAGAAGTTCATGGGCTTCCACTTCATGAACCCCGTTCCGCTGATGAAGCTTGTGGAATTGATCCGAGGCATCGCGACGGATGATGACACATACGAGACTTGCCTGGGTATCGTAAATCGCTTGGATAAGACCGCGGCCTCTGCAGAGGATTTCCCAGCGTTCATTGTGAACCGCATTCTGATCCCGATGATCAATGAGGCCTGCTATACGCTATATGAAGGTGTTGGGAACGTTGCTTCCATCGACAACGCGATGAAACTGGGCGCCAATCATCCTATGGGGCCACTTGAGCTCGCAGACTTCATTGGCCTAGACACCTGTTTGGCAATTATGAACGTTCTTCACGACGGCTTGGCAGACACGAAATATCGCCCCTGCCCGCTCCTGACGAAATACGTGGAAGCAGGCTGGCTGGGTCGCAAAAGCAAGCGAGGCTTTTATGACTATCGTGGGGAAACACCCGTGCCAACGCGCTAAGGCACAGGTTTAAACTGCGTCCGAATTTTCGCCCAATGTCAGAGTATGATTGCGCAACCAAGCCATAAAGCCGCGCGGGTTGCGCTGAAGTTCAGCCATTTGCACATCATTAAGTGGCTTGCCAATAATCGGCCCTTGCGGCTTGTTGCAGGATTTGACAATCTCTCGCAGCAAAAGGCCCTGACGTAGGACCGCGGACAGCCGGTTGGCAATCTGATACCAACGCGTGTTTTCGCCTGGGAAATAAATAGGAACGACACGCGCACCAGAACGACGGATCAACTGAGCTGTAAAGACATTCCACTCACGCTCAATCACAGGCCCAAACATCGTATCGGAAGACGAAACCACACCTGATGGGAATAGGGCAACAACACCGCCTTGTTTCAGGAAATCCATCGCCTTTGCGCGCATCTCAACCATTTTGCGCTGTGCTTCTGGATCATGTGGAAAAGGTACTGGGATCATGAATGACGTGGCTGCTTCGTCCAGTCCTGTCAGAACAGAGCGTGTCAGAATTCTGTAGTCCTCACGACGGCGGCCAATCAGCTCCGCAAGAACCATACCATCGACAAGACCGTGAGGATGGTTCGCAACTACAACGATAGGGCCTTCGGTTGGGATATTATCGACCTGTGATTGCGGCGTTGTAAGTTTGACACCCATTACATCCAAAGCACCGGCCCAGAACCTCTGGCCTCGATGGTCGGCATTCATGCGTTCAAATTTGTTAACCATCCGCAAGATTGAGATCTTACCGGTAAACCACTCGATGGTTTTGATCGCGGTCGTGGTCCAGCCATCATCGAAAGAATTCGCATAGGTCAGCTGGCGACGATCATAAGTTTCGCCGTCTTCGCCTGCAGCGTCTTGTATTTGCGATGACTTATCCAACACGTTCTACTTCCTGTTCGGTCTCTTTCGGCAGCCTGACATCCTGTGCGGCTACCTAAAAGCCTTCTCCGAACTTATCCGCGACCAATGCTTCGATTGCGTCTGCCAATGCAGAGGCATCAGGTCCGGAAGTCTGTACTTCGATTGAGGTGCCACGAGATGCTGCCAACATCAGCAACCCCATAATACTGTCGCCGCCAGCACTCAACCCATCCTTGGAAACTTCTGCCGTGGCGTCAAATCCTTCGACAACCTCCACAAGCTTCGCAGAAGCGCGTGCGTGAAGCCCCTTTTCATTCACAATCTCAAGGGTCCGGGTCGTGCTTTCGGTCATAAGTTACTCAACCTGTCTTAATATTCTGACTATCGATGTACTTACGCCCCGCTTCCAACGAGACGCGCACAGCGTCAGGCACCGTCAAATGCCGGCTTTTGGCGAGTTTTATCAGCATAGGAAGGTTGGCACCATAGACGATGCGTCGATTGTCTGGGGCGCATGCGCGCAGAGAAAGATTGCTGGGAGATCCACCAAACATATCCGTTACGACCACAACGCCTTCGCCCGAATCGACCTCGTTGGCGGCAGTGCAAATCTCGTCCTGCTTCAGGGCGCGGTCGCAATCTGCCTTTATAGAGATGGCGCGAATACCGGACTGAGAGCCAACCACGTGCTCTACAGCTGCAAGATATTCCAGCGCAAGGCCCCCATGGGCCACTATGACGATTCCGATCACGCTTTTGCCACTCCGCTACCAGCTGATCCGGTCACGCCCCTCCCTTCGCGCCGGTCCAATTCGCGATGCCTAATTGACACTTGCCAGCCCTCCTGTGCAAGGGCCTCGGCAAGTTTTTCCGTTACAAATACTGAACGGTGTTGCCCGCCAGTACACCCAATACCAATGCTAAGATGCGCCTTGCCCTCATCCCGGTAGGCCGGAAGCAGAAATGCGACCATCTCGTTCAACTTATCAAAGAAGGGTGCGAATTTCTCATCTTCAGACACGTAGTTCGCAACGCGTTCATTTCTACCGTCAAAAGAACGGAGATCCGGATCCCAATAGGGATTTTTCAGGAAACGGCAATCGTGCACAATATCAACACCCTGCGGTAGCCCCCGCTTATAGCTGAAACTGGTGAGCGTAATCGACAGGAGGTTTTGCCTATCTTGTGCGAATTGCCTTTGCAGTGCTTCCCTCAGCGTGTGCACCGTGAGTTCACTGGTATCGATCAGAATATCTGCACGATCTTGAACGGGAATCAGCAGCTCCTTTTCCCGATCAATTCCGGCAATGGCACTTTCCTCGGGTGCCATTGGATGCCGCCGCCTTGTTTCGCTGTATCGGCGCTGCAAGATTTCACGACTGCAATCCAGATAAAGCAATTCCGGATCGTAGACATCGAGCTCCTTCATCAGATCAAGCAGGGCCTGAGGCGTGAAGTCTCTGTTCCGAGCATCTAGCACGAGCGCCATGGGGCGGCTCAGGCGAGGACCAGAGAAAAGTCGTTCAACCAAACCAAACGGAAGGTTATCGATGGTTTCAAATCCCAAATCCTCTAGCACTTTAATCGCCGTTGATCGCCCTGCCCCTGAGGGGCCGGTCACAAGCACCAGTCGTGGATTAGTTTTGGTCTTTGACGTCATTTTAAGCGCTACGCCCATGGGTCAGATATTGCAGGATTGCAGATGCAAAATGTGGGTGCGGCACTTTTAAAAGCAAGGGGAGTGATACACTCAATCGCGAAATCGTGTGCCACCGAGGAAGTCTATCAGGTTCCAGTCTGTCCAGATCAACACACAATGACACCTGCGCCTCATCGATCGTTGCTGCGTTGAGAATTCCAATTCCCCGCGCCTCAATCTGCCCTTTCAAATTTGGTGCAGCCTTAGCCCAAAGACAGCCTTCTTGTTCCCATAGAACGGTCTGGTCGTCCGATACCAGCTTTGCACCGCGGCTCATAAGCTCAAGCGCCAATGCGGATTTTCCACTCCCGGACCTGCCCGATATCAATACTCCCCGTCCATCAACGGCGACACAGGATGCATGCAAAAGGCCGCCCCCTTCTGGGGACGGCCGAATGTCTTCTTCATTGGGATTGCTCATTTTCAGACGGGCACTCCCACAACAAATCGTGCACCCAGAGGCTCGGAGGTGATGTCAGCTTCTGTCGGGCGAATATTCTCAGCCCAAATCACACCGCCATGCGCCTCCACGATCTGCTTGGAAATCGCGAGGCCAAGTCCTGAGTTATTGCCGAAGTCCTCATGCGGACGCTCTGAATAGAACCGATTGAAAATCTTGTTGAGCGCTTGGTCAGGAATTCCCGGGCCCGTATCTTCAACGACGACCAGAACTCGGTTCTGACGCTTGCGAACCCAGACGCGGATCGCATCGCCATCTTCGCAGAAGCTAATCGCATTGGTGATAAGGTTGACAAAAACCTGCGCCAGACGTGCTTCAAGCCCCATAATCTCAATCGGCTTACTCGGCAGATCAGAAATAAAGTCGATGCCTTTGCTTTTGGCATCTTCCCCCAAGTACTGGGTCAAATTGCCAATCATGGACACGAGGTTGAATTGCTCTTCCTCTTCCTTCACCAGCTCTGCGTCGAGTCGGGAAGCGTTAGAAATATCACTGACCAGACGATCCAAGCGGCGAACGTCATGTTCAATTACGTTCAGAAGCTTCTCACGGTGATCTTCGCGTTTGACCATACGTAGTGACCCAACTGCAGAGCGTAAGCTCGCGAGAGGGTTTTTGATCTCATGCGCCACGTCAGCTGCGAATTGCTCGTTGCTGTCGATACGCTCATAAAGCGCGCCAACCATGCCCCGCAAGGCTGTGCTTAGGCGTCCAATCTCATCCGGGCGAGCTGTCAGATCTGGAATGCGAACCCGCCCTGGGTTCACCTGACGATCATCGCGGTCCCGGCCAATTTCTGCAGCGGCTGCCAGATCGCTCAGCGGATTTGAAATCGTTGATGCCAGCACGACCGACAAACCAATTGAGACTACAATTGCAACAAGGAACATCTGCAGGACACGCTCTCGTTGCACAAGCACCAGCTGATCCACCTCGGCGGATGACTGGGTTAGAATGATAACCCCAACATCTCGACCTGACTGATCAAGCACAGAGCCCGCAGCAAAGAATGCTTCGCCATTTGCAGCCTGCAGAACATCGCGTGCAGAATCCTCAGCGAGAACGACTTGCGCAAAATCATCTAGAAGACCGGACGTGTCGCCGATGACGGTTGCGTTGTCAGAGCCAATGACAGCATTCCAAAGCCAATTCATCGCATTGGTCAAAGGTGTAGAGCGACCTTCGACGGCAGCTGCTTCAGGACCAGCAGCCTCAGCAATACGATTGCCGGCCAAGTCTATGACTACAACCCCGACACCAGCGCGCAATGGGATGCGATCCAAAGTGCCCTGAACATCTACGCCATCACCCGTGATCAAATTAACCGGCGCTCCGGCTGGCATCTGCACTTCCATAGCAGCGCCAAGAAGTTCTGCCTCAGACACTAGCGCGTCTTGATGCTGTTCGACGAAGTTTTCACGGCTGGAATTCAAATAAAGAATGCCCGCCGCCATCAGCAGCAGGGCAATCAGATTGAACGTGATGATCTTGCGGGTCAAAGGAGAACGCCGCAATGGCGTCAGGCGGCGGCGCTCACGTCGCCCCCGCATTTCTTTTTCAACCGTGGATTCAGGTGCGACCCAATCATCCCCTAGGACGACGTCGCCATCACGCCCATGCGCCATATTGCCTGCGTTTATCCCTTCGGCCAGAGCCATTATTCTTCGTTGTACCTATAGCCAATGCCATAGAGCGTCTCAATCGCAGAGAATTCTGGGTCGGCTGTGCGCATTTTCTTGCGCAGGCGTTTGATGTGGCTGTCGATGGTGCGGTCGTCAACATAGACCTGATCATCATAGGCAACATCCATCAGCTGATCGCGAGATTTCACGAATCCAGGGCGCTGCGCCAGCGCTTGCAACAGCAAGAATTCGGTCACGGTCAACGTAACATCCTTGCCCTTCCAAGACACTGCGTGCCGCAGGGGGTCCATGGAAAGCTCACCACGTTCCATGACTTTGGTTTCTTCAGTTTCGCCCGCGACAATTGCGCCGCTTTGTGCCTCCTGACGACGCAGAAGTGCGCGAATTCGCTCCACCAGAAGGCGCTGGCTAAAAGGTTTTTTGACGTAGTCGTCCGCGCCCATGCGCAGGCCGAGAACCTCATCGATCTCATCGTCTTTGGACGTCAGGAAGATCACTGGCATCGACGTCTTCTGACGTAGGCGCTGCAGAAGATCCATACCATCCATGCGGGGCATCTTGATGTCCAGCACAGCCATATCGGGAAGTTTGCGGTTAAACGCGTCCAGTGCCTGCTGGCCGTCGTTATAGGTCTCTACCTCGAAACCTTCCGCCTCAAGAGTCATGGAGACTGACGTCAGGATATTCCTGTCGTCGTCCACCAAAGCAATCTTGGACATAGGACAATTCCTCTTTACTGCTCTTTATATCTATTTTTTGCGACTATTATGCGCCGTTTTTTGCCGATCAATCAATCCCAAACCGCGAATCACCCCATTCGCACCGCTATTTTTTTCGAAAATCTTTAACCGCGTGCTAATCCTGCCACCTTATGAAATTTTGTTTCGTGGGGTTTGCGATAACATATCATTGGTTGCGCTAACGCAGCGCTATCAGTCTGTTCAATTCAAAATGCCCCATGTTAAGAGCCCTCTATCTTCCCCGTTTTGGGGTGGATCGACGCGGGTGAAATCCCCAGCGACGTTTAAAGGACCGCCGCGACCAGCGCGGCTACAGGAGTTAGACAATGACATTTGGACGGGTAAACCCGCAATTCCGCCTGGAAGATCAAGGGATCGAAGGACTGGGAAATGTCTATTATAACTATATGGAGCCAGCGCTGATCGAAACTGCGCTGAAAAATGGTGAAGGCACCCTCGGCAATGGCGGCGCTTTCCTGACAGCCACCGGTAAGTACACCGGCCGCTCCCCTAACGATAAATTTGTTGTGCGTTCCGAAAGCGTTGAGGACACCATCTGGTGGGAAAACAATGCGCCGATGGAACCTGCCGGCTTTGATGCCCTCTACGAGGACATGCTGGAGCACATGAAGGGCAAAGACTATCACGTGCAAGATCTGGTCGGCGGTGCGGACCCGCGCCATTCGATCAATGTGCGTATGATCACCGAGTTGGCTTGGCACGGTCTGTTTATCCGCACCATGCTACGTCGCCCGGACCGCGAAGATCTGGACGACTTCATCGCCGATTATACCGTGATCAACTGTCCAACTTTCCAGGCTGATCCGAAGAAACACGGTTGCCGCACGGAAACCGTCATCGCGCTGAACTTCGATCGCAAGATGATCCTGATTGGTGGCACTGAATACGCTGGTGAGAACAAGAAATCTGTCTTCACTCTGCTGAACTACCTGCTGCCTGAAAAGGGCATTATGCCGATGCACTGTTCTGCCAACCACGCAAAGGGCAACGCGGTTGATACAGCGGTATTCTTTGGCCTGTCTGGCACCGGTAAAACAACGCTTTCGGCAGATCCAGATCGCATTTTGATTGGCGATGACGAACACGGCTGGTCTGATCAGGGCACATTCAACTTCGAAGGCGGCTGCTACGCGAAGACAATCAACCTGAACGCGGAAGCGGAACCAGAGATCTACGCGACAACAACCAAGTTCGGCACAGTCATTGAAAACATGGTTTTTGATGAAGAAACCAAAGAGCTGGACTTCGAGGACGATAGTTTGGCGGCCAACATGCGTTGCGCCTATCCGCTGCACTACATCTCCAATGCGTCCCAGACCTCTATTGGCGGCCACCCAAAGAACATCATCATGCTGACATGTGATGCCTTTGGTGTACTGCCTCCAATCGCGCGTCTGACCCCCGCACAGGCGATGTATCACTTCATGTCAGGCTTCACCGCGAAAGTGGCTGGAACCGAACGTGGCGTGACAGAACCTCAGCCAACATTCTCCACTTGTTTCGGCGCGCCTTTCATGCCGCGTCGCCCGGAAGTCTACGGCAACCTTCTTCGCGAGAAGATCGCCAAGCACGGCGCGACGTGCTGGTTGGTCAATACTGGCTGGACCGGCGGCGCATATGGCACCGGTTCCCGTATGCCGATCCGCGCAACCCGCGCGCTGCTGACTGCTGCTTTGGACGGTTCCCTGGAAAATGAAGAGTTCCGCAAGGACGTGAACTTTGGTTTTGACGTACCTGTGACGGTTCCAGGTGTTGCGGAGGTTCTTTTGGACCCGCGCCGTACTTGGGATGACTCAGCTGCTTATGACGCACAGGCTGCAAAGCTTGTTCAGATGTTTGCAGACAATTTTGAGCAATACATTCCGTTCATCGACAACGACGTGAAAGCCGTCGCGATAGGCTAACTCGCGGACACGATAAAAACTGAAACCCCCGGCCAGAAATGACCGGGGGTTTTCTTTTGTCAGACATCCATAAAGGTATCGAAACTCTCAGAACGATCTAGCTTTCCGTTCGGTCCAGAAACTTTCGACAAAACTGGTCCGTCGCCGCATGCAGGCAAATGGTCATCACCGCCAATACAATTAGTGCAGCAAACATCAGGTCGATTTTGGCGCGACCATTCGCCAAGAGCATGAGGTAGCCAAGCCCCTTGGAGGCCCCCACCCATTCACCGATTATGGCGCCAATGGGCGCATAGACAGCAGCCAAGCGAAGGCCCGATGCAAAACCGGGCAGTGCCGCAGGAATGCGGATATGCCACATCACACGCCACTTTCCTGCTCCCATCACTCGCGCAAGACCAAGCCAATCCGGATTCACTCGGATCAAAGCGTCAAAGAAAGCGGATGTGACTGGAAAGTAGACAATAATCAGCGCCATGACGACTTTGGACGTCAGGCCAAATCCAAGCCAGAGGTTCAGGATGGGCGCCAAGGCGAAAACGGGCACGGCCTGAGTGAACACCAACATCGGGCGAACCAAAGCACGGGCCACGGGCGACGAGGCCAGCATGATAGCGCTGAACCCGCCGATCAATGCCCCCAGGACCAAGCCCAGCAAGACTTCGGTCAGTGTGATCCAGGCGTTTTCAAGTATGAAGACACGGCTTTTCCAAAGTGTCTCGGCAACAAGGAGTGGCCCCGGCAAGATGAACTTCTGCAGGTCACCAATCGTGACAATTGCCTGCCAGATCGCAATACCCAAAAGGGCGGAAGCTATGCCTGCCTGCCAGCTCTTCATGACGCGATTGGGAAGCCCGCCCATGCACCTTCAAAGAAAGCGCGCTCGCGTTTCACCGCTTCACAGAAGTATTCCTCGACCATTCCCTGCTGGTGGTCCTCAAGCCCATCCCAAATTTTATCGAGTTGATCGCGGAGGTATTCGACGACGCTTTCAAAGCCCTCGCCGCTATGCAAAGTGATCCATTCGCCAAGCCAGAATGGCAGATCATCAACACGATCAACAAACGGCGTCGCCCACTCCAGATAAACCCACTCAGCGACAACAAGCACTGCCAACATGATCTCATATCGACCAGATAGGCGCGCTTCTTCCATCAGGTTTTGAAAGTTCACGGTTTCCGGTGCCGGATCAGCGTTTGGCTGAATGCCGAGAGCCTCAAAGCTACGAAGGAAGTAAGTGTTTTCAGGGCCTGTGATGACACCGAGGAACTGCGCGGCGGGAACACTGTCCGCCAGAGTTGGCGCGTGGGCAATGGCCGTAGCAAGGAGACGCACGAATTGATCAATAAAAAGGTAATCCTGCTGTAGATAACCACGCATCAAATCGGGCTCGATCGTTCCGTCTGCCAATGCCGCCGTGAATGGGTGGCGCGTTGCCAGCATCCAATCTTCGGCCACCTTATTCTTTAATTTATCGGTCACCCGCATCAGGCGTCCTCCCTAAGTTGCGCAAGCAAAGCCGCTTGAACCTTCAATACATTTTCATCGTCAACAGCGCGGGGAACCTGCCCATCTGGCGGTGCGACAGCTTCAATTCCACGATCAGTCATTACAGTGATGACATGGCCAAGGCGCGCTGCCTCTGCCGGATCGTGGGTTACCAACAATACGGTCCGGTCTTCAAGAACCTCCGCGGCGAGCTCCTGCATGCGCGCTCGGTTCTTGGCGTCAAGCGCAGAGAAGGGCTCGTCCAACAAGACCACCGGGCGATCCTCCATTAAGGTGCGTGCCAATGCAACGCGTTGGCGTTGGCCACCAGACAGTTCCGTGGGTTTGCGCTTGGCTTTATCTGCAAGGCCAACACGGTCAAGAACGGTCATCACGCGCGCCTGATCGGAGCGTTCTCCACGCAACCGCGCTCCGAGAGCGACGTTTTCAGACACAGACAGCCACGGCAGCAGCAGGTCGCTTTGCGCCATGAGGGCAATGCGCCCTTCCAATGGGCCAGCATCTGACCCGAATTCGCCATTAAAGCTGACGTGTTCCGCAAGCCCTGCAAAGAGTTTGAGGACCGTTGATTTGCCGACACCACTGGAGCCCAGCAAACAGGTCCACTGCCCCGCCGCGACATGCAAGTCCAGCGTCTTGAAGATCGACGTACCGTCGATCTCCGCGCTGCCTCGCATATAGAGCGCCGGGGCTTTGGTCATGGGCGTAGCCCCATATCCCAGAAGCCGACTTCCAGTTTCGTGGCCATATCGAAACGTTTGCAAAGGGCCGCCCATCTTGGGCTCTCGGTTGGATTTGTCCCCAATCGACGTTCGACCGCTGCGTCGATCAATGCAGCAACCTCATTGCAGACACCTTGGTACTCATCGGATCCATAGGTGCCGATCCATTCGGCATAGTCACACGCATGGTCTGCGATCAGCGTTGCGCCAATCTCGCCGTACCCCAGAACGCAGGGCGCCAAAGCTGCCAGCAGGTCAAGGAAGTCACCAGAATGACCCGCGTCCAGCACATAGCGTGTATAGGCGAGGTTTTCCGGGCGTTCCTCCGCCTCGAACAGATCTTCTTCTGAAATGCCTGCTTCCGCACAGGTTTTGATGTGCAGCGCGATCTCTTCGTTGATCAGCGCATTCACCGTGCCAGCGCAGAGGCGCATCTCTTCCGGTGTATCCGCCTTGGTGATCGCCAAGGCCCAAGCGCGAGAGAAATGGATCAGAAACACATAGTCCTGCACCAGATAATGCAAAAACGCCTCGCGTGACAGCGAGCCGTCTTTCAGACCACGGACAAATTCATGATCCACGTAGGCGGGCCAGTTCTGGCCCGCCGCGTCCCGCCAAAGCGGGAAAGTTTTACCGTAAGCCATGCTTACTGAGCACCAAGGTCGACAGCCAGCTCAGACACCGGACGGGTGCCCTCTACCAGTTTTGCGTCCGCAAGGAATTGCTCGAACCGTACATAACGACCTTCGTCCAGCGCTTCCGGGCGCAGTGCGAAACGTGGCAGAGTATCTACCCATGCTTTTTCGTTCAGCTCATCTTGCAGCTCAGCAGAAGTGCCTGCGAAAATTTCCCAGCTCTCTTGCGGGTGGTTCACGATGTACTGTGTTGCCAGCTCTGTTGCCCGCAGGAAGCGGCGGGTTTTATCGGCATCCATGGTGTCTTTGTGCGCCACGTAGATCAGCTCGTCGTATGTCGGCACGCCTTCTTCTTCGATGTAGAAGCACTTGCCTTCAACGCCTTCGATTTCCATCTGGTTCAGTTCGAAGTTGCGGTATGCACCCAGAACTGCGTCCACCTGACCGGACATCAGGGATGGGGACAGGGACCAGTTCACATTGACCAGTTCGATGTCGTCCATTCCCAGACCATGGGTTTTCAAAATGGTGCCAAGCAGCGCTTCTTCAACGCCCGCAACAGAATAACCCACTTTGCCGCCTTTGAGGTCAGCCACTTCTTTGACTGGACCGTCGGCAAGTACCAACAGGCAGTTCAGAGGTGTTGCGACCAGAGTGCCGACACGCACCAAAGGCAGACCTTCTGCGACCTGCAGGTGCAGTTGTGGCTGGTAGGAAACCGCCAGATCAGCCTGACCTGCAGCAACCAGTTTTGGCGGTGCGGATGGGTCTGCCGGTGGTACGATCTCAACTTCCAGGCCTTGGTCTGCAAAGAACCCTTTCTCCTGCGCGACGATAATCGGGCCATGATCGGGGTTGATGAACCAGTCCAGCAGGACGGTCATTTTGTCAGCCGCGAAGGCCGGCGTTGCAGTCAGCATGGCTGCTGCCATCAAGAACTTTTTCATGTGTCGTCTCCGATGAATCCCTCACACATCGCCCATCGCGACGAGTGCTATTTCTCCGTTCCATACTTTCGACAGGCGTTCGGCTGCCTGCCACGCGCGCAAGCCTGATCGACAGACCAGTACCGCGCGTTGTGTCTCTTCCGGCTTTGGGCCGCTCTCTGTGCCAAAATCTGTGACCACTGCGCGCAGAGCGTCCGGCACCTTTGGGCCGGGTTCATCTGCTGCACGCAGGTCCGCGATGAAATCCGTTTCGCGGATGGACTTGGCGGAAATAAACCGGTGCTGTTGATGGGGTTCGTGCGCGCGATCAAAGCGGAAGCCCCCAAAGCGCATTGCCTCTGCGTCGTAGGTCACCAATTGCCCAAGTGGACTCGGATCTACGCCGGTGATCACCGCAAGGGCCATCTGCGCCTGCAGGCTACCAATCACGCCAACGGACGGACCAAGCACGCCGTCAGCATCGCAGCTGCCAAGCCGGTCTGGCAGGTCCGGGAATACGGCGCGCAGGCTGGGCGCTGCGCCACAAAACCCACCGCAATATCCTGCTGTACCAACCACTGAAGCACTGATCAGAGGGATGTTTGCACCCAGACAATGATCGCTGGCCACGTAAGAGGCCGCGAAACTGTCTGCGCAGTCGATCACCACGTCGACACCCGTACAAAGTTTCCAGGCATTTGCCGGTTCAAACCGAACGGTCCATTGCTCGATATGGCAGGCCGGGTTGAGCTGATCCATGTGTAAAGCAGCCGCTTCGGATTTGGGTTTGCCAATGTCACTTTCGCGGAAAATAGTCTGGCGGTGGAGATTTGACTCCTCAACTATGTCTGGATCAACCAAGCGAATATAGCTGACCCCGGCTCCAACCAGATATTGCAACACAGGCGCTGCCAAACCGCCCGCGCCAATCACCAACACCCGGGCAGACCGGATTTTCGCCTGACCTTCCGGTCCCACAGTTGGCACTTGGATTTGGCGGGCGTAGCGGCTCACTTGCAAACCTCCAGCCATTCGCGCACGCGCGCTTCCGGATCGTCATTCAATGTGATGTCCGTGACAGCCGCAACGATATCCGCTCCGGCTTCGAAAGCCCCGGGCGCTCGTTCAACAGACATACCGCCAATGGCACAGAGGGGGGTATCACTAAGCAGTTCTTTCCACTCTGTCACCTTGCCCAAACCCTGTTGGTGCCATTTCATTTTCTTCAGAATGGTCGGGTAAACCGGGCCCAATGCCACGTATTCTGGATTGAACTCTAACACGCGGTCTAATTCGGCATTGTCATGGGTAGACACACCCAGTTTCAAGCCAGCCGCACGGATGGCATCCAGATCGGCCTCATTGAGGTCTTCCTGACCGAGGTGCAGCCAGTCGCAACCCAGTTCGATGGCCAGCTCCCAATAGTCGTTCACAACCATTATGGCATCGTGTTCTGCGCAGAGCTCTTTGCCAGCCTGCAGTTGAGCTTTGACCTCAGCCATCGGTGTGTCTTTGATGCGCAGTTGCACAAGCTTCACGCCCAGCGGCAACATGCGTTCAAGCCAACGGATGTCATCAAAGACCGGATAGAAACGAGGCAGGCTCATTCGAGAAACGCCTTTCCAATAACCGGCGTAGAAGGCGCGGCCATGTCACGTGGCTCCATGGGATCGGCCTGATTGGCCAAAGCACCCGCTTCGACCGCCAATGCAAACCCTTCTGCCATGGCTGCCGGGTCGCCAGCCTTGGCAACGGCTGTGTTCAGCAGAACCGCGTCATAACCCATCTCGATCGCTTCAGCGGCTTGGCTCGGCACGCCAAGACCTGCATCAACGACCAAAGGCACATCCGGGAAATGACCGCGCAGGGAGCGTAGACCATACTTATTGTTCAGCCCCAGACCAGTACCAATGGGCGCGCCCCATGGCATCAACACCTGACACCCTGCGTTCAGCAACTTGTCACACAGCACCAAGTCTTCGGTGCAGTAAGGAAAGACCTGAAACCCATCCTCAGACAGAATGCGCGCAGCTTCAACGAGACCAAAGACATCCGGCTGCAAGGTGTCGGAATGACCAATTACCTCGAGCTTGATCCAAGGCGTGTCAAACAGCTCGCGCGCCATATGGGCGGTGGTCACGGCCTCACGCACGGAATGGCAGCCCGCTGTATTAGGCAGCAGCGCCACATCGAGTTCCTTGATCAGATCCCAAAACGCTTGGCCAGCCTGTTCGCCACCCGCCTCGCGACGCACCGACACGGTGGCGATGCCAGCTTTGGAGCGACGGAAGGCATCCGCCAAAATGGCTGGCGATGGATATTGCGCCGTGCCCAGCATCAAGCGGGATTGAATTTCAGTACCGTAGAACGTTGGCATGATCAGCCCCCCTGCCGCGGCGCGACGATCTCTAGTCGATCCCCGGCTTCAAGTTCGGTGTCCGCGCGCAGAGTTGCCGGGACAAATTCTTCGTTCAGTGCCGTCGCGACCTTGGCCTCGCCATGCCCCAACTCGACGAGGATGGCATCCAGTGTTGTCGCATTCACTTCGACCTTTTCGCCGTTCACCATGATTTTCATTTCAGGCCTCATGCCAAACTTCAGGGGTTTTCCCGTCCACAACCAACTCGCCCACCATCCGCGCCATCGCGGGGGCCAGCAGGTAACCGTGACGGAACAACCCGTTTACGTAAATTTTGCCGTCTTTTCCGGTGATCCGAGGCAGGTTGTCCGGAAATGCTGGGCGCGCGTCGACGCCGATTTCCAACAGTTCTGCTTCGCCGAAGGCCGGGTGCAGCGCATAGGCTGCGTTTAGCAGTTCCACCACAGAGCGCACGGTCGCCCGGCTGCGTTCGCCGCTTTCGATCTGAGTAGCGCCGAGCATAAAGACACCGTCGCCACGCGGGACGATGTAAAGCGGGAACCGCGGATGCAAGAGGCGCACAGGACGATCCAACGTCACATCAGACGTACGCAGGATAACCATCTCACCCTTCACACCGCGTAGCTCTGGCAGATCACCTGTTGCGGCCAGCCCCCGGCAGTCAATGACCTGCCCTTTGGATTCACCTTCGGCAACAAAAACGACGCCCTCATTGGAGAGACGCTCGCGCAGCGCCAACAGAGTGGGGCGCGGATTTAGGTGGGATTCAGAACCCATATAGAGCGCGCGTTCAAAACGTTCTGCCAGGTATGGCTCGATCTCGCCCAGCGCTGCTTTGCCAAGCATCTCATGGTTCTCTGTGCGGCGTGCAAATCGGTCCAGTTCCTGGCGGTCTCGACCAAGCGCCACAACCACGGAGCCCTTGAAGGTCAGTGCCGCGCCCATGGATTGCCACCATTCAGCCGCTTCACGACCAAGGCGCACCACGATTTCTTCGGCGACTTCTCCTTCGCAATCGGCAGCTAGCATGCCACCGGCCCACCATGAGCATCCATGCGGTCCCGGCGCACCGTTCGGATCGATGACAGTCACTTTGCAGCCACGTTTGTGCAGCTCGGCAGCAACCGTCAGCCCGACGACCCCGGAGCCAAGAATGGTGACGGTCTTACTCACGACCAGACCTCGTGGAAATGATGAACCGGCCCATGACCGTGACCGATGTCGATTTGATCCGCGGCTTTGATTGCGCCATGCAGCCAGCCATGCGCGCGTGTCAGCGCCGCTTCCAGATCAACCCCTTTGGCCAGTTCAGCTGCAATGGCTGACGACAGTGTGCAGCCCGTACCATGCGTATTGCGTGTTTCAATGCGCGGCGCGTCCAGATGCATCGCAGCTTCGGAAGTCACCAACCAGTCTCGGCAGGTTTCACCCTCAGCGTGGCCGCCTTTCATGACAACCGCCTTTGCACCAAGCTCCAAAATACGATGGCCCTGTGCTAAGACCGCATCGTCGCCAACGGCCTCGTCCTCTCCGAGTATCTTTGCTGCTTCCGGTAGATTTGGTGTGAGCACTGTCGCACGCGGCAGAAGGATCGACACCAGCGCATCCACCGCATCATCGGGCAGCAATGCAACGCCGGACTTCGACAGCATGACCGGATCAAGCACAACTGGGCCTTCAAATCCTTCCAAAGAGCTCGCCACGGTCTCGATCAATGCCGGAGACCCCAACATGCCGATTTTCACCGCATGGATGTCGATGTCATCGAGAACAGCCTTGATCTGCGCCGCCACGACTTCGTTGGAAATCGGTTCAACTGCAGTCACATCTTGAGTGTTTTGAGCCGTGATCGCCGTGATGGCACTGGTACCAAATACGCCCAGCGCGGAAAATGTCTTGAGATCAGCCTGAATGCCAGCACCGCCGCCGCTATCAGATCCCGCAATTGTCAAAGCCGCTTTGGCCATACCGTTCCCTCCGCCGTTTTGGTCATTTAGCTGAGGGGGATCCTAGTCGGGGCGTCTGCCAAGCCGTGGTTCCGTTCCCTCCGCCGGTGCTGACCGGATCAGGTTCGATGGGTTGGCTATCGCCTCTCAGCTTGCATTGAAGCACCCCAACGGATGGCGCTCAAGTAGCAACAAAAGAAGGCATGCGCAAGTCGAGGCGACGACTGGACTCCTATCGGACATCGACTGGTCTGATCGGGTTTTCCGAAGAAACTGTCATCCTATTGTCACGCCCATCTGGCAGGAGGCGAGCGTTTACACTAAGCCTGACCCAGCGGAGGGAACATGGATTTTCAACGATACGCGATCTATTACACTGCACCTGCGGGCCCATTGGCCGACTTCGGCGCGGCTTGGCTCGGCTGGGATGTTGCTTCGGGTCAGCCCGTTGATCATCCGCCCATCCGCGGTCTTGACGAAGATATCAGCAGCCTGACCAAGAATCCGCGGAAATATGGCTTTCACGGCACGATCAAACCCCCGTTTAGATTGGCCGAAGGAAAAACAGTTGAACAACTTGCATCCGCCACCGAAAGGCTGTGCAGAAATCTTGATGCTCTCACTCTGGAAGGATTGGAACTGACCCAAATTGGGCGGTTTCTCGCGCTAACGGTAATCGGCGAGACAAGGCCTCTCGCGGAACTGGCATCAAAAGTAGTGCGGTCTCTGGATGCATTCCGTGCACCACCAACAGATGCCGAGCTTGCCAAACGACGCAAAGCCAACCTCTCTGATCGTCAGGACGCCTATCTGATGGAATGGGGGTACCCCTATGTGATGGAGGAATTCCGGTTCCACCTGACCTTGACCGGGCGCTTGCAACCAAACCTCGCCAAGACCGTGCACGACATCCTAGAACCCGCCTTGGCAAATGTCTTGCCAATCCCGTTTCAGATCGCCGACCTGACCCTCGCTGGCGAAGACCAGCAGGGGCAATTCCACGAGGTTAGACGCTTCAACCTCGCTACTCAGACCGCATCCGCAGAAAAAGCCTAGAGCGGACCGGCTTGAAAAAGCTTTACCTTAAGGCCGCCATGCGGAATCGGCGGCCCATTTTGCAGGTCTGGCAACCCTGTTGCGCGGGCAAGGTCCGCGTCAGTTGTAATAATCCCAACGGTCCAACCCTTGAACGCTTCTTTCAGGCGCTTGCCCATCGCGGCATAGAGCCCGAACAGCTGCTTCTTATCCCCAATCCGCGAACCGTAGGGCGGGTTCACAATCACAATTCCTGCAGGACCATCCGGGCACTCAATGTCGCTGATGGCGGCTTGGCGGAAGACGCAGATGTCACTGACACCAGCACGCGCCGCATTGGCCCTCGCATTTTCGATCGCCCCTGCATTTCGATCAGAGCCATAGAACTGAAGGTCCGTGCTTTCTTGACTATCCGATTTCAGCTCCGCGAATTTTTCAGCATCAAACGTCGCCAAATGTTCAAAAGCAAATTCGCGCGCCCGACCAGCCTGTAAACCCAGCGCCATTTCCGCGGCTTCAATCACAAAGGTTCCAGAGCCACACACAGGATCATAGATGGGCTGCGATCCGTCAAATCCGCACTCTTGCAAAAACAAAGCCGCCAGCGTTTCACGCATCGGCGCCTTGCCAACGGCTGCCTTATGGCCGCGCTTGTGCAAGAGCTCTCCCGAACTGTCGATGCTGAGCGTCACTTGATTGTTTTCGATCCGAACCCTGACAGTGACAAGCGCGTCCGCCGAAATCGGTGCACCAAGCTCTTCAGTAATAGCGCGCTCGACCCGCTCTTTGGCGGCGCCTTCGTGGTAGATCTTGGAGCGTTTGCAATCTGCCTCAACCCGAACCGGAACGTCTGCGCGCAAGACATTGCCCCAAGCAAATTTCCGTGCCCTCTTATCCAATTCCGATAAGTGTATCGCCGAGAACGAACCGATCCGCACCAAAACCCGCGTTGCGCCGCGCAATTCCAGATTAGCGCGCCAGACATCCGTCCAGTCGCCAAAAAACTCGACACCGCCCGGCGTGGATCGCGCCTTTTTCCAACCCAGACGCCGTGTTTCGGCCTGTAGGGTCTTTTCAAGCCCCGGAGGGCAAGCAAGGAAGACGGGCATTTTGGTCGCTGAAGTCATGCAGCGTCCCTAGGTGGAAACGCCCGTCTTGCCAATAGACTTGCCACTTAATGGGAGCGTTTTCGCTCCAATTGTTCCGCAATCGCCTGAGCAAATGCCTCTGGCCCCCAGCCTTCGACAAGAGCCTGACGCATCACGTCTTGCTGGCTTGGTGGCGCCATGCCCGACAACGGAGAGTCGATGTCTAGATTGGCCGGGAACGGATACCCTTCGGCACTGGCCGCCACAACGTTGTCGACTTCACGGGGCGTCAACTGTCCTTGTACCGCGGCGGCTGATAAATCCGCATAGACCGCCTGTGACAAGCGCGCCCGATCGACAATCTCAATGGATCTTCCATAGGCCGACCCAACCTGCATCAAGTTAGCAAAACGCTGAATGTCGCTGCTGGTGTTTTCCCCTGCTGCGTGGAATGTCGCTGGATTGAAGAACAGCAGATCGCCCTTCCGGAGCGGCATCTGCACATAGTTCTCTTCAAAGAAGCCCCTAAAATCATCTCGCAGAACCGCGAGATATCCCGGCAAATAGCTTTGCGAATACGGCAGCAGTTTGGTTGGCCCTGATACCAGCGGCATATCACAGTGGGCCACAGCCCCTTGCAGTGTCAGTTGCGCAGACAGCGCGTGCTGCGTGGCCGGATAGGTCTTGAGGTCTTCACTGGACTGAAAGCCCATATGGTAATCCCGATGCGCAGTTTGCGCTTTGCCACCAGGGCGTACAACATTGGCCTGTGTCGTGATTTGATAGCCTGTGCCAAGCCACGCCTCACTGGCACGGCGCACACATTCATTGGCGTTGTAACGCACAAACAATTCAGGAGATTTCACCCCCAGCTTCTCATGCGCGTTCCAGACACGGCTATTGGCACCTGCCGCCGCAAAGTGGTCCCCCTGCCCAGCGCCATCTGCCTCTTCTTCGGCAATAATGCTGTTTAGAACTTCGGTGACGTCATCAATCAACTGCGTGTCCGTGTACCCACGTCGAATGGCAATGATACCCGGCCCCGACGCGAAAGCCCGGTTCCACTCCGCCATGACAGGTTTCCAGTCCTCATCCGTCTCGTTTTGAGCAACAAGCGCGGCTCCGTCGTAGACGGGAATGTTCTTCGCAATTTCTATTGCGTGAGGATAATCCGCCGCCTTTGTGACCTGCGAGACATGCCGCGCGAATTCCCCCAAATCACAGGATGTGTCATCCAACCAAACCTGTTCTTGCATCGTCCGTTTCCTCCCCAGACGCGTTGCATTTGCCTGAAAACATAATCGGCGATAGGGTCAGCGCAGCGCTCGAAGACCATCAAAAACACATCATTATGGCCCATCGGTTTTTAATCAAAGACATCGCCCTGCAGGCAGGCCTCGGTCCTGCAACGGTTGATCGCGTATTGAACCGGCGCGGAAACGTACGTCAGCAGACCATTGATCGCGTGCAACAAGCCATCGTCGCGCTGGAAGAACAGCGCCAGCAATTGGCCATGACGGGCCGTAAGATCCTTGTGGACCTTGTGGTAGAAGCGCCTCAAACGTTTATCGAAGCTTTGGAAACCGCCTGTCGGAGCGAGCTTCCTTTAATGCGCCCGGCTGTTATTCGGTTTCGGTCCGATCTGCGCATGCGCTTCCCAGTCGCGGACTTGGAAAAACGGTTGGAACAAGTCCTCAGGCGCGGCAGCGACGGTGTCATTCTTATGTCTCCCGCCGCAGATCGCATCAAAACCATGGTGGATAGACTGGAGGCGGCAAAAATCCCCGTTGTGACGCTTGCCACGGATTTGGAAGACACCAACCGCACGGCCTATGTTGGCCTCAACAACCGCCGAGCCGGTGGAACCGCAGCTTGGGTCGCGAATAAATGGTTGGCTTCTGTCGCAGAACCCACGGTGCTCATGACATTGCGCAACGAAAGGTTCAAAGGCGAAGAAGATCGTGCGGAAGGATTTCGGCAGGCCTTCACCGGGCGTCGCCCCGATGCAGAGGTACTGGAATTGGTTGAAGGCCGCGATCGCCCGCGATTTCTAGAGCAGATCTCTTCTATCGCCACGATGCAAAGGATTGACGCACTGTATTCCATTGGCGGCAGCAATCGCGCCATCCTTGATGCGCTGGCACAGCAAGGGATTCGACCCCAAATCGTCATTGCACATGATCTGGAACCTGACAACCAAGCCCTGCTTGGGACGGGCGAGATCGACTTTTTACTTTATCATGATTTCCAGGATGACATCCGCAACGCGTGCCGTGTCATCCTATCTAAACACTTCGGAACAAAGCCTCCAACCTCCTCAAAAAATAACTCTCTACGCATCTTGGTCCCCCCTGCGCTTGACTAATGAGGCGTCGAATTGCCACTTCCGCCGCGTTACATGAGTATGAAAGCTTGATCCAAATTTAAAAATAGATAAAAAAGACCTCGAGTAAGCCGTCTGAATCAAAATTATCTATAAAGTGAGCCCATGCTAGACAATTCCGCCGAACTCCGCACCGACTGGACCCGCGAAGAGGCCGACGCCATCTACAATCTGCCCTTTATGGATTTGCTCTTTAGAGCACATACCGTACACCGCGCGCATTTTGACCCAAATCAGGTGCAACGCTCCAAGCTGCTCAGCATCAAGACTGGCGGCTGCGCAGAAGACTGCGCTTATTGCTCTCAATCTGCCCGCAATGGCGCAAAACTCTCAGCATCCAAACTGATCGAAGTTGAACGTGTTCTATCTGAAGCGCGGAAAGCTAAGGAAGGCGGCGCAACCCGATATTGCATGGGGGCGGCATGGCGCTCTCCTAAAGACCGTGACATGGACGTTCTGGAAGCCATGGTGAAGGGTGTTAAAGACCTTGGCATGGAAACCTGCATGACTTTGGGCATGTTGGAAGATGACCAGATTTTCCGCCTCAAAGAGTCCGGTCTTGATTACTACAACCACAACATCGACACGTCTGAACGTTACTATTCAGAAATCATCACCACCCGCACCTTCGCAGACCGTATCGACACGCTGAACCGCGTGCGCGAAGCGGGCATCAAGGTTTGCGCAGGTGGCATCGTTGGCATGGGTGAAAAGCAGATGGACCGTGTGGATATGCTGCTGGCGCTGGCGACGCTGAAAGAGCACCCAGATTCTGTTCCGGTGAACATGCTGATCCCAATTGCGGATACGCCCCTGGCGGATGTTGAGAAACTTGACCCAATTGAGTTCGTGCGCACCATTGCACTCGCGCGCATCCTGATGCCAAAGTCCCACGTGCGCCTTTCCGCGGGTCGCACCGATATGACGGATGAGATGCAGGCCATGTGTTTCTTTGCCGGTGCAAACTCAATATTTGTCGGCGAGACGCTGTTGACCGCAGACAACCCGGAAGAAGACAAAGATAGCGTTCTCTTTGACAAACTGGGCATCACCGCGATGGAAGCGGGGTGTGACGGGTCGCGATGACCGTCTTCACCCAGCCCTTCCCAAGACACCAAGGCGCTCTGGATCAGTTAAAAAAGCGATCCCGCTATCGCAGCCTCATGCCCCGCGCGGGGCATGATTTCGCGTCAAATGACTATCTTGGGCTGGCTGGCTCCGACCTTCTGCGTGACGCCGCGCAAGAAGCTTTGGCGCGTGGCGTTCCGGTCGGCGCTGGCGGGTCGCGGCTGCTGCGCGGGAATGACAAGGAACATGCAGTTTTGGAGCAAGAAGCCGCGACGCTTTTTGGCACTGAACGGGCGCTGTTCATGGGCGGTGGCTTCCAAGCCAACACCGCAATTTTCTCCACGCTTCCTGGGCATGAAGACATCATTCTACATGATGAGTTGATCCACGCCTCCGCGCATGACGGCATGAAACTCGGCCGCGCAAAAACGCAGGCCTTTGGCCACAACGACGTTGCCGATGCTGCTGAAAAGATCGAAGCAGTAAAGGCCGAGGGCTTCGCAGGACGTATTTGGATCGCGATTGAAACCGTTTATTCCATGGACGGTGATCTGGCCCCTGCCGCCGACTTCGCGGAACTCGCCAATAAACACGACGCAGTTTTAGTGGCCGATGAAGCCCATGCCACAGGCATTCATGGCCCGTCAGGTCTCGGCCTCACGCACGCTTTCGCCCATCACCCAAAACTTCTAACGCTGCATACGTGCGGCAAAGGCCTCGGCGTGTCCGGCGCTTTGATTTGTGGGCACGCGGCACTGATTGAAACTCTGATCAACAAAGCCCGCGGCTTCATCTTTGCAACCGCACCATCACCTTTGAACGCCGCGCTCGTGCGTGCCGCCCTGAGATGCCTCGCAGAGAACCCCGAGCTGCAGCGCCGCGCGCATGACACGGTGGCCCACGCGCATCGGGAAGCCGCTCGGCTTTGTGGGCTTGAAGGATTTCAATCCCAAATCCTCCCTGTGATCATCGGCGATGATGCCCGCACCATGGAAATAGCCGCAGCGCTTCAGGCCAAGGGTTACGACATCCGTGGCATTCGCCCACCGACCGTGCCCCGTGGGACCTCGCGTCTAAGAATTTCGATCACCAACAATGTGACACCGGAAATCATCACTCAAATGTTCACTGACCTCGCCGACTTACTGGAGACCAAACATGCCTAGAGTTGTCGTAGCAGGAACAGACACTGATATCGGGAAAACCGTCTTTGCCGCAGGCCTTACGCAGGCTTTGGGCGCTGAGTACCTCAAACCTGTGCAATCCGGGTTAGAAGGCGAAACGGACAGTGAAACAGTTGCTCGCCTGACTGGCCGCCCTACCCTGCCGGAACTTGTCCGCCTGAAGAAACCAGCCTCTCCGCATTTGGCCGCCGAGGCCGAAGGGCTCACAATTGATCCTGCGGCAATTGTTCTCCCAAGCACCATGTCACCGATGGTCATTGAGGGCGCTGGCGGTCTATTGGTACCGCTCAATCGCGAGATTCTCTACATCGACCTGATTTCCACCTGGCAATACCCTGTTGTGCTCTGTGCCTGCACCCAACTTGGCACCATCAACCATAGTCTTTTATCTCTGCGCGCCCTCAAAGCGGCCGGATGTCCTGTGGTGGGCGTCGCCTTCATCGGTGACGCCGAGCCCGAAGTCGAGGAGACCATTGTCCAATTTGGCGAGACCCAGCACCTTGGCCGCCTTCCGCGCCTTGATCCCCTGACATCCGAGACGTTGGCAACCGCCTTTGAAGACATCGACGTCGAAACCATCCGCAGGGCAATGGCATGACCCCGCTCGAATTCGACCAACATCACCTTTGGCATCCCTACACCAATGTTGCCAAACCCGGACCGACCTTCCGGGTCACCGAGGCCGAAGGTGCATGGCTGACACTGGACGACGGCGCGCGTGTGATTGATGCCATGTCGAGCTGGTGGTGCATGCTGCACGGCCACAGAAACCCGCGCATTACCGGTGCAATACACGCGCAACTCGACAAGCTGCCCCATGTTATGTTCGGCGGCCTTACCCATGACCCTGCGATTGAGCTTGGGCGAAAGTTGCTGGAAATGTCGCCGCCTTCCATGCAACGCATTTTCTACTGCGATAGCGGATCCGTGGCTGTTGAAGTCGGCATGAAAATGGCCGTACAGTACCAGTATTCTGTCAGCCAGACGCAGCGCTCAAAATTCGTGACGATCCGTTCCGGCTACCACGGCGACACCTGGAAAGCGATGAGCGTGTGCGATCCAGTCACCGGTATGCACCATCTTTTTCAGGGTGCTTTGTCGATCCAGTATTTCATCGACAAACCAAAGATTCGCATCGACGAAGACTGGAACCCAGACGAGGCCGAAAATGGCCTGGCAGCACTGCGTGAAACGTTAGAAAAGCACAACGACATCGCAGCATTCATTTTGGAACCCGTGGTGCAGGGCACGGGTGGAATGTATTTCTATCACCCGGAATTCCTTAATCAGGCACGTGCCATTTGCGATGAGCATGGCGTGCTGTTGATCTTTGATGAGATCGCCACGGGTTTTGGCCGCACCGGCCAGATGTTTGGCACGGACCACACAAATATTGAGCCAGACATTCTGTGTCTCGGGAAAGCACTGACTGGTGGGCACATCAGTTTCGCCTGCACAATGACCAATGACCGAGTCGCAGAAGGGATCGGACACGGCGAACCGGGCATCTTCATGCACGGGCCGACCTTCATGGGCAATCCACTGGCTTGCGTGGCTGCGAAGGCATCTTTGGACATCCTATCGGAAGGAGGCTGGGTCCGTCAGACGCAGCGGATTGAGGCGCAAATGAGCGAGGAACTTGCTCCGGCCAAGTCCTTCAAAGGCGTTGAAGACGTCCGCGTACTCGGCGGTATTGCCGTGATCGAGATGGACCACACCGTTAGCGCAGATGTCGCCCATGGCCTTGCAAAAGAAAACGGTGTTTACCTTCGACCCTTTGCAAAAAACATCTACTCCATGCCGCCGTTCATCTGTTCCGAAGATGAAATCAGCCAGATCACCGCTGCCCTCTTAAAGCTGGCAAAGGTGCTTTAATGGAGTCGGTTTGGCTTAAACATAATGGTCACAACGACCTCATCGTCGTCTTTGGCGGCTGGGCTTTGGGGGCGGAGATGTTTGCTCATCTCTCGGGTCCCCAAGACGTTTTGTTTGTCGATGATTATCGTGATCTCGATGGCCTGCCAGACCTCTCCTCCTATCAGAACCGCACTGCCGTCGCTTACTCCTTTGGCGTGTCGGCATTTGCACATCTCTGCCCAGCCGAAAGGGCTCAGTTCGATCGCACTGTTGCCATCAACGGCAGCCCGTCGCCCGTGGATCGTCGTATGGGAATCCCGCCTATGGTTTATCAGAAAACGCAGAATGGGATGTCTCAGGAAAATTTCCAAAGCTTCGCGGCACTTTGTTACGGTGAAAAACAGCCAGACATTGCGATTGATGTCGCAGCCCGGACAGAGGAACTCGCAGCTGTGCGGCAACGCGGTCCGGCCAGTTGCCCCACATTTGATCGTATATGGATCAGTCAAAAAGATCGGATTTTCCCACCTGCAAACCTTGCGCGCGCCTTTTGTGGACAAGAAGATGTCATCCGATCTATTGACGCGCCACATGTGCCCTTTTCCGCCTGGGACAGCTGGCAGGAGGTCATTGCATGAAGGATATGAACCAGACCATGCAGATCAGCAAAGTGGCGCAGAGTTTCCAACGTGGGCTTAAAACTTACCACGACAGTGCAACCCAACAGGCCCAAATCGCGCAGCGCCTGTCTGGTTTGATGGCACAGCATCTGCCACATCACATGAACAGCGCATTAGAGTTTGGCATCGGCACCGGCCATCTGACACGTGTGCTGATCAAAAACTCTAAGATAGACCACCTATATTTGAATGATCTGGTCAGCGATTGTGCTGAGTTTGCGCCAAGAGGTGCAGCGTTCATTGGTGGACCAATTGAAAGCATGGCGCTGCCACAAAACCTCGACCTCATCTGTTCAGCAAGCACCGTGCAGTGGGTCGAAGACCTGCCATCCTTGCTTGAACGTTTCTCTGACGTCCTTGCACCCGGCGGTTGGCTGGCCGTTTCCGGGTTTGGGCACAAGCAATTCCATGAGCTCCGTGCCTTGGGTTCAACTGCAGCTGCCCCGAACTATATGGATGCCGCGGATTGGCGATTTATATTGCCTCAAAACATGACCATTCGACATCTGTCTCAAGCCCAAACAACCGAATGGTTTCCAAGCGCACTTTCGCTTTTAAAACACCTTCGGGACACTGGTGTGAACGGCGCCACCAATCGGTCTTGGACGACTCAGGACTTGCAAGGGTTCGAAACGGAATACGCAGAGCGCTTTGGTACCAATGAAGGTCTGCCTCTCACTTACGATCCGGTGTGGATCTTGGCGCAGAAGGCTTAAGCCAGCCGCGATAAGTGTCTTTGCAGAACGGACACTGCTGTTTCCGTATCTTTGGTGCGAATGGCCTGCATAATTGCACTATGATCGCGGTCTGTGCGCCGCATCCAGCTTTTGGAGAAAGTTGCCAGTAGATGCCGCGCGGATAATACCTGTAGATCGCTGATTTCAGACAACAGCCGCGGCATATTACATCCCGCCAAAATGGCCAAATGGAAGGCACGGTTCTCCAGATCCCATTCCACAATATCCTGCGCTTCATCGCAGGCCACGCGAGCTGCTTCGGCGTCTGCACGTTGTTTTGGTGTTAGGTTCGAAATCGAGTGCCGAAGCGCAACCGGCTCCAACGCTAAACGCATTTCTCGAATTTCCACCATATCTGCAGGATCAAACGGCGCAACGCGTACACCTCTCCGAGGCTGGCTCACGGCCAAACCACGCGCTTCAAGGCGCAGCAGCGCTTCGCGCACCGGAACGTGGCTGGTGTTAAATTCCCTCGCGATATGGTCCTGCCGCAGTTTTTCGTCCGACGCCAATTCACCACGCACGATTTGATCGGTCAGCGCTTGCGTGATTTGATCTGAAATTGTCGATTTCGTCGGTTGCGTCATGCAGTACTGTTAGAAAGCACTGTGGTAAGACGCAAGCCTAGAAGCGCTGTTACCTGACGCGATAAACCTCTGTAGGTCCTTCCAAAAGTTCCTGCCAAAACTGATTGCAGAACTCCCAAACCTGAGGCTCATGTGCGAGATGATGCGTTAAGAGGCCAAATGGCTCTGAATTGTCAGTCTTACCCTGACGCCTTTGCTTCAACAGATTAGTGATCTTATCGACGATCAATTCTGGGTGGGAGAGCCTCTTGGATGGGCGCCAATAAAGCGGATCGATATGTGTGTTTATCTGCAGCAATCCAGGTATCGGTTCTGCTTCCGATCGCGGGTTACACGTTGAGAAACATGAATAGCCCACCTCCTTCAATATTGGAAGAAAGCTGGTCGGCACGCGGTTCCAAGGTGGCACAAACATCGATGCCACACGATCACCCATTAGTGTTTGAATACGCCGCAGACCTTCTGCCGCCTCCTCTCGACGCGTTTCGATGGAACGGCCTTCTCCAAATTCGCACTTCGTCTCTTTTGGTGCCTCATGATTGGTGTGGGACCAACCGTGAACCACCGGGATGACCATCTCATTGTCAGACACCAGATCACCCAAAGCGCGCGTCGCTTCTCGCGGAATAACGGCTAGGTGCAATGGCACCTCAATTTTTTCAGATATATGGATCAGCTGATCCAATTTGACCGTTGGCTCAGTCGCGTCATCATCACGCCACCAAATGGGTAGCATGAGGCCTTCTCGACGCCATTTCGCCAATTCATTTCGAACTGGTGTCCAGTCCAACTTCATCGCCTGCCCTCACATCGGATAGCTCACACAACGAGTTTCCGTTTGGATTGCGACCAATCTGATTGGAGCGCAGGCAATTTGCAATTCTTACATCTTTAGCGAGAGTTAGTGCTACGCAGCCACCAACTGGCGTAAATGACGGGCACACCCCTTCAAAGCGGCAAAGTCATCATCGATCAGATTGATCTGAAATGATCCTGCCAGATCAGAAAACCGCCCCTTGTCTTTCAAAGTCGCTTCAAAGCCGAGTTCAAAAAGAATGGGAGCCACGGACCGTGAGACGCCCCCCGTCAGGTAAATTCCTCCAAAAGGCAAATGAACGAGAGCATGATCGCCAACGACCGCCCCCAACAATGCCACATAGTCGCGCATAGCCGCTTGGCAGTTGGCGTCGCCATTGTGATACCCGGCAACCACCTCAGCTGCAGGCAATCTGGATTTTGCGTGGAACGCATGGAGGTTTTCAATCCCCTGTCCTGCAAGGGCCACTTCGACCGATGGGTAGTTGCATTCTTCTCGCAGCCAATCGCAGAGCGCAGCCTGTTCCGCCCGATAAGGTAAAGTCTCATGACCTGCTTCACAGGATGGCGCCAAAAGAGTGTCTCCAACTTGATGGACGGGCACAATATTGAACCCCGTCCCCAGCCCAACCACCAAACGCGGACCCATAGACACATCACCA
Source organism: Cognatishimia activa (assembly GCF_026016445.1). Taxonomy (NCBI): domain Bacteria; kingdom Pseudomonadati; phylum Pseudomonadota; class Alphaproteobacteria; order Rhodobacterales; family Paracoccaceae; genus Cognatishimia; species Cognatishimia activa. The sequence continues at coordinate 64,113 of NZ_CP096147.1, read as the reverse complement.
GGTTTTAGAACCTGTGTGGAGTCTTCGCTTAGATCGTTCAGAGCCAATCCCTGTGCAGGCAGGTCATTGATCACGTCCGCAACATCCACTCCGGTAACCTGTCGCATAGAATCACGGTTGATCTGCCAGTCCAAATTGGTGAGGTCAGCAACGCCGTCTTTGACCGGCCCTGCTGCTCCAGCACAGGCGCCACGCAGTTTGCCAGGCTTGAACTCATCCAAATAAGCTTCAAGGACCGCAACGAAGCTGATGTTTTCGCGATTCTTGAAACGCCGCGTAGTTTCAGCGATCAAACCGGACTCATCGGCAAGTCCAACGCGTGTATTTGTGCCACCTATGTCAGCGACGAGGTATGTATCAGTCATAAAAGCTCCGCGACTCTAGCGTGCCAGGGTCATGATGTTAGCGCTATCTTCAGGGCTTCATAAGACAGCTTTGGCGTACGTTCCAGTGTTTCAAAGTCCACATGAACCAATCCAAAGCGTTTTTCGTAGCCCAGCGCCCATTCATAATTATCCAGAAGTGACCAGAACATATAGCCCTGAAGCGGCACACCTTCGGTCATGGCCTGTTTTGCCGCGGCCACGTGTTGATTTAGATACTCGATCCGAGATTCATCATTTACCCGACCATCTGTCAGGACATCCGGATTCGCCATTCCGTTTTCAGTCACTAACAATGGCAGATCACCCGTGTATTCTGCCTGCGTACGCTTTAGGAATTTGTACAGGCCCTCTGGGTAAATCTCCCAATCCATCTGGGTCTTCGGCAATGGTCCTGGCACTTCTTCATGACTCGGCCACGCTCCATCGTTGGGAGCGATGATTTTACGTGTGTAGTAATTCAAACCACACCAATCCAACGGCGTACCGATCACATCAAAATCATCCTCGAAATTCTCAGGCATATGCGGCCCAAGACCTATCAAAACATTCTCTGGGTAGGCCTTTTTAAAAACGCCACCGAGGAAGAAGCGATTGTAATAGCCGTCATAAAGTTCTGCAGCCGCGCGAGCGACATTGCTGCCATCAACAGGCGTTGCCCACTCCAGATTGAAAACGCCTCCGAGGTTTGACATACCCAATCCGCGCATCGCCTGAATGGCGCTTCCATGCGCCAGTAGCACATGATGCATCGCACGCGCGGTCGCTCGGATATCCCGCATCCCAGGAGCATGATGACCCAGAAAATGACTTAGCCAAGCAACACACCATGGTTCGTTTATCGGTGCGACCGAATACATGCGATCCCCGATGCGGCCCATGATGACTTCTGCAAAATCGGCAAACCACTTGGCAATATCGCGATTGCGCCACCCCCCCAAGTCCGCGAGAGGCTGAGGAAGCTCCCAATGATAAAGCGTCGCGCAGGGTTTCAGATCATTTTCCAGCATACTGTCGACCAGCCGGTCGTAGAAATCCAACCCCTCTTGGTTTGGCGCTCCGCGCCCCTCAGGCAACACACGCGCCCAGCTTGTTGAGAAACGATAGGCGTCAAATCCCGCTTCTTTCATCAATATGTAATCGTTTGCATAGTGGTGAAAATGATCACATGCCAAATCACCGGTCTCAGACCTCACGACATTGCCTGGGGTCGCTGCAAAGCTATCCCAATGCGTTTTGCCTGCGCCTCCAAATTTGTGGCCTTCGATCTGATAAGATGAAGTTGCGGCCCCAAAGATAAACTCCTTAGGAAAGTCGCTGCGTTTAAAATCCATGTTATCCCCTTTGCGGAGCCGGCCCGGTTGATTTGCCAACAATCAAATCCGCCTCCAACCATTCTGTTTTCTTGGTGTCACCACCCTTTTCGATCACATCAAGCAGCATTTCAGCCGCACGTCGGCCCGCGGCGCGGACGGATGACCGCGTCGCTGTGAAGAGCGGTTCATCGATACCGTTGTTCAGGTATCCGAGGTCGTCGTCGTGCGTGATCACCGAGACATCTTTACCCATCTTGAGCCCAGCTTCATCAATCGCGCGCCGCACACCGATTGCCGTGATCATCGAAGAAGTCAGCACTGCTGTGGGTGGGTTTGCCATGGTGAGCATTTCGCGCATGCAATCATGGCCCAGAGCCTCTGTCATTTCTCCCTGAAACAGCAGACTTGTGTCGAGCGTCTCACCGCGATCCAGCAGGGCTGATTCTAATGCCCTACGCCGACGGTAGGCGAAGTCCATATTCTCTAGGCCATTGATCAAAGCGATCCGCTTGTGCCCCAGATCGAGCAAGAAATTTGTCGCTCGCCGGAAGGCAGAATAATTGTTCACATCAACCCAATTATAGGGTCGCTCTATATTTGAGGCTCGACCATGAACAACAAAGGGAAGGCCGAGCTCCAGCAGCAAGGGAATACGGAAGTCATCCATATGTGGCCCATGCACGATGACGCCATCAACCGTGCCTTTGCGGTGCAGGTCTCGATAGGCCTTTTCCTCATCCTGATCCGGCACGACGGAAAGAACCATATCGTAACCATTTCGGGAATAGGTTTCCCCGGTCCCAGCGATGAAATCACCAAAAACAGGGTTTACCATCTCATGCTTGGTCGAAATCGGAATAATATGCCCTATCGCCATGGATCGCCCGGTCGCCAGTCCTTTGGCGCGCGTGTTTGGGCGGTAGTCATGCTGGCGGGCAGCCTCCATGACACGCTCTCGCGTCTTTTGATTCACCTCAGGGTAACCGTTCAGCGCACGACTCACTGTCGTTTGGGACAAACCCAGCAGTTCTGACAGTTGTTTAAGGTTCATTTTTCACCCAAAGCGCTTTCAAATTTTATAAAGGCATAGATCAGAGTTTCAAAATCGTCAAAGAAAAATCTCAAAAAACTTGACCATAAGGATATGTTTCTAAGGTTTTTTGAAATGATTATTGACTCTTCGTCGATTCATTTGACATGTTAGCGCCATCCAAAGCGCTTTGAATAAATTGCAAGCGCGGAAGCTAGCATGTAATCCTAGGGAGGGATCATTCATGAAAAATCTGATGTTGGCAGTTGCCCCGGCGGCACTGGCGGCCAATATGGCGATGGCTGATGGGCACCTGGCATTTGCGCCAGGCGAGGGACCATTCAGCTGGGATGCATATAATGCTTGGGCTGAGGCCGCGCCTGACCTGTCCGGTCAAACCGTCACCGTGTTCGGTCCATGGCTGGCACCTGAAAACGAATACTTCCAGAATGCGCTCGCATATTTTGAAGCCGCAACCGGCGCGAAAGCGGTCTACACAGGCTCTGATTCCTTTGAGCAGCAGATCGTGATCGACGCGGAAGCAGGCTCTGCGCCAAACATCGCGGTCTTCCCGCAGCCGGGTCTGGCAGCCGTTATGGCGTCTAAAGGCCAACTGTATCCCCTACCAGAAGGCATGGGTGACTGGGTTGCGGACAACTACGCGGCGGGCCAGTCTTGGGTTGATCTGGGCACATACGCGGATGCAAATGGCGCTGATCAAGCATATGGTTTCTTCTATAACGTCAACGTTAAGTCTCTGGTTTGGTACAGCCCAGAAAACTTTGAAGATGCAGGCTATGACGTGCCGGGCTCCATGGAAGAGCTGAAAGCCCTGACCGAACAGATCGTTGCAGACGGTGAAGTGCCATGGTGTATCGGCCTGGGTTCTGGGGCGGCGACTGGCTGGCCGGCAACTGACTGGGTGGAAGACCTGATGCTGCGCACACAGCCGACTGATGTATATGATGCATGGACCACAAACGACATTCCGTTTGACGATCCACGCGTTGTAGCCGCGATCGAAGAGTTCGGCTGGTTTGCGCGTGATGATGCAAAAGTCGCAGGCGGCGCGGGTGCTGTTGGCACAACCGACTTCCGTGACAGCCCGAAGGGCCTCTTCACCTCTCCTCCTCAGTGCTACATGCACCGTCAGGCGTCTTTCGTTCCGGCCTTCTTCCCTGAAGACGTTGAATTTGGTGTCGACACTGATTTCTTCTACATGCCATCTTACGAAAGCAAAGACCTCGGCAACCCGGTTCTGGGTGGCGGCACCCTGATGGCGATCACTGATCCATCTGATGCGACTTCAGCCCTGATGGACTTCTTCAAACAGCCTCTCGCGCATGAAATCATGATGGCGCAGACCGGCTTCCTGACACCACACAACGGCGTGAATCTGGACGCGTACAAAGACGACACTCTGCGTGGTCTTGGTGAAATCCTGCTGGGCGCGACCACTTTCCGCTTTGATGGCTCAGACCTGATGCCAGGCGGTGTGGGTGCTGGCAGCTTCTGGACAGGTATGGTGGATTATTCTGCAGGCACAAAGACCGCTGCAGAAACTGCAACCGCAATCCAAGAGAGCTGGGACGCATTGAAGTAACCCTTCCAGCGGGCAACCAAGCGTTGCCCGCACGTGCGACCCGACCCTAGAGTTGGGTCGCACACCCCTAGGCCGCTTAGGCCATACCCCTTCGAGAGGCATCACCATGCATCCAGCAATTCTGGGCATTCTGACCATCGCCCTCGGCGTTGGCGCCTGTATCGGCTACTTTTTCCTATCGAACCTGTTCTTGGACAAAGTGCTCTTTCCGCCACGCGGGCCAAACGCAGGTCGCAATATCAACCGTGCGAACCTCATCCGCCCGTGGCTGTTCCTTTTCCCTGCCCTATTCGTTCTAGGCCTTTACCTGGCCTACCCGGTGTTCGCGACGCTTTGGCTATCCGTGACCGAACGCACCTCAAGCGGCAACATCTGGGTTGGATTTGAAAACTACACTCAAATGCTGGGCGAAGAGAAATTCTGGGAAGCCATGCGGAACAACATGCTTTGGCTGATTGTTGTGCCTGCAGCTTCGACCGGATTTGGTCTGTTGGCCGCGCAGCTCACCGACCGGATCAGCTGGGGAAATATCGCTAAATCCTTGATCTTTATGCCGATGGCCATCTCATTCGTCGGCGCGGCTGTGATCTGGAAATTGATCTACGACACACGTCCAGAAGGTTCCGATCAGATTGGCCTTCTGAATGCCATCTACCTCTTCTTTGGGGGAGACGCGCCGCAGACATGGCTGACGCTTCCGTTCTGGAATAACTTCTTTCTGATGGCTGTCCTGATTTGGATTCAAACTGGGTTTGCCATGGTGATCCTATCCGCGGCCCTGCGCGGCATCCCGGAAGAGACGGTAGAGGCCGCAATCGTGGATGGCGCAAACCCCTTCCAGGTTTTCTTCAAGATAAAGGTCCCGCAGATCATGGGAACCATCGTGGTGGTATGGACAACTATCACCATCATTGTCCTCAAGGTCTTTGACATCGTGTTTGCAATGACCAACGGCCAATGGGAGACGCAGGTTCTTGCCAACTACATGTACGACAAAATGTTCCGCGCCAATGACTGGGGCGTCGGGTCAGCCAGCGCGATGATCATCATGCTGCTCGTGACACCGATCCTTGTTTGGAACATCCGCAACGCCCGCAAGGAGATGCGCTAATGAATAATATAGCTGGCACAAAATCCTCGCTGGTCTGGGCGGTACACATCTCCGTCGCGGTCTTGGTGATCGCGTGGTTACTGCCAACCATCGGGCTCTTTGTCTCCTCCTTCCGCACCGCGGACCAGATCGCAACCAGCGGCTGGTGGAAGTCTCTCTTTGCGCAAGAGCAGACCTTCACCCAGCGCGCCGCTGCGCCTGATACACAGGTGCAAATCGACGGGCTATACGTCATCGAAGGACAGATTTTTGAAGGCGATGAACGTCCCGCAATCCAAACTTGGGGCATTTCTTCCCGAGCTGTGGATGCCTTCGTTCCAGGCGAGGTTGCTGAACTGCGCCGTGGGGGCACGGTTACGCTGAATGCGGACGGCACATATCGCATGGAAAATACCGAAGAGTTTGGTGGCAGCCGCGGTCAGCGTATCTTCATCACTGCCGAAGTTCCGCCAGAGTTCACCTTCGACAACTACTACACGGTGGTTTTTGACCCGAACAATATCGACGGTATGGCAAAGGCGTTTATCAACACGCTGACGGTGACCATTCCCGCGACGATCATCCCAATTCTTGTCGCGGCCTTTGCGGCCTACGCGCTGGCATGGATGGACTTCCCGGGACGTGCGCTGTTGATCGCCGCCGTTGTTGGCCTACTGGTTGTGCCCTTGCAACTCGCGCTGATCCCGCTTTTGAAGCTGCACAATGATATTGGCATCGGGAAAGGCTACATTGGCGTCTGGCTGGCCCATACCGGGTTCGGCATGCCCATGGCGATCTATCTCCTGCGCAATTACATGGTCGGGCTTCCGCGCGACATCATCGAGAATGCGCGTGTCGATGGCGCCACTGAATTCCAGATCTTTATTAAGATTATCCTCCCCCTAAGCTTCCCAGCGCTGGCGAGCTTCGCGATCTTCCAGTTCCTCTGGACGTGGAACGACCTGCTTGTTTCTCTTGTGTTCCTGATCGACTCGACCGGGGAAACCACCGTGATGACCAAGCAGATTATCGAACTGCTAGGCACCCGTGGCGGCAATTGGGAAATCCTCGCAACAGCGGCCTTTGTCTCGATCATCGTCCCGCTGATCGTCTTCTTCGCAATGCAGAAATATCTGGTGCGCGGCATGCTCGCCGGCTCCGTAAAATAACAAGGTTAGAGAATGAACATCATGTCCAATGTGTCCAACATTGCATCCCTGAAAGCAGACGCCGACTGGTGGCGCGGAGCGGTGATTTATCAAATCTATCCGCGTAGTTTTCAGGACAGTAATGGCGATGGCATCGGCGATCTAAAAGGTATCACCGAACGCTTACCTCACGTTGCAAGCCTTGGCGTCGACGCCATCTGGATTTCGCCCTTCTTCACCTCTCCGATGAAAGACTTCGGCTATGACGTCAGTGATTACTGCGATGTCGATCCGATGTTTGGCACGCTCGCCGATTTTGACGCGCTCGTTGCGCGCGCCCACGATCTGGGTCTGCGGGTGATGATTGACCTCGTGCTGAGCCACACAAGTGACCAGCACCCTTGGTTTGGTGAAAGCCGCGTGTCCAAAGACAATGCCAAATCTGATTGGTACGTTTGGGCTGATCCAAAGCCAGATGGGAACCCGCCAAACAACTGGTTGTCGATCTTTGGTGGCCCGGCGTGGCAATGGGACGGGCGTCGCCAGCAGTACTATCTGCATAACTTCCTTGCGTCTCAGCCTGATCTGAACTTCCACTGCCCGGATGTGCAAAACGCCCTGCTGGACGTGGCACGTTTCTGGCTGGAACGCGGTGTGAACGGCTTCCGTCTCGATACGATCAACTTCTACGTCCACGATGCGCGCTTGCGCAGCAACCCTCCACTCGCAGAGGAGGATCGCAATTCAACGATTGCGCCGCAGGTGAACCCGTACAATCACCAAGAACACCTCTACGACAAAAACCAACCCGAAAACCTCGAGTTCCTACGCAAGCTGCGTGCGGTCATGGACCCTTATGGCGCGGCAGCAGTTGGAGAAGTGGGTGACGCGCAGCGTGGCTTGGAAATTCTCGGCGAATACACTGCGGGCAATGACCTGATGCAGATGTGTTATGCCTTCGAATTCCTCGCCAACAACCGCCCAACAGCCACTGAAATTGCAGAGGTGCTGAACAAAGTTGATGGCGTGGCCGCTGATGGCTGGGCTTGCTGGGCATTCTCAAACCATGACGTGCAACGCCACGCCTCACGCTGGGAGCTCAACGAAGATGGCCTGAAAATGATGATCACTTTGATGATGTGTCTGCGGGGGTCCGCTTGCATCTATCAGGGTGAAGAACTTGGCCTGCCAGAGGCAGACGTTGCCTTTGAAGACCTGCAAGACCCATATGGGATCGAGTTCTGGCCCGAATTCAAAGGACGCGATGGCTGCCGTACACCAATGGTGTGGGAGAAATCCAATGACACTGCGGGCTTCACACAGTCCCAGCCTTGGTTGCCGGTAAGCCCAGAGCATCTGAGTAACGCCGTCGCCAATCAGGAAGAGGACCCAGCGTCCTTGCTGCATTTCTATCGCCACGCGATTGCATTGCGTCAGACCCACGCGACTTTGCGGACAGGGGCACACACGCCACCAAAAGCAACAGGGAATGTACTGTCTTTTGTCCGCAGCGACGGAGACACTCAGATTTTCTGTGCATTCAACCTGAGCGATGCACCTGCTGAGGTTTCGCTGCCTCACGGCAATTGGACGTCCATTGCACAAGAGCTGGGCGGTGCGTCTGTTGTGACTGGTCAAGCGACACTGGAAGCATGGCAACCGCTTGTTGCGATGAAGGACTAGGGAGGGCAGCATGGCTGGTTTGAAACTTACAAATGTTGAGAAGACCTACGGCGGCAACGTCAATGTTCTGAACAACATCAATCTCGACATCGAACCCGGAGAGCTGGTGGTGTTTGTCGGCCCATCAGGCTGCGGCAAATCCACTTTGCTGCGCATGATTGCGGGGCTTGAGCAGATCACCGGCGGCTCACTGGAAATCGACGGGCAGTATGTCAACGACATGCCGCCCGCCCAGCGCGGCATCGCGATGGTGTTCCAGTCCTATGCGCTCTACCCGCATATGACGGTGCGCGACAACATGGCTTTCGCCCTGAAACTTGCGAAGAAATCCGCTGCCGAGATCGACGAGGCAGTGACCAAGGCAGCGAAAGTTCTGCAGCTGGATGAATATCTTGATCGCCTGCCAAAGGCGCTTTCAGGGGGGCAACGCCAGCGGGTCGCCATTGGTCGCGCAATTGTACGCGATCCAAAGGTTTATCTGTTTGACGAGCCGCTCTCCAACCTCGACGCTGCGCTACGCGTAGCCACTCGGATCGAGATCGCACAGCTGAAGGAGGCGATGCCAGAGAGCACAATGATCTACGTGACTCACGATCAGGTTGAAGCCATGACGCTGGCAACTCGCATCGTAGTCCTGGCCAACAAAGGCATTGCGCAGGTTGGCACACCGCTTGATCTCTATGAGCGCCCGGAAAACGAGTTTGTGGCGCAGTTCATTGGATCGCCGTCAATGAACCTCCTGGCCGGTGAAATCATTGAAACAGGTGACGTCACAACCGTTAAGACAGAAGACGGTAATGGAACATTCACTTCTAACATCCCGACCCTCCCAGAAGACAAAGGCCGCAAGGTGAATGTTGGAATTCGACCCGAAGATTTGGTCGCGACTGATGATGATAACTACGCCTTCAAAGATACGGTCTCGATTGTTGAAGCTCTGGGTGAGGTGACCCAACTTTACTTCGAAGCACCGAGCTCTAGCCAGAATACGGATACAGTGATTGCGAAACTCCCAGGCATCCATCGTGATCTGCGCGGCAAAGAGCTGACACTGACAGCGGATCCATCCAAGGTTCATCTATTCAGCAACGGGCAGTCTCTGCTCTATCGATGATAGTCAGCTAAATTTCAAAGCAAACGACCCTGCCCTCCCGGCTGGGTTTTTGCTGGCCTCTTTATTTCCGACTAATAAAATCAGGTATTGACTCACCTGACTAATTTAGTCAGAAATAAATCAAGTCAGCGAGAGGATTCAAAAATGAACATTCAGACGCCAATTTCCCAACTATTTAACGACACCCCTGTTTTGGACGCTCAGCAAATCACTGGCGAAAACGGTCTGGCACGCATCGTCCTGAACGATCAGATGTACACACTGCGCATTACACGCGCTGGAAAACTTATTCTTACCAAATAATTACTCCCACAAATGCATTAACGAAAAGGGCGGCCCATTGGACCGCCCTTCGCAATTCTTATGACCCTTTGGATCAGACTTTACCTTTCCAAGGGATGAGCCAGTTTTCCAGAGCTCGCATGCCAACTTCGATCGCAAAGCCGATCACACCGATCACGATGATACCGACGATGATGATATCGGTCAGCTGGAACTTGGACGCGGTGACGATCATCTTGCCGAGGCCCACGTTTGCCGCAACCAGTTCAGCCGCAACAACAGTACCCCAACAAACACCCATGGCCACACGCGCACCGGTGAAGATGTCAGGTAGCGAGTTTGGAACGATGACCTTAGACAGGATCTGCCATTTGGATGCGCCCAGCGAGTAGGCCGCATGCACTTTGGAGATCGCAACGCCGGACACACCCGATCGTGCTGCAATAATCATAATCCACAAGGCAGCGAGGAAGAGCAGAACGATCTTGCCTGTCTCACCAATACCAAACCAGATGATGATCAGAGGGATCAGCGCCAGAGGTGGAATTGGACGCATGAATTCGACAATTGGGTCGAACCAACCGCGTGCCCATCCGGTCAAGCCCATGGCATAGCCAATCGGAACCCCGATCAACGCACCAAGAAGGAAGCCCAGCAGAACACGCTGAAGCGAGTAACGAGTGTGCTCTAGCAGCGTATAACCTTGATAGCCTTCTTTATTCAGCCAGATGAAACGCTGGAACACGACTTCCGGGGCTGGCAGGTATAGACGCGCCATACGGAACCCAGTTGCAGGTGCAAAGGTCGGAGAACCTTTGTCTGTCAGACCAAGCGTACCTTCATCCACGGTGATTTTCTCACCCGGTTGGATAGGCTCGCCGTTGATTGCAACGATAGTTGATCCGTCTTTCTTGGAGACTTCGTCATTTGACCAGACGTTCACAACCTTAAAGCCATAACGCGCGACGGTTAGCGTATCATTCTTCGCAAAACCATCACCTAGCTCAACTTCAGCCGGAGCTGGCTCGCGACCAGGATTTCCGTCTGCATCAACGGTTTGCTGAATGTCTTCGCGATAGACCCGCACTGTCACGGTGGCATCATCCTTGGTGCCATCTTCCAGCTGCGCTGTGTAGGTAAACGTCATATCGCCAGAGAATGGGCCTGGGAATTTTGGCAAAGGAATTGCAGAGTTGGTGAAAGCAACCCAAAGCCAGAAGACAGTGATTACCGATACAACCGACGCAACGCGGTTGGCTGTGATCGCGCTTTCGTCGCCGAAAGTCACGGTTTTCAGCTTGTTGAAGCCTTTCTTTTCAAAGGCGCTTTTGTAGACCCGCTTTGCGATAACAAAGGACCCAAAGAAGGCAGCAACATATAGGAGAAGTACGAGTAAACCGGTCATGCGTTTTCCTCCGTCCGGCCCATGATTTCTTCTTCCATGTTCCAGATCATTTCTAGGATTTCTTCACGCGTTCCGGCGTAATCCTTGTGTTTCTTCACTTCGCGCAAATCATTACCAACACCAAGATCCGCAAACGGCAGGCGGTACTCTTTATGTACACGGCCTGGACGCGGAGCCATAACCAACAGGCGTTCACCAAGCAGCAGAGCTTCTTCAACAGAGTGGGTGATCAGAATGATCGTCTTACCGGTGTCTTTCCACAGATCCAGAACAAGGCTCTGCATCTTTTCGCGGGTCAACGCATCAAGTGCACCCAAAGGTTCGTCCATCAGGATGACGTCTGGGTCATTCGCCAAGCAACGCGCCAGCGCAACACGCTGCTGCATACCACCTGACAACTCGTAAATCGCTTTTTCTTTGAAGTCCTGCAGGCCAACGACCTCTAGCAGGTGTTCAACCTTTTCTTTGCTTTCAGCGCGGCTCACACCCTTCATGTCAGGGCCAAAAGAGACGTTATCGCGCACGTTCATCCATTCAAACAGCGCACCCTGCTGAAAGACCATACCGCGTTCTGGGCTTGGGCCGGTCACCACTTGGTCGTTTAGCTTAATCTGGCCTTCCGTTGGGGCCAGAAAACCCGCAACGATGTTGAGCAACGTTGTTTTACCACAACCTGATGGGCCAAGTACGCTCATGAGTTCGCCGGATTTGATATCCAGCGTGACATTCTGCAACGCTTGAACATGACCGCCGTTGGGCAGGTCAAATCGCATTGAGATGTTATCGATTAGTAATTCAGACACCCGAATTCCCTTCGTAAAAAGGTGAGTCGCCCGGCAGACCGGGCGACGTAGATGCGGGGCGCAGCGTTGCGCCCCATTAAAGGGTGATTATTGAGCCGCAGACAGCGGATCAGCGTTCACGTTGTCAGTATAGGAAGCTTTCGCCGCATCGATGGAACCGGATGCCACAAATACGTCTGCAACACCTTTCATGAAGGATGCCGCGTTGCCACCCAGCCAAGACTGGCTCAGCTGTGCTTCAACTGTTGGGAACTCAAAAGTTGCCAATGTAGATGCAGCATCATCTTCGCTCATACCTGCGTCTTTCGCGATGACTGGCAGCATTTTCGCGCGGTTGGCTTCGTCAGCCCACATTGCGTTTGCAGCTGCAGTCACGGCTAGGAATGCCGCAGCCTGGTCGCTGTTTTCAGCAACATAGGAAGTCGGCGCAGTCGTTGCGTCAAATACCAGGATGCCGAGTGCTGTCTTTTCTGCACCTGTCAGCAGGACGTTACCGGAGTCAAACATACGACGCAGAGCCCCGCCCCAGCCGCAAGCCATGTCGACAGAGCCTTGGCTCAGCGCAGCTTCGCCTTCTGCAGGCGCCATGTCTACGATTTCAAGGCTGTCCAGAGACACGCCGAAGTGCTCCATCTGCTTCAGGAAGCCATAGTGCGCAGCTGTACCCAAAGGAACCGCGACTTTTTTGCCCGCCAGTTCGCCGGCGCTGTCTTTGTCGATTTCAAGGTCCGCGCGTACGACACAGTTGTCGTTGTCCGCATAGGACACAGCAACATCAAGAACTTGCAGGTCTTGGCCAGCGGAGGTTGCCACAACGAACGGTGGGATACCTTGGCTGACAGACAGTTGAACGTCACCCGCTGCCATAGCAGCACTCATCGCCGTACCAGTGTCAAAGGACACCCAGTTGACTTTCACGCCAAGCGCTTCGTCATACATGCCAGTTTCCTTGGCGTATTGGAAAGGCATTGGCCATTCCAGGAAGTACGCCACGGTGATTTCCTCTGCCATCGCGGCCTGAGCACCTGTGAGCATCGCAACAGAGGTCGCTAAAGCAGCGAATTTGGTTTTGAAAGTCATCTTTATATTTCTCCCGTGTGATTGGATCGCCATGTAAACCAGCGACCTTGGAATCTAGGTGACCTTATGAGTGGCCTTATCTCTAGAATTGCGGACTTTTGTCCCCAATGAGTCTGATCGGAACGGAAAAACGCTCTACGATCAACTTTTTTTTCGACCAAAACGCGATAAATGAGAATTTCTGAGTTTTCGAATAAATTTACGGACACGAATAAAACACTTTTATTTTCATTGAGTTACTTCACGATTCAGAAAATCTACGGTGCCTTGATCGATTTTTTTGGACATAAACACAGAGTCATCTGGCCCTATTGTGGGCGCCTAGATTCCAAGCAGAATACTGAAATCAACTGATCGGAGTCTCTGGTCTCAATTTCACGTTTGGCGTCACGATGACGCCTATTTCTAAGGGTGTTCAAAATGGACGGCGCTTTTAAAGACAATGACCTCAGCAAGGTTGTCGCTGCTGATAAGGCAAATGTTTGGCACCACCTGAGCCAACATAAACCATATGAAACCGGTGATCCTCGTATCATCGTTGAAGGCAAAGGTATGCGCGTATGGGACCAGAATGGCAAAGAGTATATTGATGCCGTGTCTGGCGGTGTCTGGACTGTTAACGTAGGCTACGGCCGCGAAGAAATCGCGAATGCCGTCCGCGACCAGCTGATGCAAATCTGCTATTTCGCTCAAACCGCTGGTTCTATCCCTGGTGCTTTGTTCGCTGAAAAGCTGATCGACAAGATGCCAGGCATGTCCCGCGCCTACTACACCAACTCTGGTTCCGAAGCGAACGAGAAGGTGTTCAAAATGGTGCGCCAGCTCGCACACAAGAAGTACGGCGGCAAGAAGACTAAGATCCTGTATCGCGACCGCGACTATCACGGCTCCACACTGGCAACGATGTCTGCTGGTGGCCACGAGCAGCGCAACGCACAATACGGTCCATTCGCCCCTGACTTCGTGAAAGTTCCACACTGCATGGAGTACCGTAAGCACGAGCTCGGTCTGGAGCATCTGTCTGGCGAGGAATTCGGCATTGCTGCAGCAAACCTGATTGAAGATGTCATCCTGCGTGAAGGTCCAGAAACTGTAGGCCTGCTTTGCCTAGAGCCAATCACTGCCGGTGGCGGCGTTATTGAGGCGCCTGAAGGCTACTGGCCACGCGTTCAAGAAATCTGCAAAAAGTACGATGTATTGCTGCACATCGACGAAGTTGTTTGTGGTGTCGGTCGTACTGGCACTGAGTGGTTCGGCTATCAGCACTTTGGCATCAAACCTGACTTCGTAACAATGGCGAAGGGCGTTGCATCTGGCTACGCGGCGATTGCTGTTATGGTTACCACTGAAGAAGTCTTCGACATGTTCAAAGACGATGCCTCTGATCCGCTGAACTACTTCCGCGATATCTCTACATTCGGTGGCTGCACGGCGGGCCCTGCGGCGGCGCTTGAAAACATGCGTATCATCGAAGATGAAAGCTTGTTGGAAAACACCACCAAGATGGGTGAGCGTCTGAACGCAAACCTCAAAGCACTGATGGAAAAGCATTCCATCATTGGTGACGTTCGCGGTCGTGGCTTGTTCCAGGGCGCAGAACTGGTTGAAGATCGTGAAACCAAAGAACCAGTGCATGAGTCCAAAGTTGGTGCAGTCATCGCAGAATGTGCGAACGAAGGCGTTCTGATCGGTGCGACCAACCGTTCTTTGCCTGGCCGCAATAACACACTTTGCTTCAGCCCAGCCCTGATCTCCACCGAAGCCGAGATCGACGCCATCACAGATGCCGTTGATAAAGCACTGACCAAAGTCTTTGGCTAAGACATCGTTCAATCCGGCCCGCGGTTCTGCTGCGGGCCGTTTTTATTTGCGAGTTATTCAATATGTGGCCAAGTCCGCGTAAACTGTGCGGGTCTCGATTGACCCTTTTGCCGTTGTCCCATGGACACGCGGCGCAACTCGCGCAAGCAACCTGCAGTGGATCCCACATCCCAGAAGGTTGCCGCCTCCCCGTTCGGCACGCCATGCAGGATGAAATATCCTATTGGCTGGAGCGGCAGGCTGATGGTCAATCTCTCACCTATTCCATTCAATCTCAGGATGCTCGATTGTTGGGCTGGGTTGGCTTCTCCCAAATTGACCGTGCCCATAAGAAACTTGTCATGGACAACCTCTGGATGAACACGGATGAGTCGGGAGTGTTCATCGAGATGATGGTCATGCTGATGACATATGGTTTCGAAGTGGCAGGTGCAAACACCGTGCAACTTCCCTGCCTCGCCAGCAAAGCAGCGCACCGTCGACGTATTGAAGCGCTTGGCGCCTCTCTCGACGGCACCCTACGTGGCGAGAAACTCGGCAAAGATAGCCAGCCGCAAGATGTCGCTATCTATTCGTTCATCAAGTCGGAATGGCCCAAGAAATCAGAGTTGTTAGTGTCGCTTCTACAATGACACTCGATACAATTTCTCGGTTTTTCGAGACAAGGACGGGCCGAATTCTCATACGGATTGCAAATCCGTGAATTTGCTCTGAATATGAAATCGCGCTTTGATAGCGCCAGAATTCCACCACGACCAGTCCAGCGAGCACGCAAGGCATGTCCATTTCCGTAGATACGTTCTTTTTGAACCCGCAGTTCCAGGGAACGCTGCAATCGCAAATCCAACAGATGATTGCGGAAGGGATCTTGTCGGGCCGATTCCGGCAGGGAGAAAAACTACCCTCGACTCGGAAGCTGGCAATGCATCTTGGCGTCAGCCGCATCACAGTGACTCTGGCCTACACAGAGCTATTGGCAAATGATTACCTCAGTTCACGCGGTCGTTCTGGCTATTACGTGTCCGAAAACGCACCCGAGCCCCCTCCCTTTGAAGCCGTGCGTCAAAGCGGCGACACAGTAGATTGGAGTCGCGCGATTGGACGAAAGTTTTCGGGAGGAGATACTCCAAGAAAACCCCTGGACTGGGCGCAATATCGCTACCCCTTTGTGTACGGACAGACAGACATCAGTCTCTTTGATCATGCCAATTGGCGCCTCTGCGCGATTCAGGCTCTTGGTCAAAAGGACTTTGCTGCACTCACAACCGATTATTGCGATCTAGAAGATGAGCGCCTCGTCGAGTTTATCGTGCGTCACACGCTTCCTCGGCGCGGGATTGTCGCGAGGCCAGAAGAGGTTTTGATCACGGTTGGCGCGCAAAATGCATTGTGGTTGACTGCGCAAGTTCTCCTAACCCAGCGCAGAACAGCGGCTATCGAAGACCCTTGCTACCATGCTCTGCGCGATATTCTGATGCAGTCACGCTGCCACTTGGTGCCTTTGCCCGTTGATCGAGATGGGCTTCCACCGCATGCCATTCCAGCTGAAACTGACGTGATTTTCACGACACCAAGCCATCAATGCCCGACGACCGCCACTATGCCCATGGCCCGGCGCGAAGCACTTTTGGCCCGAGCAAAAGAACTGGATGCTCTGATCGTTGAGGATGACTACGAATTTGAAATGTCATTCCTCAATGCCCCGTCACCTGCTTTGAAGTCTTTGGACAAGGACGGGCGCGTTATTTATGTCGGCAGTTTCTCAAAATCGATCTTTCCCGGTTTGCGGCTAGGCTATCTCGTTGGGGCAGAGAGCTTCATCCGCGAAGCGCGCGCGCTAAGGGCATCGGTTTTGCGCCACCCTCCCGGACACACGATGAGAACAGCGGCTTATTTCCTGTCGCTTGGTCACTACGACGCCTCGATTCGCCGTCAGAGAATCGCCCTTAAAGAACGCCGCGAAGCGATGCAGGAAGCAATTCAGGAAACGGGCCTTTCAATTGCAGGCCAAGGCGCGCATGGCGGAAGCTCATTTTGGATGCGTGCGCCAACAGGCACAGATACGGAAACCTTAGCTGAAGAGCTCAAATCGAAAGGGGTCTATATAGAGCCCGGACGCCCGTTTTTCTTTGGGCAAAATCGACCGCGCGAATACTACCGATTGGCCTATTCATCCATTCCAAGTGAACGAATTCCGAAAGGAATCCAGATAATTGCGGACACGCTGCGGCAATAGCGCCAACATATTGTTACAATTAGCAGCGCGGTTCTCGCAATTTTCATAGCCTGCCAATCAAATTAGCTTACGCAGTATTGTTGACTTTTGAGACTAAAAGTGTCATTTATTCTCAAAAATAACAAAAAGCATGCCTGTGCGGGGAATCGGAGGAATACCTGTATGCATTTCAACTGGACTTATTCCGGACGATATTTGGGGCTACTGGCCCTATCCCGCAAATTCTAATCTAACCCAGCCCGAGCTCTGCTCGCTCTTTTCTCGTTCTCAGGAGACGACCCATGAAAATGACAACCGAAGAAGCCTTTGTAAAAGTGCTTCAGATGCACGGTATCGACAATGCTTTCGGCATTATCGGTTCTGCTATGATGCCAATTTCCGACCTGTTCCCAGCGGCTGGTATCAAATTCTTTGACTGCGCACACGAGTGTAACGCAGGTATGATGGCGGACGGTTACACCCGTGCGACTGGCAAGATGTCCATGATGGTCGCGCAAAACGGCCCAGGCATCACCTCTTTGGTGACACCAATCAAAACAGCTTACTGGAATCACACACCACTTCTGGTTGTAACGCCACAGGCTGCGAACAAAACTCTGGGCCAAGGTGGCTTCCAGGAAGTTGAGCAAATGGCTCTTCTGGAAGACATGGTTGCTTACCAGGAAGAAGTTCGTGACCCATCCCGTATGGCAGAAACACTGAACCGCGTGATCCTGCAAGCGAAGCGCGCTTCTGCTCCTGCACAGATCAACATCCCACGTGACTTCTGGACACAGGTTATCGACATCGAGCTGCCAGCTGTTGTTGAGTTCGAACGTCCACAGGGTGGTGAAGAAGCGGTTAAACAAGCTGCAGAACTGCTGTCCTCTGCGAAATTCCCAGTGATCCTGAACGGCGCAGGCGTTGTTCTGGCGGACGCGATTGGAGACTCCGCAGAGCTGGCAGAGCGTCTGACCGCGCCAGTATGTGTTGGCTACCAGCACAATGACGCTTTCCCAGGTTCTCACCCACTGTTCGCTGGTCCTCTGGGCTATAACGGCTCCAAAGCAGGTATGGAACTGATCGCGAAAGCGGACGTTGTTCTGGCTCTGGGTACCCGTCTGAACCCATTCTCCACACTGCCAGGCTACGGCATCGACTACTGGCCACGCGACGCGAAGATCATCCAGGTTGACATCAACCCTGATCGTATCGGTCTGACCAAGCCAGTTTCCGTTGGTATCGTGGGTGACGCGAAGAAAGTGGCTCAGGGCATCCTGGCGCAGCTCTCTGACACTGCAGGTGACGAAGGTCGCGACGCACGTAAGAACTCTATCGCCGATGCCAAATCTTCCTGGGCACAGCAACTGACTTCCATGGACCACGAAGACGACGATCCGGGCACAACTTGGAACGAGCGTGCACGCGGTCGTGAGCCAGAAAAGATGTCTCCACGTATGGCATGGCGCGCAATCCAAGCTGCTCTGCCTAAAGAAGCGATCATCTCTTCTGACATCGGCAACAACTGTGCGATCGGTAACGCTTACCCATCCTTCGAAGATGGCCGTAAGTACCTGGCACCTGGCCTCTTCGGCCCATGTGGCTACGGCTTCCCGGCGATCTGTGGTGCAAAAGTTGGCTGCCCAGACACACCAGTGGTTGGCTTCGCAGGCGACGGCGCATTCGGTATCTCCATGAACGAGATGGTGTCTGTGAACCGTGACGACTGGCCACCAATCACCATGGTGATCTTCCGCAACTTCCAGTGGGGTGCCGAGAAGCGTAACACCACACTGTGGTTCGACGACAACTTCGTGGGCACCGAGCTGTCTCAAGAAGTGTCCTACGCAGGCATCGCGAAGGCATGTGGCGTACACGGTGTTGCGGTTACCACCATGGAACAGCTGACAGACGAGCTGAACAAAGCGGTTAAGCGTCAGATGGAAGATAAAGAAACAACCTTTATCGAAATCCTGCTGAACCAAGAGCTTGGTGAGCCATTCCGCCGCGACGCGATGAAGAAGCCAGTGTCTGTGGCTGGCATCAATCGCGACGACATGCGCGCACAATAATCGGATCAAGAGAGGACGGATCCAATGACTTTACTCCCTCAGGAGCTGCTGAAAGCAAAGGCTCCGTCCACTCGCCCGGTTATTTCCCTATGTGAAGGCAGTGACCCCCGCATCGTCGCGGGGGCGCTCGCCGCCCATCAGGCCGAACTGGCCAATGTTATTCTCGTTGGAGATGCCGACGCTGTCCGCGCTGAACTTGCAAATCAAGGCGCGTCTGAAAGCGAAGGCGTTGAAGTCCACGACCCGCTGACATCTGAACTGACTGCATCTTTTGCTGCAGAGTACTACAACCTGCGCAAACACAAAGGCGTGGATGAGGCCAAGGCATTGGCCACTGTACAGAGCCCTGCAGTCTATGCAGCGATGCTCGTGCGCTTGGGTCACGCAACTGGCACGCTTGGTGGTGCTGTTTTGACAACTGGTGAAATTGTTCGCAGTGCGATCCAAGTGATTGGCGTCGACAAAGATGCTGCCATGGTTTCCAGCTTTTTCTTAATGTACCCGCCCGAAAACGCCACCGAAGGTGGACGGGCGATGCTTTACTCCGATTGCGGCCTTGTGATCGACCCATCCTCGCAGGAATTGTGCGAAATCGCCAAGGCCTCCGCTAAATCCTGCAAAGCGCTTTTGGAAACCGATCCTAAGATTGCCTTCCTGAGCTTCTCAACCATGGGCAGCGCGCGTCATGCAGCGGTATCCAAGGTTTCTGACGGCCTTGCGCTATTCAAGGACGCCGCGCCAGAGCTGGAGGCAGATGGCGAACTGCAGTTTGACTCAGCTTTCGTGCCATCAGTTGGTGAACGCAAAGCTCCTGAGTCCTCTGTCGCTGGCAAAGCCAACGTCATGATTTTTCCAAACCTCGATGCGGGCAACATTGGCTACAAAATCACCCAACGTTTGGGTGGGTATATGGCAATCGGTCCGGTCATGCAGGGGTTGGCGAAACCAGCCAATGATTTGTCGCGAGGCTGCTCCGCAGAAGATGTGACCCAAATGATCGCAGTGACCGCGCTGCAGGCTTTAAACGACTAAACGTAGATTTCACTTGCGATAAGGAGAATTTACCTCCTTCTTGGCAGGAAACAGGAACCAAATTCTTCATGAGAGAATCATTCGCAAAAATTGATCTGCATTCCATGAATATGGGTGGTCGGTTTAGCGCGACGTGCTTCGCTTCAAATGCCGCTGGTTCTCAGCGCAAATCCCCCGAGTCCCCGCTTCAAAAGGACGCCAGATGACATTCCAGCAGCCCAAGATTGATACATCGCCGAAGGTATCAGACGAGATTCGTAAAACGACGTGCTATATGTGCGCGTGCCGTTGCGGCATCAACGTGCACATGAAAGACGGCAAAGTAGCCTATATCGAAGGCAATCGAGATCACCCTGTGAACCAGGGTGTTCTTTGCGCAAAAGGCTCTGCAGGTATCATGCAAGTTAACGCGCCATCGCGTCTGAAGGCGCCGATGAAACGCGTAGGCCCACGTGGCTCCGGGGAATTTGAAGAAATCAGCTGGGACGAGGCTCTGGACATTGCGGTTGCGCGTCTGAAGCCGCTTCGTGAAAACTCGCCTGAGAAATTGGCCTTTTTCACAGGCCGCGATCAATCCCAATCTTTCACCGGTTTCTGGGCGCAGAACTTCGGCACACCGAACTTCGCAGCACATGGCGGCTTCTGCTCGGTGAACATGGCAGCAGGTGGCATCTACACCATGGGCGGTGCTTTCTGGGAATTCGGCCAGCCTGACTGGGATCGCACCAAACTCTTTATGATTTTCGGTGTTGCCGAAGACCACGACTCGAACCCAATCAAAATGGGTATCGGCAAAATCAAAGGCCGTGGCGGCAAAGTCATCGGCGTGAACCCAGTGCGTTCTGGTTATAACGCTGTTGCGGACGAATGGGTTGGCATCACACCGGGCACCGACGGTCTCTTCATTCTTTCGCTCGTGCACGAGTTGATGAAAGCAGGCAAAATTGATCTGGAGTACCTCGCGCAGTTCACCAACGCGCCGGGTCTGATTGATCCAGAAACTGGCCTTCTGCTGCGCAACGGCGATGACAAAGTCATGGTCATCGACAGCGTGACAGGCGATCTGACCCCGTTCGACCAAAAAGGTGTGCGTCCAAACCTCGGCGCGACTTACGAAGCTGACGGCAAGACCTATACCACCGTTATGGCAAAAATGGCCGAGAAGTATCTCGACCCACAATACGCGCCTGAGAACGTGGCTGACAAAACCGGTGTTTCCGCGAAGAAGATCAAAACCATCGCTGCAGAACTGGCGCGCGTGGCCTTTGAAGAAAGCTTCACACTGGATCATGTGTGGACCGATTTCCGTGGCGACAAACACGATCATATGGTGGGGCGCCCTGTCGCGATGCATGCGATGCGCGGCATCTCTGCCCACTCAAACGGTTTCCAGACCTGCCGCGCGCTTCACGTGCTGCAGATCGTTCTGGGCACCGTCGAAGTCCCGGGTGGCTTTCGCTTTAAGCCGCCGTATCCAAAGCCAATCGAACAGCACCCAAAGCCACACGGCAAAGTCTCCAAAAGCGCGCCACTGGACGGTCCGCACCTGGGCTTCACCCGTGGCCCAGAGGATCTGATGCTGCACGAAGACGGCTCTCCGATCCGCATCGACAAGGCATTCACTTGGGAAAACCCAATGTCGAGCCACGGCCTGATGCACATGGTGATTTCCAACGCACACGCGGGTGATCCCTACAAGATCGATACGCTTTTCATGTATATGGCGAACATGTCCTGGAACTCTTCGATGAACACCCGCGGTGTCATCGAGATGCTGACCGACAAGGATGAGAACGGCGACTATGTGATCCCGTATCTGATCTACTCGGATGCCTATAGCTCTGAGATGGTCGCCTACGCAGACCTGATCCTGCCTGACACAACTTATTTGGAGCGTCACGACTGTATCTCACTGCTAGATCGCCCGATCTGTGAAGCAGATGCAGCGGCAGACGCGATCCGCTGGCCTGTGATTGAGCCAGATCGCGATGTGCGTGGCTTCCAATCCACGCTGATCCATCTGGCAAACCGACTGGGCATGCAGGGCTTTGTGAACGAAGACGGTTCAGCCAAGTGGGAAGACTACGCGGATTACATCGTGAACCACGAGCGCAAGCCGGGCATTGGCCCGTTGGCAGGCTTCCGTGGCGAGAATGGTGACAAAGTAGGTCGTGGTGAGGTCAACCCTGATCAGCTGAATCGTTACATCGAAAACGGTGGCTTCTACGTGGCCCACATCCCTGAGGGTGCGGATTACTACAAGCCTTGGAATAGCGCCTACCAAGATTGGGCCGTTGGCATGGGCATCTATGATGCACCATCACCATACCTGTTCCAGCTCTACTCTGAGCCAATGCGCAAATTTCAACGCGCAGCTGAAGGCCATGGCGACCGCCAGCCACCAGAGAACCTGCGTGAGCGCGTAAAAACCGTAATGGATCCGCTGCCGTTTTGGTATGAGCCGTTTGAAGACACAGCGGTTGATCTGGATGAATACCCAATCCACGCCCTGACCCAGCGCCCAATGGCAATGTATCACTCTTGGGGTACGCAAAACGCCTGGCTGCGTCAGCTGCATGGCACCAACCCGCTCTATCTGCCCACCAAGATTTGGGAAAAATACGGCTTCAAAGAAGGCGATTGGGCCAAAGTCACCTCGACCCACGGCACCATCACCGTACCCGTTGCTCTGCAAGAAGCGCTGAACGACAACACCGTTTGGACCTGGAACGCGATTGGCAAACGCAAAGGGGCCTGGGCGCTTGATAAAGATGCACCAGAAGCCAAACAGGGTTTCCTGCTGAACCACCTGATCCACGAACTGCTGCCTGCCAAAGGCGACGGCATGCGGGTGGCCAACTCTGACCCGATCACCGGTCAGGCGGCATGGTTTGATCTGCGCGTAAAAATCGAAAAGGCTGACGCCCCAGCGGGTGAGCAGTCCCAGCCAGCCTTCCCTGAGATCAAGTCTCCGGTCGGCCAAGGTCCGGATAACCTGGAATGGAAGGTCGGCAAATAATGACCAACACTTCCCTTCTTCTTTGCCCAAATACTCTGGGGTCTGGGGTAAATCCCCAGTCCAGCCACCTCCTCACATATGGAGTTAGCCAACAATGACTGACCTCCCAACCAGCACCGAGAAGAAACTCGGCCTTGTCATCGACCTAGACACCTGCGTGGGCTGCCACGCCTGTGTGATCTCCTGTAAAGGCTGGAACACTGAAAACTATGGTGCACCACTGTCCGATCAACGCCCTTACGGCGAAGAGCCGATGGGGACGTTCCTGAACCGCGTGCACAGCTATGAAGTGAAGGCCGAAGGCCAGGCAGCACAAACCGTTCACTTCCCAAAATCCTGCCTGCACTGCGAAAACGCACCTTGCGTGACCGTTTGCCCAACTGGCGCGAGCTATAAGCGTAAGGAAGACGGCATTGTTCTTGTGAACGAGCAAAGCTGCATTGGCTGCGGTCTTTGCGCATGGGCCTGCCCTTACGGCGCGCGGGAACTGGACCAAGCTGAAGGCGTCATGAAAAAATGTACGCTTTGCGTGGACCGTATCTACAACGAGAACCTGCCAGAAGTGGACCGCGTTCCCGCCTGTGTGCGCACCTGTCCTGCGGGCGCTCGTCACTTCGGTGACTTCGCAGACCCAGAAAGCAACGTGTCCAAACTGACCGCAGAGCGCGGTGGCATGGACCTGATGCCAGAACTCGACACAGCGCCAGTGAACAAATACCTGCCACCGCGTCTGAAAGACAGCTGGGACGACGAAAGCGTGCTTGCGCCCTTCCTGGAACCTGTGGCCGAAGAGACCCAAGGCTTCATGGGCTGGCTCGATAAACAACTCTCTCGCCTACCGGGCGACGCCAAACAGACAGAAGGAGCAGAATAATGCATCCAGCGGCATCTGTTATTGTCTTTACCACGCTTTCCGGTGCCGGGTTTGGCATGTTGGCGTGGCTCGGCATCGATAGCACCCCATCCACAGGTTGGGGCGCATTTGGTTATTACTTCATTGCCTTTGCATTGGCAGTAGGTGGCCTGATCTCTTCAACATTCCACCTCGGCCATCCTGAGCGGGCGATGAAAGCCTTTACCCAGTGGCGGACCAGCTGGCTGTCTCGTGAGGGTGTCTGCGCAGTATTGGCGCTGTCCGTGATGGGCCTCTACGCAGCGGGCTTGATCTTCCTTGGTGAAGCCTATTCCATCCTTGGTTGGATCGGCGCGATCCTCAGCCTTGGCACGGTCTACACCACATCCATGATCTACGGCCAACTGGCGACGATCCCACGTTGGAACACGCCGCTGACCTCTCTGCTCTACCTGACATTCGCCATCGCAGGCGGTGCATTGCTGACTGGTAAAGTCACCATCGCGCTTGTTCTGCTGGTTGCCGCAGCCTTCGTGCAGGTGATCTGGTGGAAAAAAGGTGACACTGCTTTTGCCGACCGCGGCTCAAACCTGGGCACAGCGACAGGTCTGGGTGACCGTGGTGAAGTGCGCTCCTTGGCGCACCCACACACATCACCGAACTACCTGATGCGCGAGTTCATCCACATCGTGGGTCGGAAACACGCACAGAAATTGCGTGTGATCTCGCTGATCTTGATGGCAGGGGTTCCTGTGGTTCTTCTGGCACTCTTCCCGGTCAGCCACTTTATCGCACTGCTGGCCGTTCTAAGCCACATCGCAGGCGTCGCGGCCTCGCGCTGGCTCTTCTTTGCTGAAGCAGAACACACCGTCGGCATCTACTACGGCATGCGTTAAGCACCACCTAATAGAGACAAAGAGAGCGGGTCCTTCGGGCCCGCTTTTTCTATGTCTATGCAACTTTGGGTGCTTTCACACTTTTGAAATCGCGCCATGGTATAGTAGCCTTCGGAACTTAGAATGGAGGCCGACATGAAGCTCGCGGCAACCGTCACCCTACTCGCTGTAACCGTTACAATGGCTGCCTGTCGTTCCAACGATGAGACGTGCTCGACACCAGAGATCAAGGCGTCCTCGCGCGTTTCACAAGCCGAATGCTCATGCAAACTGAAGGCTGCAAGCAAATATCTGTCAAAAGGCGACCAGTCTTATTTGATCGAGTATTGGTCAGGCAAGCGCAATGACCAACCTCACGTATATCTGGGTCGATCATACCCTTCGGGCCAGAACAAACCGCTGATCAAATACAACGCCTACGTAGCAGAGGAGTGCCGTTAGGCTAGCATCGTCATATAAATTCGATTTAGTTTTTCGATCCTCGACGGAACAATCCGCTCAGACGCCCACGCTGTTTTGAAATGCTGTCTCCTGCATCGGCAAAACTATCGCCGACATCTTCCAGCACCGGATCAATCCGCGCCTCTCGGAAGCGCACCCAACGCACGCGAATGCCCCAGAAAACACCAAACAAGACGGTCAGGATGAAAATGTTCCACCATGGAATGAAGGAAGCATCCGGGCCATCCACCGGTTTGATCGACACCGCATTTGGGAAGATCGACAGGAACTCGTTGCGCCAGCCATAGTGACGGATCGCAACCCATTCAGGTGCATCCTTGATCGAAACGGCGTCATTAGCCTCGGTGTAAAGGTTCGCCGTGTCAAACTTGAAATAGGGCGGCCAGCTCCAACCGGTATCTTCGTTGCGATAGACAATCGCATCCCCATTGGGGCGCACCGCTTGGATAAATTGAACGTCACGGTTTGTCAGATTGGTCGACTGCGCATCTGGCGAAGACCAAAACACGCGCGTCCAATCGTTCAGCTCCTGACGCTCTTCGTAGGTATTCACAATCCGCACAACATCGTGCTGCGCAAGCGTGTAGTGAAAAAACGCAAAGGTCAGTAATACAACCAACCCGCGGAACAACCATTTGAAGTACGCCATCTTGGCCCCCTTAAATACTAGACTCTGACATAGGCGATCACAGGCGCCTTCTCAACTCCTCGGCTGTGTTTCGGACAGGGGAAATTTGACCCACTTGTCTCATCCGCTTCGGCGCGCCATATGAGGCCGCAAGCAGGAACCTTGAGGAGATCGTCATGTCTGAGGCCAGCATGTCAGAGCGCAATCGCATCAACGCCTTTGTTGATAACAGCAGATTTCAGAATTTCATTTTTGGCATCATTGTTTTCAACGCCGTTATTCTGGGCCTTGAAACCTCGCAATTTGTGATGGCACGCGTCGGAGGCCTGATCCATCTCTTAGACAATATCTGTCTCGCGATCTTTGTGTTTGAAATCGCCCTCAAACTCTTTGCGCGCCGACTGGCTTTCTTCCGCAATGGGTGGGCCGTCTTTGATCTGGTGATCGTCGGCGTCGCCTTGGTTCCAGGCTCCTCCGGGTTCAGTGTTCTGCGCGCCCTGCGTATTCTTCGCGTCCTGCGCGTGATCTCTGTGGCACCACGTCTGCGTCGCGTGGTCGAAGGGTTTATCACCGCCCTGCCCGGCATGGCCTCCGTATTCCTGCTGATGACTTTGATCTTCTACATCGGCTCTGTCATGGCGACAAAGCTCTTCGCCTCAGAGTTTCCCCACTGGTTTGGCAATCTCGGCCTGTCCGCCTATAGCCTCTTCCAAATTATGACGCTGGAAAGCTGGTCCATGGGCATCGTGCGCCCGGTGATGGAGGTCTACCCACTGGCCTGGGCTTTCTTTGTGCCATTCATCATGGTCACCACCTTCGCCGTGGTGAACCTGCTCGTGGGTCTGATCGTGAACTCAATGCAGGATGCGCATCACGAAGAAGACGTCGCCAAAACAGATACCTACCGTGACGAGGTGCTGACACGTTTGGAAGCCATAGAAGCAAAGCTCGACGCCAAATCCTAAGCGCCCTACAGTCCTCATTATGATGCAGATGAAAACCGGCCCGAAAAACCTGATCACAGACATTGCTGGCCTGAAGGTTGGCAATGCCACAGATGAAAGGCTGAAATCCGGGACCACGATCCTGACGGCCGACGCACCTTTCACCGCCGCGGTGCACGTCATGGGCGGGGCGCCGGGGACACGCGAGACCGATCTGCTGGCGCCGGATAAAACCGTACAACAGGTGGATGCGCTTGTGCTGTCTGGCGGGTCTGCCTTTGGTCTGGATGCGGCCTCTGGAGTTGCTGATTTGCTAAGGTCCCAAGGTCGTGGCTTTCAGGTTGCCGATCAAACGGTTCCGATTGTGCCTTCCGCGATCCTGTTTGACCTGATCAACGGCGGTGACAAAGGCTGGGATGCTAATCCCTATCGAGACTTGGGCAAACAGGCTCTCCTGAATGCCTCAGGGGATTTCGATCTCGGAACCATTGGCGCGGGGACCGGCGCCACGACTGCTTCTTTCAAAGGTGGTCTTGGGTCTGCATCTATCATCACGCCGAGCGGGCATACCGTTGCTGCCCTTGTGGCTGTGAACGCGCTCGGAGACGCTGTCGTTCCAGACGGTTCTCACTTCTGGGCAGGCCCTTGGGAGCTGAACGCAGAATTCGGTGGTCACGGCCCTGCTCCTACTGCCCCTAAAAACTGGCCCAAGACCAAACTCAGTGCGCAGAATACTACAATTGCAATTGTCGCGACTGATGCGGACCTGACCCAAGCTCAATGCACCCGAATGGCAACCGCTTCTCATGACGGGATGGCCCGCGCACTCGTGCCGAGCCACACGCCTATGGACGGAGATCTGGTCTTTGGCGTGTCCACCAACGCCAAGCCGCTGACTGATCCATTGCAAGACCCGATCCTTCTAGGCCATGCAGCTGCAACATGCCTCGCCCGGGCCATCGGGCGGGGCGTCTATGAAGCGACATCAAAACCCGGCGATCTGGTTCCGACCTACGGTGATATCCACAAGAAATCACCATAACACGGCAACCGTTACAAAACCGAAACGCAACCGTCACATCCACGTCACCTGCAGAGGCCAATCCCCCAGCACCTATTCAATAAGGAGCTTAGGATGTCTGCGCGTCTTCTTTGCCTGACGTCGGCTTTTGCCCTGACCGCTGGTCTGGCCCACGCCGAAATGAACTTCAACCGTATCGCGTCTTTCGCAACTCCGCTGAACATGGCGGCTGGCGAAGACACGTCTCGTGAAACCTCCCCAGAAATCATCGCAGCGACTGCCGATGGCATGACTCTGGTCTACACCGACAGCCCACTGGGCGCGCTTGGCCGTGTGGACATCACCGACCCTGCGAACCCAAAGCCTCTGGGCAACATCGCGCTGGACGGCGAGCCAACCTCAGTCGCGATCATCGGTGCCACTGCCTACGCAGGCGTGAACACATCTGAATCCTACACAGCCCCTTCCGGCCACTTGGCAGCCATCGACGTTGCATCCGGCGCGACCGTGGCCTCCTGTGATCTGGGCGGTCAACCTGACTCCATCGCAGCGTCCAAAGACGGCAAATTCATTGCTGTTGCGATCGAAAACGAGCGCGATGAAGACCTGAACGACGGCATCATCCCACAGCTGCCAGCCGGTAACCTCGTGCTGGTGAACACCACCGAAGCTGGGCTGGATTGTTCTTCCCTGAAAATGGTTGATCTGACAGGTCTGGCGGAGATCGCGGGTTCCGACCCAGAGCCAGAATATGTGTCTATCAACAACCTCGGCGAAACCGTCATCACTCTGCAAGAAAACAACCACCTGGTTGTTGTCTCAGCAGCAGGCGAAGTTGTGAATCACTTCTCTGCGGGCGCTGTAGATCTGCATAACATCGACGCGACCGACGAGCGCGGCGCGCTGATCTTTACCGAGTCTCAAGAAGGCCGCCTGCGCGAGCCTGACGCGGTGACTTGGATCGACGACAACCATTTTGCAACAGCCAACGAAGGGGATTACAACGGCGGCTCCCGCGGTTGGACGATCTTTAACAAAAACGGCTCTGTTGTGTACGAGAGCGGTGTCGAATTCGAACATGCCATCGTTCAAATCGGCCACTACCCAGACAAACGTTCGGATTCCAAAGGTGTTGAGCCTGAGTCCGTGACCTTCGACGTTTTCAACGGCACACCTTACGTGTTTGTTGGCGCCGAACGTGCCTCCGTTGTTGGTGTTTACGACGTCACAAACCCTGCTGCGCCTGTTCTGAAACAGTTGCTGCCATCTGGTGTTGGCCCAGAAGGCTACGTGACCATCCCAGAGCGTAAATTGCTGGTATCCGCGAACGAAAAAGACTTGATCGAAGACAAAGGCGCACGTGCACATGTCATGCTGTATGAACTGCAAGATGCGCCTGCGACCTACCCGCACCTGACATCTGCAGGCGCGGATGAGCTGATCGGCTGGGGCGCTATCTCTGGCATGGTGGCAGACAAAGACGGGATCGTGTGGGCTGTGAACGACAGCTTCTACGGCTTCCAACCATCTATCTTCAAGATCGACACCAAGACCACTCCCGCGACCATCACCGATGTGATCCGTATCGAGCGCACCTCAGGCCCAGCGCAAAAGCTTGATCTGGAGGGCATCACACTGGACGGCAAAGGTGGCTTCTACGTGGCTTCTGAAGGCCGCACAGAACGCCTGATCCCGCACGCGATCTACCACGTGTCCTCCGAGGGTAAAATCAAGAACCTGAAGGGCGAAATCGGCATCCCAGCAGAGCTGGCCGCGGTTGAAAAACGCTTTGGCTTTGAAGGCATCACCAAGATCGGCGACACCCTGTGGATGGCTGTTCAGCGTGAGTGGAAAGACGACCCGAAGAACCACGTGAAACTAGTGGCATACAACCTGAAATCCAAAGAGTGGGGCGCGGTGCACTATCCAAAAGCCGAACCTGCAAAGGGCTGGGTTGGTCTCTCTGAAATCGTGGCACACGGTGATTACGTCTACGTTGTAGAACGTGACAACCAGCATGACACCCGCGCCGTCACTAAGAAAATCTACCGCATCCCGGCGGCTGAGATGGTGCCAGCGGCACTGGGTGGCGAGCTCCCAGTGGTCTCCAAAGAGTTGGTCCGCGACCTGCTGCCGGACCTGACCTCCACTGGTGGTTACGTTCTGGACAAGGTTGAAGGCCTCGCGATCTTCGAAGACGGCACAGCCTTTGTGTCCACCGACAACGACGGCGTGGACGATCACTCCGGCGAGACAATGTTCTTCTCAATCGGCAAAATCTCCGACCAGAACTCCTAAGAGTTCATCGCTGACGATCACAACGCGCGGGGCGAAAGCTCCGCGCGTTTTTTGTTCCAGCTTGACCTGTCTCGGCCAAACGCATAGCAAGCGCGTCTTTCTTTGTTTCGGAGCGTATCATGTCGAAAGCATCTCAGACCCTTGGCATTGACTTTGGCACCTCCAACTCTGCGGCAGCCTTCGTGCAGGATGGAGAAGTGCGTTTCGTGGAGATGGCTCCGGGGTCGAACACTCTGCCGACAAGTTTCTTCTTTGATTTCGAAAGTCGCGAGACGTTGATCGGACACCCCGCGGACCGGGCGCTTCTCAATGGCGATGAAGGCCGCTATATGCGCGCGCTCAAACGCGTGCTGGGGACAGGCCTTATGCATGAAAAGCGGCAGCTTTTGAACAAGCGCCTGACCTTCGTCGATATTATTGGAGATTTTCTCAAGCGCCTGAAAACACAGGCCGAGGCTGCAACTGGGCAAGCATTTGATCGCGTGGTCTCAGGTCGACCTGTGGTGTTTCACGGCTTGGGTGATCCGCGTGAGCAACAGGCCGAAGATGACCTTCGTCTTTGCTATGAGGCCGCTGGTTTCAAGGATGTCCGCTTCATGGCTGAACCACAGGCAGCGGCTCTTGCAAGCGGAGCCAAACCAGGGCTGGGTCTGATCGTTGATATTGGCGGCGGTACATCTGACTTCACAGTTTTCCATCAAGGTGCAAATGGTGAACATACTGTGCTTGCCAACCATGGTGTTCGTATCGGAGGCACCGACTTTGACCAGCTGCTCAGCATTGCAAATGTGATGCCTCTGCTTGGCAAAGGTACAGAACTTCGGCGTGAGTTCGGTCCGGGCACAACACCGGTCCCAATCAATATATTCCACGATTTGGCAACATGGGAGAAGATACCCTTTCTTTATACCGCACAGACCCGTCGCAAGGTCTCTGATATGGCGCAATTGGCTGTAGACGGTCAAAAAATCAACCGACTTGAAACGGTGCTTGAAGATGAGTTGGGGCACGACCTCGCCTTCGCCGTCGAAGCTGGAAAGGTATCTGCAAATTCAGGCAGCAGTGGCGGCGTTATTGACCTATTCGTCATAGAAAAGGGGCTACAAGCGTGCCTCACGCGCGCGGCAATGGACGACGTTCTGATCAACCAATCGGATAAACTGAAAACCGGCGCGATGGAGACTTTGGCTCTCGCACAAAAGTCACCGGACCAAATCGATCAGGTGATCTATGTGGGAGGGTCAAGCCTGATGGGCTTTGTCTCTGACGCCATGAAGACGACTCTTCCAAATGCAGAACATGTCTTCACCGAGGTCTTCACAGCTGTGGTCAAAGGGCTTGCTTTGGCCACGCAAAGATAAGGGCCCTCGCACTAGCGAAGGCCCATTTTTGATGTACTTTAAGGCTTAATTCACAGCCTTAGCGTCAACGACATCAGCCTCAATCGGCTTGCCGCCACGTGCAATTTCGATGCGCCGTGGCTTCAATGCCTCTGGCACTTCGCGCACCAGATCAATGTGCAGCATGCCGTCTTCGTGGCTTGCACCATTCACGCGAACGTGGTCTGCCAGCTGGAAGCGGCGTTCAAAGGCACGGGTTGCGATGCCGCGATGCAGATAGGATTTCTCATCTTTCGCATCAGACTTACGCGCGGTCACAACCAACGCGTTTTCTTTGACTTCGATGCCAAGGTCATCTGCAGAAAAACCAGCCACAGCGATCGAGATGCGATAGGCATCTTCGGCGGTTTTTTCGATGTTGTAGGGTGGGTAGCTGGATGTTGGGACATTATCGGACAGTACACGATCCATCATGTCTGCGATCTGATCAAAACCAACGGATGCACGGTAAAGCGGTGCAAAATCATATGTGCGCATGGGTTATCCTCCATCTAGAGCAACAACTATGTTTGCCTTCCCACATGGGACAGGCGTTTCATTTCTCAGACCCGAAAGCGGCGCCTGATGACATTGAGATGGTAACCCATTTGGGGGTTTCAAGTGGCGTTTGACTTAATTCGCGCGCACAAATTTCGCACCGCTACCGGACTTGCCGCCGCCGATCTTTATCCGACGTGCTCCGGTGGACACTTTGGCTGTCGGTGCATCCCCATTGCGCAGTTTAGCGCGAAGGTCAGAGACGACGTTGGGCAAATCCATTCCCACACCGATCGTTGTTCCATCCTTCAGCCGTGCAGTTCCTGAGACCAGAGAAAAAATACGAACGCGCGACCCTGTTTTTACAAACACAGGAGCGCCAGATGATCCAAAGGTGATATCGCAATCGAAAAACTTCAGATCGCGACCTTCCCGCGTCAGCTCGCAACGTCGCTGCCAACTCATTGCTTCAGCTCGACCACGACCATAGGACATGACTTGAACGGAGCCATCCCCACCGCCTTCCGCGATCCGAAACGGATCGGCTTCTGATCCGAAAATCGGCTGTTCCAGCCGCAAAATAGCCACATCCCGTTTTACATTTTCAATGTCCATGGTGCTACCGCCCGGAACAAAGCCATCCGCAACCACAAGTTTTGTGCCGCGCCGCTCTGAAAGAGCAGAGCCTTTTAGATAGCCACTGCGAAACACAATCTGGTCTGCAGGCAATGGCTGCGCAGTCTTTTGATCAAAAAGACAATGTGCTGCCGTGAGAACTTGATCAGAAGCGATTAACACACCTGTGCAAAATCCCTGTCCTGCCAAATCTATCCGCCCAACCGCTTCCCAGCCCAGCATGTCTCCGCGTGTATCCATGACTTCAAGCTTTGAGCCAGCTCCGGCAGGAAGAACGGAGCAGAGGAAAAAGAGGTATGTCAGGAAACGCCGCATCTTTACTGTGACCGATAGAATGCTGGGGTAACTTCAGATGCCAGTCCCCGCTGCATGGCGCCGATCGCCTCGGCCACGGGCACCACAAGCGATACCGGTGTGCCGTCCGCTTTCGCCATAGCGGAGACAATCGAAACGATGGCAGGTCGTCCATTGCGGATTTGAAATACTGGCGCCCCACTCGTCCCGGAGCTTGCTTGGCAAGTTGTCAGGATAATACCCTGTGCGTGTGGTGATAAGCTGCAGCCATTCTGTAGCTTAGCAGAGCCAGAGCGGCCTTTCCCATAGGACAATACACTTGCAGGCACGCCACTCAAATTTGGATAAGCCACCTGAATGGTTCTTGTGGTAAGTGTCAAAAGCGGTTGACTCAACTTCACGAGCGCGAGGTCAAAGGGCAAATTGCTCAGTTCACCCTTTTTGGATGACTGATACTGAGGATGGATGAACACGGCAGCAACACTGCTACTTGCCGAATTAGTGCCTTCAGTAAGACCCGCGTGATAGTTTAGCTCATCTAAATGAAACCTGCGCCCCGTGCTCTTATCAAAAAGGCAGTGCGCAGCAGTCAGGACCACATCTTCAGACACCAAAGCGCCAGTGCAAAATCCGGTTTCGCCCATATCCAAACGCCCGACTGCATCTCGCAATCCGGCATGAGAAGCGATGTCTTGAGCTGCCCCAATATTTGCAACAAGGCATAGGGCAGCAACTAGAGTGCGCAGCATGGTCTCTCCTAACAAAGTCCGCCAGATATTGCGGGAGCGGCAAGGAAAGAGTTCGACGGGACTAAGGCCTTTTGCGGTTCAACTCATCGTCAGATGCCCAGATTTCGCCTGATTGCGATACCTGTGAGGCGCGATTTCCGAATGACAAACCCCAACGCCCATGCCTAAGGTGCCGCATGCAATGGATCGATCGCCTTTCACTTTTTTCGACACCTGACTTCGTTGGCCTAGCGTTGCTATTTGCAAGTTGGCTGGTAATTGGTTGGTTTATCGAAAACCCTCCGGCAAAGCGCCCAAGCGTGTCATATCTCATGACGTTTTATCGCAGAGAATGGATGCGACAGTTCATCTTCCGTGACCCGCGGATCTTTGATGCGCAAATTCTCGGGAACCTCCGCCAAGGGACGGCCTTTTTCGCCTCAGCAACTATGATCGCCATCGGTGGCGGGTTGGCGTTGATTGGCAACGCGGAGCAACTTACCGGAGTTGCGTCCGAGCTGACATTGATGAGCGCGCCTACAATCGTTTGGGAGATCAAGCTGATCCTGATGGTGTTTTTTGTGGCAAACGCGTTCTTGAAATTCGTCTGGTCTCACCGCCTGTTTGGCTACGCCGCGGTGATCATGTCTGCAGTCCCTGTCGACCCAAATGACCCTCATTGCATTCCGCGAGCCGAGAAAGCCGCAGAGATCGGTATCTCCGCTGCACGAAGCTATAACAGGGGGCTTCGGTCCATTTACTTCGGCCTCGCCGCCTGTGCATGGCTGGGCGGAGGATTTGTGCTGATGCTCGCCTGCATTTTAACGAATTTCATTGTTTGGCGCCGCGAATTTGCGAGCCACTCCCGCCTCTCTTTGCTGCGCGAACCCCGATAGGAGACTGATATGAAAAGGATTCTGATTGTTCTCTTAGCAGTAGCTGGTCCCGCCTTCGCTGACCCCGCGACGATCGAAGCTGTGGAGGCGCGCCAAAACGGCGATAGCTGGCGCTTTGACGTGACACTTAGCCACCCTGACACTGGATGGGATCACTACGCGGACGGTTGGCGCGTTTTGGACTTGAGCGGAGAGGTGTTGGGAACACGTATTTTGCATCATCCACATGTGAACGAGCAGCCCTTCACAAGATCGCTCGGTGGCGTCGTCATTCCGTCGGGTACCCAGCAGGTGCAAATCCAAGCCCGGGATAACCTTGAAGGATGGGCGGGAGAACTTGTCACCCTCGATCTCGCAGACCCAAGTTACGCCCGGTGATAGGGTGACCCAGACAAGATAGAGGCCGCTCGATAGAGCTGTTCAGCTAGCATCACCCGCACAAGCATATGCGGCCAGACCATATGCCCAAAACTGATCGAAAAATCCGCCTGCGCGCGCAGACTTGGATCAATGCCATCAGCGCCACCAATGATAAAGGCCAAATCCGACACGCCACTGTCCCTGCGACGCGCGAGGTTTTGGGAAAACTCAGGGGAGCTCATCACCTTTCCGCGTTCATCCATAGTGCAGATCACCGCGCCTTTGGGAAGCGCGCCTTCCAGCAACTTTGCCTCTGCCGTCATACCGCCGCCTTTGCGGTCCTCGACTTCATGCACCTTTACAGGCCCAAGGCCCAGCCCCCGGCCGGTTTTGACAAAACGGGAAAGGTAGTCGTCAAGTAAATCGCGTTCTGGGCCTGACCTCAGTCGGCCCACCGCGCAAATGTGCACGCGCATTGCCATGCTCTATCCTCCGAGCGCCCCAGCTGGCGCCCAAGTCACATGATCAGGCGTTGCCGCCCTGCACCCACATTTTTTCGAGCTGGTAGAACTCACGTACTTCCGGACGGAAGACATGGATGATCACATCACCCGTATCAATCAGCACCCAATCGCCGGTATCTTTACCTTCGATTTTGCTGACACGTCCAGTTTCAGCTTTCACGCGTTCCACCAGTTTTTCTGACATCGCCACCACTTGGCGGGAGCTGCGACCAGAGCAGATCACCATGAAATCGCCAATCGAAGAACGCCCGCGCAGGTCAACGTGCACGATATCTTCGGCTTTGTCGTTTTCTAGAGAGTTAAGTATGAGCTCCAGGAGCTCGGTGCCTTGAGAGGCGATCGCCGCTTCAGGCATCTGGTCACCATTTGTGGCATTTGCCACGTCTACGTTCAAAGACAGAAGTCTGCCCTCCTTGCAACGCGCCGCATTGCCCCGGCGCTGGGCCTAAATTCAAGATAACACCGGTTCTATGAAATTCCAGTGAAACGCAAGCGGATAACGCCCAGCGCGGTAAATTTGCCGATAGGTGAGGCCAAAGGGCCTTACTTTTCTGGATATTTGTCGTCCGCAAGCATTCGAATTTCGCGTTGTGGGAATGGGAAATTGATCCCAGCTTCTTGAAAAGCGTCCCAGAGCGCGAGATACACATTGCCGCGGATATTGGTCAGCCCTCCTGTAGGGTCTTCGATCCAGAAGCGCAGAATATAGTCCACGGAACTGTCGCCGAACCCCACGATATGACAGACCGGCGTTTTTGGATTGCGCAGCACTCGATCCACAGACATGGCCGCATCAATCGCAACTTTTCGCACCACATGTGGATCATCGCCATAAGCGGTGCCAAAAAAGATATCGAGCCTTACATAGTCATCAGAATGGGACCAATTGACCACCTGCCCCGTAATCAAATCCTCGTTGGGGATCAGATATTCCTTACCGTCACGGGTTACGACAGAGACGTAGCGCGCACCCAGTGAGTTGATCCAACCAAAGGTCTCTCCAAGTGAGATCACGTCACCAGGTTTGATCGATTTATCCAGCAGGATGATGATGCCTGAGACAAGGTTTGAGACAACTTTCTGCAGGCCAAAACCAAGGCCGACACCGATGGCACCAGACAGAACCGCGAGACCGGTCAAATCGACGCCAACGATTTTCAACCCAATGAAGAAAGCAGCGCCATAAAGCAAAACCTGCATGAATTTGATCACAAGCACCTGCATCGAGGGGCTGATGTCGTCATTTTTCTTAATGCTGGCTGTGGTGGACCCTGACACAAAGCGCGCAACGGCAAAGGTCAGCCCAAGCATCACAGCGGCTTGTAGGATCGTCCAAAGCGATAGTCGGACGGTGCCAACATTAAGTGCCGCAGAATCCAGCAATTGGCGGAATTCTTCGCTCAGTCCAATCAAGACCAAAGTGACCCAAGCCCAAGCGCCGTATCTCAGAAGACTTCGAAGGAAACTATTGTGCACAAGCCGCGTGATCAAAGCGATGATCAGCCAGGCACTCGCCAGATTAGCGAATATCCCAAGCAAATAGGACCGGCTGGGCCATGTGATATCTCGCATCACAAGCACTGCAATCCAGATCAGCACTACAAAGAAGATCAACGCCATACGCCGCTGCAAAAGCAACATGTAGCGGTAGCGCCATTTGGGCCACCCTTCACGTGTCCTCATCCAATGATGCAACCGCGGGCTGAATAGTCGTGACAATCCAAAGGACAACAACAACAGCCCAATCGCGATGAGTACCTGATAGGCGTTCCAAGGTCGAAGCAGCCCTTCGGCGAAGGCAAAGACCTGATCCCAAAGACTGAGAGCGATCTCTTGCGTGTCTTGATCAGTCGCCGTCGATTCTGCTGGTGCGGCTGGCTCCGTGATCGCCGCCGTTTCAGTTGCTTCTAAGGTAGTCTCGTGTTCTGCCATTTGCCCCTATTCCCTCAACAATCGTGACACGGGCTAGGTGGGAAAAACAAGGCATTTCCCTTGCAGCACTTTGCGACTCCGGCTATCTGACATGCCATGAAACGCATCTATGACATCGCTGACCGCGCCTTTTTGCCCTGGCGGTTCTTTGGTCAGAACAAAACTGTCATCGCCGCCCTATGAGGGCGCGGCGTGTATTCGCACGCCCGTATTGCAGCCACATAGCCATTTTCATCAATACGGAGAGGACCCATGTCCCCCAAAACACTCTATGACAAAATCTGGGATGCGCATGTTGCGCATGAGGCCGAAGACGGCACCTGCCTGCTTTATATCGACCGCCACCTGGTCCACGAAGTGACCTCCCCGCAGGCCTTCGAAGGTCTGCGCATGGCTGGTCGCAAAGTGCACGCGCCAGAAAAAACCATCGCGGTTCCGGATCACAACGTTCCGACCACGCTGGACCGTGCCAAAGGCATCGACAACGAAGAGAGCCGCATTCAGGTTGAAGCGCTCGATAAAAACGCCAAAGAATTCGGCGTGCACTATTACCCTGTTTCTGACGTCCGTCAGGGCATCGTGCACATCGTTGGCCCAGAGCAAGGCTGGACCCTGCCTGGCATGACCGTTGTTTGCGGTGACAGTCACACTGCGACCCACGGCGCGTTTGGTGCATTGGCTCACGGCATTGGTACTTCTGAGGTGGAACACGTTCTGGCGACACAGACGTTGATCCAGAAGAAATCCAAAAACATGAAAGTCGAGATCACTGGCAAACTGAAGCCAGGTGTGACCGCGAAAGACATCACCCTCGCAGTCATCGGCGAAACCGGTACCGCAGGCGGTACTGGCTACGTGATCGAATACACCGGCGAAGCGATCCGCGATCTGTCTATGGAAGGTCGTATGACCGTCTGTAACATGGCGATCGAAGGCGGCGCACGCGCAGGTCTGATCGCACCAGATGAGACCACATTCGAATATGTCAAAGGTCGCCCTCATGCACCTAAGGCAGCTCAGTTCGAAGAAGCTCTGGCGTATTGGAAAACACTCTTCACCGACGAAGGTGCACACTTTGATAAAGTTGTGACCCTGAAAGGCGAAGACATTCAGCCGGTTGTGACTTGGGGCACCTCTCCTGAGGACGTTCTGCCGATCACCGGCGTTGTGCCTTCCCCAGAAGATTTCGAAGGCGGCAAGGTCGAAGCGGCACGTCGCTCCATCGAATATATGGGTCTGACACCGGGTCAGAAACTCACAGACATCGAGATCGACACCGTCTTTATCGGCTCCTGCACCAACGGTCGTATCGAAGACCTGCGTGCCGTGGCGGAAGTCGTCAAAGGCAAGAAGATCAAAGACGGCATGCGTGCAATGATCGTTCCGGGCTCTGGTCTGGTCCGTGCGCAGGCAGAAGAAGAAGGCCTCGCGGAAATTTTCCAAGAGTCTGGCTTTGAATGGCGTCTGGCGGGTTGCTCCATGTGTCTTGCGATGAACCCAGATCAGCTGAGCGAAGGCGAGCGTTGCGCTGCAACCTCGAACCGGAACTTCGAAGGTCGCCAGGGCTACAAAGGTCGAACACACCTTGTTTCCCCCGCGATGGCGGCGGCGGCAGCGCTGACCGGCAAGCTGACTGACATCCGCGAGCTGAGCTAACCCAATGTCTGACGGCTCCAGCCAACAAAGACCGCGTGTCTTAGTGATCGCCGAGGCGGCAAACCCCGAGTGGGTGAGCGTGCCTTTGGTGGGCTGGTCCCTCTCGCAAGCCTTGCGAGAGGTTGCTGAAGTGCATCTCGTCACTCAGGTCAGAAACCGCGACGCGATCCTGCGTGCCGGACTGACCGAGGGGGATGAGTTCACGGCCATCGATACGGAATGGGCGGCAAAAGCAGGCCATAAGCTGGCAGAACGCCTGCGCATGGGTGCAAACCGGGGCTGGACCACGGTGCGCCTGATCGAAAGCCTGCTTTACCCGATCTTTGAACGCACGGTCTGGAAACAGTTCGGTGCGGATATCAAAACCGGCAAATACGATCTGGTGCATCGCGTGACACCTCTGTCACCGACCGCCAATAGCCTACTGGCGCGTAAATGCCGCAAAGCCGGGGTGCCTTTTGTCATGGGGCCGCTGAATGGCGGTGTGCCGTGGCCGAAGGAATTCGTTGCGGCGCAGGTGAAGGAGCGCGAGTTCCTGTCGTTTGTGCGCAATGTCTATAAGCTTAATCCATTCCGTCGTCAGACACTGAACAATGCCAAAGCCATCGTTGTTGGCTCCCGTCATACCGGATCAGAGATCCCTGATGCCCTGCAGGGCAAAACGATCTTCATCCCGGAAAATGCCGTGGACCCACAGCGTTTCAATCAACCTGCCGTGCCTTATGAAAACGGCCCCGTTCGGGGATGTTTCATCGGTCGGCTCGTGCCTTACAAAGGCTGCGACATGTTGATTGAAGCCGCCCAGCCGATGCTGGCGGATGGTCGCATGACATTGGATGTGCTGGGCGATGGCCCGGAACTCGCTACGCTGAAAGAACTCGCTCAGACCTTGGGAGTTGCAGATGCTGTGACCTTCCATGGCTGGGTCGAGCACCAAAAGGTTCAGGACGTTGCGCGCAAATCGCATCTTCTGACCTTCCCGTCGATCCGAGAGTTCGGTGGCGGTGTTGTTCTAGAAGCCATGGCCTTGGGGCTGGTTCCCGTGATCTGCGATTATGCAGGTCCGGCAGAACTGGTTACGGATGAGACTGGTTTCAAAGTGCCCATGGGCACAAGAGATCAGATCGTCGCCAAGTTCCGCGAGACGCTCGACAGCATTTGTCAGACACCAAGCCAGCTTGCGCCGATGGCGCAGGCGGCTCGCTCAACCATTCAGGACCATTTCACATGGTCCGCCAAAGCGCGCCAGCTGCGCCAGGTCTATGACTGGGCGCTGCAGGGCACACCGAAACCAGAACCTCTTTCGGGTCACATCGCCAAATTGGCAAAAACCGCGTGACCCGGAGCCACACATTACGGACTCCATAAACGTCCGCTCGTAAGGAGACATATATTATGGACAAGTTTACAACACTGACCGGCGTTGCTGCGCCAATGCCTTTGGTAAATATCGACACCGATATGATCATCCCAAAGGTGTTCCTGAAATCCATCGCCCGCACCGGCTTTGGCAAGAACCTCTTTGATGAGATGCGCTACAACCGCGACGGCACAGAAATCGAAGATTTCGTGCTGAACAAACCACAGTACCGCAGCGCAGAAATCCTGATCGCAGGCGACAACTTCGGTTGCGGCTCCTCTCGTGAGCACGCGCCTTGGGCGATCGCAGACTTCGGCATCAAATGCGTAGTCTCCACAAGCTTCGCAGACATCTTCTTTAACAACTGCTTCAAGAACGGCATTCTGCCGGTTGTCTTGCCGCAAGAGCAGGTCGACATCCTGATGGCAGATGCGGAAAAAGGCGAAAACGCGCGTATGACCGTTGATCTGGAAGCGCAGGAAATCACGACATCCGATGGCGAAGTCATCAAGTTCGATGTGGATGCACACCGCAAGCATTGCCTGCTGGAAGGTCTGGATGACATCGGTCAAACCATGCAGAAGAAAGCGTCTATCGATGCATTCGAGGCACAAGCTTCTGCAGCGCGCCCTTGGGTTTGAACAGACGTTTAATCAAATTGAAGAAGCCGCCCAATTCGGGCGGCTTTTTTTGTGGCGTAAATGTGGCGCATCGGCCGAGAGACTTTAATATGCGGCGAACTAAGCACTAGATTTTAAGAGCATCAGAGTCTTTTTCGGGGCCGACCAACACAGATATGCAGGTGAGCCTCGCCTCATAGCATCATGGTTTCCTGTACTTTTTTCAGAAATCTGGTGCATTCGCGCACCACTTTTTGCTCTGAACCCAGGGAATTCCGCGCTTTCATAAACTAACAGTTGAGCCTTTGTCCAAATCCCGGCACGATTGGGGCAAGAATGAGGCAGACCTGTCAGAATGACGGGATCTCAAGTTGGAAACAGCACGCGGCATAGAACCGTGGCGGTCCAGTTTGAAGGGAAAGAGCAGTGCTCACACAATTTATAAGCGCGATAACACGCGCAATTTTGATTGCATTTCTAGTGGCTTTACCGGCGCTTCTTTTGCCGGGAGTCAACTCAGATGCGTCTCAGGTCGTCGTGCTACTTGCGATATTTTCGAGCCTGTTCGTCTTCATTGAGTATTACGCCACCTATCCTAGTATTCTTGAGTTTCGGAATGCGCCGCCCTTCAATCGTCTGAGATATGTTGCAGTCTTGGTGACTGTTTTTACAATCGCGTCCGTTTATCGCAACGCGTCCGATCCAAACGCGCTTAATGGTCTTCTGAAAACAATCGCCACTCTGACTGGCAATGTATTAGATTTCCCTTACTCACCTGTCCGACTTGTAACGGTGACTATGCCGCAAGGCGCCTCTGCTGCAGAACTTGAATTTGTCCGCATGGCAGCTGGAACGGCTTATGCGTTTTCGCTGATCAGCTTGGCGATCTTCTTCTTTCTCGTGCGCGCCCTAGATTGGCCAGCACGCAACGGTGCGTTCAATGTCTGGGTCAACCTGCCCCTGTTTGATCCAACCGTTGGCGGTGATGTTCTACCGCGCCTTACCCGCGATGGACGTCTTAACATTGCGTTAGGCATTCTCATGCCATTCTTGTTTCCTGCCTTTTTCAAGGCCATTTCGGATATCGCCAACCCATTACAGTTGACCAATCCGCAAACGCTGATCTGGACGGTGGCAATTTGGGCATTCTTCCCGGCAGGCCTGGTAATGCGTGGCATCGCCATGACCCGCATCGCAACGATGATCGACGAAAACCGCAAACGCGCTTATGCCGTTGCGCAGGGCTTGCAGCCTGTCTGATTAACTGGAGTCTCGCCACGGCTGCAGAGACAATCCGCATCGCGACTTTTAACACTGAGCTTTCGCAAAAAGGCCCGGGCCTGTTGTTGCGTGACATTTTTCGCGAAACGCCAAAAGTTCAGTCCACCTCACGAACTATCGTTCAGTACCGGCCAGATATTCTAATCATTCAGAGCTTTGATTACGACGCTCAGTTCGCAGCACTGAAAGCTCTAGCAGTGCTTTTGAATCGCGCAGAGCTGGACCTCGCCTATCTTTATGCTCCGCGACCAAACACCGGAATTCCAACAGGTTTTGATATTGACGGGAATGGGCGAACCAACGACCCAAGAGATGCGCAGGGCTATGGTCGCTTTCCAGGGCAATCCGGAATCGCGGTCTTATCGCGCTATCCGATCGATCAGGATGCAGTAGAAACCTTCTCTCATTTACTGTGGAAAGCGACGACGCAGTTTGATGAAATTGAGAGCTTTCTTCCTCGTGAGGCGATTGCTATTCAGCGTTTGGCCTCCGTTGCTTACGCTGCCATCCCTTTCACAATTAACGACAAAAAACTTTGGGTGTTGACCCACCATGCTACACCGCCTGTGTTTGATGGCCCGGAGGATAGAAATGGGCATCGCAACGCCGATGAAAACCTATTTTGGCTAGGTGAACTCAGTTCCAAGAGATACGATGCACCCTATGTGCTTGCTGCGCAAATGAACGTCGACCCCTTTCTCGGTGAGGGGCATCACCACGTTATCTCCGACATTCTGACATCAAACTTACTCAACGATCCCTTTGAAAATTGGCCACACAGTGATGCCCATACGGTCACTTATCACTCCCCAGGCCCCGGCAATTTGCGAGTGAGCTATGTGTTACCATCTCCTGATCTGGAGGTGATCTCCGCAGGCCTGTCGCCCCCATTTGAGGGACAGACCGACAGTAGTCGACATCGATTGGTTTGGATTGACGTCGCTTTGCCGGAATAATTCGCAACTTTCCTGCGCAAAACCCCAAGGTTTCTTGATCTTTCTGGCTGTAAAAGCTAGGCAGCGGCAAGCAAATTTCTGAAGGATGAATCAACATGAGCAACCCCTCTCTGCTGATCCTGCCGGGCGACGGTATTGGACAAGAAGTCATGGCTCAGGTGCGTCGTATCATCGAGTGGTATGGTGACAAACGCGGTCTGAAATTCGACGTGAGCGAAGATCTGGTGGGCGGCGCAGCATATGACGCGCACGGCACCCCTCTGCACGACGACACCAT
Organism: Cognatishimia activa; assembly: GCF_026016445.1. Classification (NCBI taxonomy): domain Bacteria; kingdom Pseudomonadati; phylum Pseudomonadota; class Alphaproteobacteria; order Rhodobacterales; family Paracoccaceae; genus Cognatishimia; species Cognatishimia activa. The sequence goes on along the minus strand of NZ_CP096147.1, from coordinate 20,518 downwards.
GGCAAAAGCACAAGAGGCGGACGCGGTACTTCTGGGTGCTGTTGGTGGTCCTGCTTATGACAATCTGGACTTCTCTGTGAAACCAGAGCGTGGTCTTCTGCGCCTGCGTAAAGAGATGGATCTTTTTGCAAACTTGCGCCCAGCGCAGTGTTTTGACGCTTTGGCTGATTTCTCCTCATTGAAAAAAGACATCGTTGCCGGCCTCGACATCATGATCGTGCGCGAGCTGACATCCGGGTCTTACTTTGGTGAGCCACGCGGCATCTTCGAAGAAAACGGTCAGCGCGTCGGCATTAACACCCAGCGTTACACCGAAGCGGAAATTGACCGCGTTGCACGCTCTGCCTTTGAACTGGCACGCCGTCGCAACAACAAAGTTGTGTCCATGGAAAAAGCCAACGTTATGGAATCTGGCATTCTGTGGCGTGAGGTTGTTGAGCGCGTGCATCAAGAGTCCTACTCTGATGTCGAACTCTCCCACATGTATGCCGACAACGGCGCGATGCAGCTGGTACGTGCACCTAAGCAGTTTGACGTCATCCTGACCGATAACCTCTTTGGCGACATTCTATCTGATTGCGCGGCGATGCTGACAGGTTCTCTGGGCATGCTGCCATCCGCATCCTTGGGTGCACCGATGGAAAACGGTCGTCCGAAAGCGCTTTACGAGCCGGTTCACGGTTCCGCACCAGACATTGCGGGTGAAGGCAAAGCAAACCCATGCGCATGTATCCTGAGCTTCGCAATGGCACTGCGCTACAGCTTTGATCAGGGCGAAGAAGCGACCCGTCTTGAAAAAGCGGTTGAGCAAGTTCTGGCAGACGGCGTGCGCACGGGCGACCTGATGCAGGCAGAAGATGCGCAGCCCGTGAGCACATCCCAAATGGGTGATGCGATCTTGGCCGCGCTGGATGCATCTCTGTAAGTGATATAAAATTGGGCTGGCCGATAACGCGCCAGCCCTTTTTTCCTCCCGCAAGCCAAACTTCGATACCCTGCGGCTTGCCACATTCCCGATATGTGATAATCCAGATGTTAGCGCTCCCGCTTGCACTGGATTCGCAATGACCCCCACGAATAATCTCAAAGGCGCCCTGCTCTCGCTCGCTGCCTTCACGGTTTACGCATCACACGATGTGATCATCCGGTACCTCGGCGGTATTTACGCACCGATGCAGGTCTTGTTCTTTGCAAGTCTGCTGTCATTCCCGCTTCTCACACTTATGATGATCACCTCCGATGAACAGGCGCGTTTGCGCCCCATCCACCCTTGGTGGGTCGCTGCGCGATCTTTGACAATGGTTTTAGGTGGCATTTGTGGGTTTTACGCCTTCTCTGCGCTGCCGATGGCACAGGTCTATTCAATCCTGTTTACTGTTCCACTATTGATCACTCTGATCGCTATTCCGGTCCTGGGAGAACGCGTTGGCATCCATCGAGCTGGTGCCGTGGTGCTGGGACTCGTGGGGGTGTTGATCGTCGTTCGCCCCGGAGCAGAACCGCTTTCACTTGGCCACATCGCCGGGCTCTGCGCGGCATTGTGCGTCGCAACACAATCAGTCATCGCACGCCGGATTGGCAATGAGGAAAGTCAGGTCGTGATGATGCTCTACCCTTTTGCCGCGATCTTTATCACGATGAGCATCGCCCTCGCATTTAATTATAAGCCAATGCCGCTTTTCGATTTCGCAGCGATTGGCGCTGTTGCCGTCATGGGCTTCATTGCTGCATTCCTATTGGTAGGGGCCTATCGATCAGGTGAAGCGGCCATCGTTGCGCCAATGCAGTACAGTCAGATCGTTTGGGCAACCATTTATGGGGCCATGTTCTTTGACGAATTTCCGGACGAGCAGACCCTTATTGGCGCTGGCGTGATCATCCTGAGCGGCATCTACATCGTGGTCCGCGAAGCCGCGGCGGGCAACTCTGCCAACACCCCTGTTTTGAGAAACCGGACGCGCGCGATTGCACCTGGCGGGTTTCGTATTTCGACTCACCTGCGCCGCAGACCAAAGCCCAAGTCTGAAACCTGATTCCATAGGTTTAGCTCTACAAATTGAGCACCCCTTTTGCGCAGAAATTGCTCGCAATAGGCCCATTTTTACGCGTCAGAAGCCCAGCGACAAATTTAGCATCATAGGCTAACGCTGGGCTTGATCGCCATTCCACGAGTGACAACTCGTATTTTAGACTTGATTGCAATGACTTAAGCGCGCAGTCGATTTACGCATCAGCGCCTATGCCTGCTTCACATGACCCTATGCAAAACCGGCATTTGCAAGATTTCGCTACTCTTTGAATACTTTTGCCATGGAAGCGGATGCATTGGGTCTGTGCGAGATACATTGAGGGGTGGGTCTTGTGCAGTGAGTGACAATAAGACCCGACGCTCCGCTTCTTAAGTGCTGCTGCACTGCCAAGAACAAGGGAGGCAATTCCGCCTTCCAAATTGCAACCGCCAGATCCGAGCGGCACGCAGATCCCGACATTTAGGCGAGGGATCTGGTTTCTGTGTTTAGCGGGTCATCAATCAGTAACTCTGACGGGGAGATTATGATGAAAAAAACAACCTTTGCATTGGCATTAACACTGACGACAGCTTTGTCGACTCAGGCATTTGCCGCTGACGTACCAGCTGGCACTCAGCTGGCCGACGATCAGACATATACATATCGTCTGCTTGACGAAAGCTCTTCCTTTGACCCGCAGCTGGTTGAAGACACAGATGGTTCCGGCATCGTACGCGACCTGTTTGAAGGTTTGTATAACCAGGACGGCAACGGCAAGCTGGCACCAGGTGTAGCGCTGAGCCACACCGTTTCTGCAGACAACATGACTTACACTTTCACTCTGCGCAACGACGCAAAGTGGTCTGACGGCAACCCAGTGACAGCGCATGACTTCGTTTATGCATGGAAGCGCGCGGTTACCCCAGAACTGGCATCCCCTTACGCATGGTACATGGAACTGATGTCCATCAAAAACGGTGCAGAAATCATCGCGGGCAACGCACAGCCTGAAGATCTGGGTGTATCCGCGTCTGACGACTACACTCTGGTAGTCGAACTGTCCCAGCCACTGCCTTACTTCGCGGATATGGTTGCACACTCCACCACCTTCCCTGCGCCAAAATGGGCGATCGAAGCGCATGGCGACAAGTGGACTTTGCCAGAAAACATCGTGGGCAACGGCGCTTACAAGCTGACCGAGCACGTTCTGAAAGAGCGCTCCACGCGCGTGCGCAACGAAATGTACTGGAACAACGAGAACACTGTTCTGGACACTGTTGTTGCGCTGGTGATTGGTGATGAAAACCAAGCTCTGACACGTTACCGTGCGGGCGAACTGGACAAGACTGATACTCCAGCGGGTCAGTACCCAACTCTGAAGGCTGAACTGCCTGATGAGGCCATCGCGGTGCCACGTCTGTGTAACTATTACTTCTCCTTCAACCTGGCATCCGGCCCTGAAGCCTTCCAAGACGTGCGTGTACGTCAAGCGTTGGCTCTGGCGGTTGATCGTAATGTGATCGTGGATCAGGTGCTTCAGGGTGGCCAGTTCCCAGCGTATAACTTCACTCCAGCGGCGACAGCGGGCTTTGAATCCCCAGAAATCGCATATGCCGGTATGTCTCAGTCCGAGCGTGATGCGAAGGCGATGGAGCTCATGGCGGAAGCGGGCTACGGCAAAGGCGGCGAGCCTCTGTCCTTCACATACCTCTACAACACTTCTGAATCTCACCAGCAGGTGGCGATTGTTGCGACCCAAATGTGGAAGCAAAAACTGGGTGTGGATGTGAGCCTGGAAAACCAGGAATGGAAAGTGTTCCTGGAAAACCGAGGCGCGCAGAACTTTGAAATGGCACGTGGTGCATGGTGTGGCGACTATAACGAAGCCTCCACATTCTTGGACCTGCTGCAGTCTGACTCTGGCTACAACGATGCGAAGGATAACAACGCACGTGTAGACGAGCTGTTGGCTGAAGCGAAGTCTTCCAGCGACACAACACCTCTGTACACAGAAGTAGAACAGATCCTGGCCGACGAAATGCCGGTTATTCCGATCTACCACTATTCTGCGAACATGATGCTGAAAGCTGACGTTAAAGGCTGGCCAGTGAACAACGTTCAGCAAAAGTACTACTCGAAAGATATGTACAAAGTCGCGAAGTAATCCTTCGTAAATTGTGCAGCCAATCCCCGCCGCAGTTTTAAGCGGCGGGGTCTTGAGGTTTCCATGCTTAGCTACACACTCCGCCGCCTGATTGCGGTTGTCCCAATTGTTCTAATCTTGATTGTGATTTGTTTCTTCCTGATGCGCCTCGCGCCGGGTGGACCATTCACATCAGAACGCCCCCTGCCCCCTGCTGTGATGAAAAACGTTCTGGAACGTTACGGTCTTGATGAGCCGCTTTACGTGCAGCTGTGGACTTACATTAAAAACATCGTGTTTTACTTCGACTTCGGTCCAAGTTTCTCGCAAAAAGATCGCACCGTGAACGATCTGATCTCACAGGGTTTCCCTGTGACGCTGACTTACGGTTTCTTCTCAGCTGTCTTTGTTCTGGTGCTTGGCATTCCGCTTGGCGTCGTGGCAGCGCTACGACATAACTCCTTCTGGGACTATGTGATGACCGGCCTTGCGATCTTTTCGCAAATCTTCCCGAACTTTGTTCTCGCACCGCTGATGGTGCTATTGTTCACTCTGGCTTGGGGCTTGTTACCGGGCGGCGGTTGGAACGGAGGGCAATGGCAATACGTGATTATGCCGGCCGTGGCTTTGGGTACATCCTACATGGCCTCTGTCGCGCGTCTGACACGCGGTGGCTTGCTTGAAACACTTTCCGCTCCATACATTCGAACCGCACGCGCCAAAGGCCTGCCAGAGCGGACCATTCTGATCCGCCACGCACTGAAGCCTGCCTTGTTGCCCGTGATTTCCTACATGGGGCCGGTCTTTGTTTACATGATCACCGGATCGGTTTTCATCGACATCTTCTTCTCGACCGGTGGTATCGGGCAAAACTTCATCGATGCCGCATATACCCGAGATTACTCGGTGATCCTCGGCCTCGCCATTCTCTATTCCGTGCTGACGTTCGCTCTGACGCTCATCGTCGACCTGATCTACGCATGGATTGATCCAAAAGTCCGGAGCGGCTTGAAATGAGAACTAAAAAAGTCATGAACAGCCCGGCGTTTGCCAACGCTGCGGCCGAAGAAATGATCAATAGCCGGTCTTTCTGGGCTGACGCAAGGATGCGTTTCTTCAAAAATAGAATGGCAGTGGTCTCTATGGCCATGCTAATCCTTTTGGCTCTGTTTGCGACCTTCGGGCAATACTTCGCACAGTGGACCTATGAAGAGATCGACTGGTCTGTTCTGGGCAAAGTCAAAGAACAGGGCGGCCCGAACTGGGAAAACGGCCACTACTTTGGCGTGGATGAACTGGGACGCGACCTATATGCCCGCGTGGCTCAGGGCTCCCGCGTATCCTTGCTTGTCGGCTTTGTCGCTGCCATTGTAGCGGTTTGTATTGGCTCCACCATGGGTGCAATCGCAGGCTATTATGGCGGTCGTATTGACCAGATTATTATGGGTGCCTTCAACATCACCCTGTCGATCCCATACATCATTTTCTTCGTCGTCTGGCAGGCCTTCTTTGGTCGTTCCATTGAGCAGATGATTATCGTTATGATCATTATCAACTGGACCGCGGGTCTGTTGATCGTGCGTGGTCAAGTGCAGACTCTGAAAAACAAAGAGTTCGTAGACGCAGCCCGTATGCTCGGCATGAGCGATGCACGGATCATCTTCAAACACATCCTGCCCAACATGCTGTGGGTGATTGTGATCTACATGTCGATTTCGATCCCAGAGATGATCATGATGGAAAGCCTCGTGTCCTTCCTGGGTGTTGGTATTCAAGAACCGAACACCAGCTGGGGTGCGTTGATTTCTGAGGGTGCAAAAACCATGACCTTCGGCACACTCTGGCAGCTTGCCTTCCCGGCGGCCTTCTTTGTGGTGGCGCAGGTCTCACTTTACTACATCGGCGACGGCCTTCGGGACGCGCTTGATCCGAAGGAGCGTTAAGACCATGCTCTCTGTCCAAGATCTATCGATCCGTTTCCGTACACCCGATGGCTTTGTGCACGCTGTAAATGATGTCAGCTTTGACATCGAGGCGGGGCAGAAGCTGGCCATCGTGGGGGAAAGTGGGTCAGGCAAATCACAGATCGCCCTGTCGATCCTTGGTTTGCTTGCGAAAAACGCCGAAACTCGCGGTCGCATCCTGTTCAACGACCAGAACCTGCTGGATATGCCGGTGTCGCGGATCAACAAAATCCGCGCCAAGGAAATTGGGATTATCTTCCAAGACCCGATGAGCTCGCTCAATCCTTACATGACGGTTGAGCGCCAGCTAAATGAGGTTCTGGAGCTGCACGAAGGTTTGCGCGGTCGCGCTGCACGCGCGCGCGTGCTGGAAGCCATGGATGCGGTGCAAATCCCAGACGCAAAAAACCGTCTGCAAAGCTACCCGCATGAGTTTTCCGGCGGCATGCGTCAGCGGATCGTAATTGCAATGGCTCTGCTCTGCCGTCCGAAGCTAATCCTTGCAGATGAGCCGACAACGGCTCTGGATGTGACCGTACAGGCTCAAATCATGCGGCTGCTTGATGACATTCAAAAGGAATATGGCAGCTCGATCATGTTGATCACCCACGACCTGGGCGTGGTCGCAGGCTTCTGCGATGAGACGCTAGTTCTATATGGCGGTCGCGTAATGGAGCGCGCTGACACGCGTGAAATCTTTGCCGCGCCAAGCCATCCCTATACCCGTGGTCTGATGCGGGCCGTTCCAAACATCAATGCACATGACGCCAAGCTACAGAGCATCCCAGGTCAGCCACCCAATCAGCTAACGCCGCCAACAGGATGTCCTTTTGCGGATCGTTGTTCGGATTCTCGTGAACCTTGCTTTGATAAATTGCCGGAACTGAATATCGGCCGCCACCAACGCGCGTGCTTGCGCCCAGTTGAGGAGTTGAACTGATGACTGAAATGCTCTCTGTTCAGGATCTTTCGGTCCAGTTTCAACTGCTGCAATCCAAAAAATGGCCGTGGTCCACCGCTTCGGTTCTGAAAGCGGTCAATGGTGTGACCTTCTCTGTCGAAAAAGGGCAGACTTTGGGTGTTGTCGGCGAAAGTGGATGTGGCAAGTCCACGCTTATTCGATCCATTGCCGGTCTGGTGAAACCTTCCGGCGGCACCGTGCATTTGGAAGGTAAACAGGTCGACTACAATTCTCGCAAAGATGTGCAGGCCCTGCGGCGTCAGGTACAGATGATCTTTCAAGATCCTGTAGCCTCCCTGAACCCGCGCATGACTATCCGTGAGATTATAGCCGAACCGCTGGTCATGTTCTTTCCAGAGATGAATGCAGCCGCACGCGCGACCCGTGTGCATGCCCTGCTCGACCGCGTCGGCATTCCGCGCCGCAATGCCAACCGCTATCCGCATGAGTTTTCTGGTGGCCAGTGCCAACGGATCGGTATCGCACGCGCCTTAGCGGCAGAACCCAAGGTGCTGCTCTGTGACGAACCTGTCTCTGCTTTGGACGTATCCATCCAGGCGCAAGTGGTGAACCTGCTTCAGGACTTGCAGCAAGACATGGGGCTCACTTTGATTTTTGTCGCACATGATCTTGGTGTCGTGCGCCATATCTCTGACGAAATCCTTGTGATGTATCTGGGTGGCATGATGGAAAAGGCGCAGGCGGATGTCTTAGTACAAAACCCACAGCACCCTTACACGCGTGCGCTTCTGTCAGCAGTCCCAGTCCCCGACCCAGATGCCAAGCTTGATCCAGAAATTCTGGACGGCGACCTTCCAAGTCCATTGAACCTGCCTACTGGCTGCCTGTTCCAATCACGCTGCCCAAAACGGTTTGATCGCTGCTTGGAGGTGCGCCCGGAGCCAGCCTACTTCGGGGATCGTCAAAAGGCCTGTCACCTCGAAAAACTCGAGGCATAAGGAATCACAAATTGACCCTAAGGGCGGACCTCGCATCCGCCCTTTTTTGTATGCATTTGTGCACGTTGTTTCCGACAGGAAATAATCATACAAGATCACCCTCAGCGTTAACGTTATCTGTCGCAGACGCGGTATCGTGGTACGCTTTTTGATACTTCTAAAATGAGAATCACACCTACTTTCCGTGACCAGCCGGAATGCACCGTGCGAGAGCAACACCGAATTGTCGGAGGAGTTAGGTCCATGAGTTTTCACCCAATTGAACAGGCGCCAGGGCGTCTAAACCGCAGCGAACTGGCCGTACCAGGCAGCCAGCCAGGCATGTTCCAAAAAGCGGCTGAGTCCGATGTGGACGTGATCTTCCTCGACCTGGAAGACGCAGTTGCGCCGGACGAAAAAGAACAGGCTCGCAAAAACATCATCCAAGCGCTGAACGAGATTGACTGGGGCAACAAATCCATGTCCGTGCGTATCAACGGCTTGGACACCCATTACATGTATCGCGACGTTGTTGATGTGGTTGAACAGGCAGGCGAACGCCTTGACCTGATTATGATCCCGAAGGTTGGTACAGCTGCCGACGTCTATGCGGTCGACATGATGGTTACTCAGATCGAAGACGCAAAAGGCTACAATAAGCGCATTGGTTTTGAGCACATTATCGAGACTGCGCTTGGCATGCAGAACGTTCACGAGATCGCTGCAGCCTCCAAACGCAACGAGTCCCTGCACTTTGGTGTTGCAGACTACGCGGCATCAACACGCGCACGTACCACCATCATCGGCGGCGTAAACAAAGACTACTCCGTCTTGACCGATCCTGCAGATGACGGCTCTCGTGAAACCCACTGGGGCGACATGTGGCACTACGCTCTGGCACGTATGGTTGTGGCGGCACGTGCGAACGGTCTGCGCCCAATCGACGGTCCATTCGGTGACTTCCAAGACGCAGACGGCTACCGCGCTGCAGCGAAACGCGCAGCAGTTCTGGGTTGTGAAGGCAAATGGGCAATTCACCCAAGCCAGATCGCTCTGGCCAACGAAGTCATGAGCCCATCTGACGCGGAAATCACCAAGGCGCAGCGTATTCTGGAAGCCATGGCGGAAGCCGAAGCAGCAGGCAAAGGTGCGGTATCTTTGGACGGCCGCCTGATCGATTACGCATCCATTCGCCAGGCCGAAGTTTTGGTGGAAAAAGCCAAGCAGATTGCAGGCCACTAAGCCATCTGAATGAGTACTTTACGGGCTCCCTCATCGGGGGTCCGTTTTCGTTTCCAATTAGAACATCCAAGCTCCTCGCTCTCGGCTGCAGAAATCGCAGTTTCTTGACTTATCTTCGTCTCAATTGATTTGTAGAGCTGCATCCAGCTAATCTCTAGCGAAATAAGAAATCTAAGCGTCAAACACATGCCCATGAGGGCGATGATTTTGAGGCGTTCGAGTGAGTGATGACAGAGCAACCCCATTTGCCATATCGACCGGAGATTGATGGCTTGCGCGCCATCGCGGTCTTGTCGGTCGTGCTCTACCATTATGGCGCACCAATTCAGGGCGGTTTTACCGGCGTTGACGTGTTCTTTGTTATTTCAGGATTCCTGATCGGAGGCATCCTCTTGCGAGAACATCGCGCAACTGGCCGGATCGATATCTTCGCGTTTTACATCCGCCGTTTTCGACGGCTAGCCCCGGCGTTTTTCGCGATGCTGTTTGTGACAATGGCGATCGGTTGGCTGATCCTTTTACCATTCGAATATCGAGAATTCGCAAAATCTGCGATCGCCACAACGGTTTATCTTTCCAATGTCCTTTTCTTCAGAAGCGCTGGCTACTTCGACACCGCTTCTGAAGAAAAACCCCTATTGCACACCTGGTCTTTGGCGGTTGAAGAACAATTCTACATCGTTCTTCCGTTGCTCTTTTTGGGTCTGGCATGGGCGAGAAGAAGCTTCCTCGCGACGCTCGTTCTTCTATGGATCATATCACTTCTAGCATGTGTATTGCTAACTCCGAGCTACCCTACTGCTGCATTCTTCCTTTTTCCCTTCCGTGCGTGGGAACTGCTCTCTGGCGTCCTGCTTGCAATCTTTTTTGCTGAGCGCTCTTCAGCTCCGACATTGCATGCCAGTGTTTCACTGATTGGTCTTTTGAGTATCTGCTTAGGATTTCTGATCATCCCGGCCGGGGCATATTTTCCCGGCTACTTCGCCCTGCTCCCAGTAGTCGGCACGGTTTTGTTGCTCCTCAATGGTAACGCCAATAACGTCGTTAACACCGCCCTTTCAGGAAAACTTGCGACTTTCTTCGGGCGTATTTCTTATTCGCTCTATCTCTGGCATTGGCCGATCCTCGTATTGGCTCTCTACCTGCGTGGCGACGAGCTGGGCCTATTTGAGCTTTCACTTTGGCTGCTCATAAGCATCCTTATCGCCACTCTAAGCTGGCGCTATATTGAAACTCCCGTTCGTCAAAACACTCGCATCAGTGGTCGCAAGATATTCCTGGGCACTGCCGCACTCTCGGTGCTCGCACTTGCTGCGTCAGGCGTGATTTTCAAACGCGACGGCATCGTCACGCGTTTCTCTGACCAAGCGCAGATTCACATCAACGCCACTGCGGACTTCTTACAAGATTGGAGCCGTTGCTACATCGCAGAAAATGGGGCGCTGGAAGGCATTGAGCTCTGCCCCATCGGCCCGGAAGGCGATCCAGAGATTCTGGTCTGGGGCGACAGCCATGTGCGCGCCATGCGCGAAGGATTGGATCTTGCGAGCCTTGAGGCCAAGGTACCAGGCGTCATCATTTGGCGTGCCGGCTGCGCTCCATTCTTTGGGATCGAAAAAGAAGAAACCGCAGCGACACCAAGTCAAAACGCGGAATGTGGCGTGTCTAATCAGCAGATCGAGGCTGCCATTGCAGAAATGCCCGGTCTGAAACGCGTTTTGCTCATTGGCCGCTGGTCCTATTACTGGACCGGTACCGGAACAGGGCTCGACCAACACAATAAGATCCGTGTCTGGGCTCCCGAGCATCCAGAAAACGAACAAGCGGACACGTTGACATTCGCTGCTGATGCCACGGTGACCAAATTAAACGCTCTAGGGCTGAACATCTATGTGATGCAGCAGCCACCCGAAATCGCAGACTACGACAGTCGCATCGCCGCTCGATCTTTGGCTCTGAAGGATCAACCACTCGCACGCATCGAACGTGCAAATCCGACCATTCCAGTCCCAATTACTGAAGCGCGCCAAACCGAACCCAATCGCGTATGGGAAATGCTTGAGACCCAAGGAAAGCTTCAGTTGATAAGTATTTGGGATGAACTCTGTGATGACGGGCTTTGCTCTGCCGTACATGAAAACGTAGGACAGTACTTTGACAACAACCACCTCACCAATAGTGCTGCAATTCGCGTAAGGTCCGTGTTTGACCCGATCTTTGGGGGGGATGGAAAATGAGCCATCCATACGCAGACACACATTGGGATGTCATTGTAATCGGCGCAGGAATTGGCGGCGGCTCAGCTGGACGTGCGCTCGCTGAGGCTGGGAAAAAGGTTCTGTTTATTGAATATGGAAAATCCCTTCCAAGAGCGCAAACCAACCAACTGTCAGACGCCATTCTTCCAGCAGCAAGGCTTGCGCGTGGGCTTTGGCCCCAACCAATTTCAGCCAAGATTGATGGCGAAACATCAGAGTTCTTCGGCCCGGTCGGTGCAAGCGTCGGTGGCTCATCAACCTTTTATGCGGGTACATTAGAGCGCCCTACGCGGAATGACCTCGACCATTCAGAAGATATTCCCCACCCGACCAATGGCTGGCCGACTTCATATAATGAGATGCGCCCGTGGTTTGATCGCGCCACACGTCAATTTGAGGTTTATGGTTCTCAAGACCCGTTATCGCCCGAAAGCCAATCAAACCTAGAAAATGCCCCATCATTTACGGAGGGCGAAGCTAACCTCATTAAGAGCTTAAAAAGCGCAGGGCTTCACCCCTATCACGCGCACACTGCAGGCTCTCCTGATCCAACCGACAATACGTCCTGCCTCTCTGATCACCCGAAACTAGATGCGCGCTCAGCTGGCGTAGAGCCTGCTTTGGCAACAGGCAATGCATTTCTGCTGTCCGAAGCGAGGGTCACTCGTCTTATAGGGTTGGATTCTTCTGTTCAGGCCATAGAAATCAACTTGCATGGCGAAGCGCTGCAGCTCACCGCAGATCATTTCGTGCTCGCTGCTGGTGCCTATGGCTCCCCTAAAATTCTTTTGAATTCTGCGTGCGAACTATGGCCAGCAGGACCATGTAATGAGATGGATTTGGTTGGCCGGCACATCATGTTTCATGCCAATGAGCTCTATGCACTCTGGCCAAAACAAAAGCTGCACGGTCAAATGCCTACCAAAGCAATCGCGTTGCGAGATTTCTATTTGTCGGGCAACCGTAGACAGGGCAGCTTCCAATCAATGGGGGTGAAGGCCTCTTATGGCGAAATTCATCACTATCTTTGCCAGATGATGTCGCGATCCCGCCTGAAGAATTGGCGGATGGGTCGTGATTTTTTACGCCTACCTGCTGTCATCTCGGAAAAGCTGTTTGGCGATGCGCAAATCTTTGTCGGTTTGCTTGAAGACCTGCCCTATCGGGAAAACCGCGTGCTTCATGATCCTTCTGACCCGGACCGCATTCAAATCGAATACCATTATCACGATGAATTTCACGCCCGCCGCAAGGCATTCAGACGTGCTATTTGGAAGGGAACCAAGGGTTTGAAGCGACTTCCCCTCAACCTTTCGCCCCAACTAAATTTTGGACATCCATGCGGTTCGCTGCGCTCTGGATTTGATCCCAAGACGTCGGTCATCAATGAAAACTGCCGGGGTCATAGTCTAAGGAACCTTTGGGTTACAGACGCGTCGTTCATGCCCACATCGATGGGCGTGAATCCGAGCCTAACCATCGCTGCGAACGCCCTGCGCGTTGCCTCAAAAATTGTGGATGCAGGAAAGGAGGAACTATGATGATCCAGCCTGATGAAGGTATCGTCATCGTCACTGGCGGAGGCTCGGGATTGGGCCGCGCAATGGTGCTGAAGCTCAGTGAAAAGGGCTATCGCTGTGTGGCAATTGGACGTCAAAAAGAGCGATTGGATGAAACAGTCTCACTCTCGGAGGATCGAGCCTTTGCTTACCAATTGGATGTCGCCGACCCTGAAGCTGTACGACAGGTTTTCAGACAAATCATCGATCAACACGGCAACATTTCCCTTCTGATCAATAACGCTGCCATCTATCCGCAGCGTGATCTTCTGGATGAAACGGCTGAAAGCTATTTCAGCACCTGCAACGTGAACTTTGGTGGAGTTGTTTCCTGTTCGCTTGCTGCTTTGGAAAACATGAAGGCAAGTGGTAAAGGGCGCATATTGAATGTCTCAACATTTGCAGGAGAGCACCCCCTGCCCGGAGCTTCTGCATACTCCGTGTCCAAAGGCGCTTCACGCCTTTTCACGAAGGCGATGATTGCTGATCTAAAAGACCGCTTTCCAGATATCGTAATCAATGAGTGGATGCCTGGAATGCTCAACACTCAAATGGGAATACCACAAGGGTTATCTCCTGAAATCGCAGCTGAGTGGGGCGTTGATCTGGCTCTGCAAAAGCAACGCAATTTGACCGGTACAACATTTGAAATGAACACCGAAATTCTGCCACCGAGAAGCCTGAAGGGTAGAATTAAAGATTTGATTTTGTTGCGTAGAGCTAAACCGCGCCAACTGCCTTTCGATTAATCCTCTTCGAGCCACAAAAGACCTCACACCGCGATTTTCATTAGTTGCATTTGTTGTTTTGAGGTAAGCGTTGCAAAAGATACCTATCATTCTGACTAATGTGGAAAACCAGCACCTGATACCTTGCCCCAAAAGGATGGTATCATGACACAGCGCACGATCTGGGGATTTGAGGTCGAGACCTCACCCAATGGAAAATATATCTGGCCATATGACCTAAATAGAGAGGTGGTAGGGCGGATTCTGGATGAAGACCAACACATCGGAACCATCGCCGCTGAGATTGGGGCGATGAATGCCTCGTTCGAAAATGGTGCGTGGCGGCTAGGTGAGAGCGTGGAGAAACGGTCGTCGCTCCGAAGCCAACTTTCTCCGAACTCTCGATCGCAAGCGATCAAGTTCCTCCAGCACTTGCGCGGAATTCGCAATCCCACGCGTCCTTAGCAGTCGGAGAAGTTGAAATCTCGTTTCCGGTAAACATAGCTGGCGAGAAACCATCATACCGATGGATCAGAGGCCGATCATGCACTAACAATCAAACTGGACCAGTCAGATGAGGCTGCTCAACCCTACGACCTTCAGGTTATGCGCCTGAGGAGGTGAAGGCGTTAAGCAGTGTAGGCGATTAGGAGTTGGTCAGGAGGACCAATGTCCGCCGGAACATCTGGGGGGTCAATTGTAGTCTTAACGGGCTGTGTATTGGATATTCGACCTGGTTGCGGGAGTAGGATTTGAACCTACGACCTTCAGGTTATGAGCCTGACGAGCTACCGGGCTGCTCCATCCCGCGTCAAGGTCGAATAGATGTATCATCGTTTATGAGAGATACATATTTTTGTTTATCTATTTACTAGGTTTGGCGATGCCCTACTCTCCCACACCTTAAGATGCAGTACCATCGGCGCAACGGTGCTTAACGGCCGGGTTCGGAATGGGACCGGGTGTTTCACTCGTGCTATGATCACCAAACCGAGTAAATAGATAAGCAGTTTGATATTGGCTTTAGCCAATTCAAACTTATTCGGTGTTGTCCAAGTCAGTATTACTGATTGTGTTGTGTATGACTTGTTTGGTTCCAGTGATGTCTGTCTATTACTGGATCAAATCAAGCTATCGGGCCATTAGTACCGGTCAACTGAATGCATTACTGCACTTACATCTCCGGCCTATCGACGTGGTGGTCTACCACGGCCTGCAGGGATACCTTGTTTTGAGGGGGGCTTCCCGCTTAGATGCCTTCAGCGGTTATCCTGTCCGATCATAGCTACCCTGCACTGCTGCTGGCGCAACAACAGGTCCACCAGTGGATCGTTCACCCCGGTCCTCTCGTACTAGGGGCAACTCCTCTCAAGTATCCTACACCCACGGCAGATAGGGACCGAACTGTCTCACGACGTTCTAAACCCAGCTCACGTACCTCTTTAAACGGCGAACAGCCGTACCCTTGGGACCTGCTCCAGCCCCAGGATGAGATGAGCCGACATCGAGGTGCCAAACACTGCCGTCGATATGGACTCTTGGGCAGTATCAGCCTGTTATCCCCGGCGTACCTTTTATCCGTTGAGCGATGGCCCTTCCACTCGGGACCACCGGATCACTATGGCCGTCTTTCGACTCTGCTCGACTTGTCAGTCTCGCAGTCAGGCTGGCTTCTGCCATTGCACTCAACGAGCGATTTCCGACCGCTCTGAGCCAACCTTCGCGCGCCTCCGTTACGCTTTAGGAGGCGACCGCCCCAGTCAAACTACCCGCCACACAGGGTCCCGGATCCGGATAACGGACCGCGGTTAGACATCAAGCAATGCAAGGGTGGTATCTCAAGGGAGGCTCCACCGGAACTGGCGTTCCGGTTTCAATGCCCACCACCTATCCTGCACATGCATGGCCTGATGCCAGTGTGAAGCTGTAGTAAAGGTGCACGGGGTCTTTCCGTCTAACCGCGGGAAGCCTGCATCTTGACAGGCAATTCAATTTCGCTGAGTCGATGTTGGAGACAGCGGGGAAGTCGTTACGCCATTCGTGCAGGTCGGAACTTACCCGACAAGGAATTTCGCTACCTTAGGACCGTTATAGTTACGGCCGCCGTTTACCTGGGCTTCAATTCGAGGCTCTCACCCCTCTTTTAACCTTCAGGCACCGGGCAGGCGTCAGACCCTATACGTCGTCTTGCGACTTCGCAGAGCCCTGTGTTTTTAGTAAACAGTCGCCACCCCCTGGTTTGTGCCCCCAGTCAATACTTGCGTAGAAACTGGGCCTCCTTCTCGCGAACTTACGGAGGTATTTTGCCGAGTTCCTTCAACATCGTTCTCTCAAGCGCCTTGGTATGCTCTACCAGTCCACCTGTGTCGGTTTAGGTACGATCTCATGATGGAGCTATTTCCAGGAACCGATTAGCGGCCCACCCAATCCAATAAGGGTGAACAACCTTCACGATCCGTCACTTCCATCTGGCCCAGGAATATTAACCTGGTTCCCATCGACTACGCCTTTCGGCCTCGCCTTAGGGTCGGCTTACCCTGCTCAGATTAGCTTTAAGCAGGAACCCTTGGACTTTCGGCGAGAGTGTCTCTCACACTCTTTGTCGCTACTCATGTCATCATTCTCACTAGTGATCTCTCCACGGGATCGCTCACGCGCCCGCTTCATCGAAAGCTCCATATCCTCCATGACATTCCGAAGAATGCTAAAGAGGATTGGAACTATGTCACACTACGCTCTGCTACCATGCACTATGTGCATCCTAGACTTCGGCTCATGGCTTGAGCCCCGTTACATCTTCGCCGCAGGACAACTTATTTAGACCAGTGAGCTGTTACGCTATCTTTAAAGGATGGCTGCTTCTAAGCCAACCTCCTGGTTGTTTTGGTCGTCCCACCTGCTTTCCCACTTAGCCATGAATTAGGGGCCTTAGTCGTAGGTCAGGGTTGTTTCCCTCTCCACTACGGACGTTAGCATCCGCAGTGTGTCTGCCATCTAGTACTCCCGGGTATTCGGAGTTTGATTAGGATCAGTAAGGCTGTGGGCCCCCATTACCCATTCAGTGCTCTACCCCCCGGGGTATTCGGATGACGCTCTACCTAAATAGATTTCGCAGAGAACCAGCTATCTCCGAGTTTGATTGGCCTTTCACCCCTAGGCACAACTCATCCCGACCTTTTTCAACAGGTGTGGGTTCGGACCTCCAGTAAGTGTTACCTTACCTTCATCCTGGTCATGCCTAGATCACTCGGTTTCGGGTCTAATGCATCTAACTCAATCGCCCTATTAAGACTCGCTTTCGCTGCGCCTACACCTAACGGCTTAAGCTTGCTAGATACACTAAGTCGATGACCCATTATACAAAAGGTACGCTGTCAGCCCTCAAGGGGCCTCCAACTGATTGTAGGCGTTCGGTTTCAGGTACTGTTTCACTCCCCTTGTCGGGGTGCTTTTCACCTTTCCCTCACGGTACTGGTTCGCTATCGGTCAGTAAGGAGTACTTAGCCTTCGAAGGTGGTCCTCCGATCTTCAGACAGAATTTCACGTGTTCCGCCCTACTTAATACATCCCATCATGCTTCCTATACGGGGCTATCACCCGCTATGGCCCTGCTTCCCAACAGGTTCTAGTCACATTCAAGGCTTGGCTGGTCCGCGTTCGCTCGCCGCTACTAGCAGAGTATCAATTGATTTCCTTTCCTCCGGTACTTAGATGTTTCAGTTCCCCGGGTTTGCTCTTAAAACCCTATGTATTCAGGTCTTAAGTACCTGGTTCAGCAAGTTATAAAATGCAGAGCATTTTATAACAAACTGTCAGGTGGGTTCCCCCATTCAGAAATTCATGGGTCAAAGCTTATTCTCAGCTAACCATGACTTATCGCAGAGTATCACGTCTTTCATCGCCTCTTACTGCCAAGGCATCCACCAAACGCCCTTCTCGCGCTTGATTTGATCCAGAAATAGAAAGACATAATCTGATGCGCTACCGCTTCGCTACTTGAGCGCTTGGTAACTCATCATGTCTGACGGTGATCTTTGAGCTGGCAAGCTTAAGATCTTCGATCTGAACCAAAAGTCATACATAATTTCCCGCTCTTTACCTTGGAACCCAGACTGCCGATGTCGGTCGGCCCCGCCTGGAAGGCAAAGAACAAATGAGCAATCTCTCGATTGCTCGGGTTAGTGTACTTGACTTGGACAACTCTGTTCGTTTCAGC